>JANQNV010000290.1 GCA_028279425.1 Longimicrobiales bacterium | reverse complement strand
GCTTCTGCTCGCCCGGGCCGCGGGGATCGAGCCCCGGTCGGTCCGCTACGTACCCTTCGACGGTGGGGGCGAGGCGCTCACCGCACTCCTCGGCGGGTTCGTTCAGATCTTCTCGGGCGACGCCTCCGAAGTCGAGGCGCAGATCGAGGCCGGCAACGTGCGGGTGCTGGCAGTGCTCGCCCCCGACCGCCTCGGGGGATGGCTCGCCGACGTGCCGACCGCGCGCGAGGCGGGCTTTCCGGTCGAGTGGATCACCTGGCGCGGCTTCTTCGCTCCCGGCGACATCTCCGACGCGGAGTACGACGCCTGGGTGGAGCGCCTGCGCACCGTGGGTGAGAGCGAGGCGTGGGCGGAGGCGTTGGCTCGCTCCGGTCTGCGGCCGTGGCTTCGCACCGGCGAGGGCTTCGAGCGCTTCGTCGAGGCGCAGGTGAGCGAGTTCGAAGGGCTCGCGCGCGAATTGGGACTCGTGCGTTGAACGTCGCCCGTGCGGCGGCCCTCGCCCTGGTGTCGCTCGGCTTCGTCGCGCTCGTCCTCGCCCGGGACTTCACCGTGGCGTTCCCCACCGACCCTCTCGGCCCTCGCGCCTTCCCGTGGTTGGCGGCCGGACTGCTCGTGGTGTGCGGGGTGTGGACAACCCTTCGCGCGAAGCCCCACCCGGGTGAAGGCCCGAGCGCGCCGCCCGCGCGGGCGTGGCTGGCGCTCCTGTCGTTTCCGGCGTTCGCCCTGGCCCTCGATCCGCTGGGATTCGTCGCGGCCACGACCCTCGAGTTCGGACTTCTCGCGCGTCTGTTCGGGGGGCGGTGGACGGCGGGCCTCGGGGTCGGCGCCCTGTTTTCGGTGGCTCTGTTCCTGCTGTTCGTGCAGGGGCTCGGACTCCCGCTTCCCACGGGGGGCTGGATCCCGGGGGGTGGGTGATGGAGGGGCTCGCGCTCGGGGTGGGGGTGGCCCTTCAGCCGCTGAACCTCGCCCTCGCCTTCGCCGGTGTGCTCGTCGGCACGACCGTGGGTATGCTCCCAGGCATCGGGCCGATCAACGCGATCGCGATGCTGCTGCCCCTGCTCTTCGCGACGGGACTGCCCCCCGAGTCGGCCATGATCCTGTTGACCGGGATCTACTACGGGTCGCAGTACGGCAACTCCATCAGCACGATCCTGCTCAACGTGCCGGGCACCGCATCGGCCGTCGTGACGGCGATCGACGGTCATGCGATGACCCGGGCCGGAGCGGGAGGCCGTGCGCTCGCCCTGTCGGCCGTCGCGTCGTTCGCAGGCGGCACGCTGTCGATCCTCGGGTTGGCGCTCTTCGGTCCGGCCCTCTCTGCGTTGGCGCTCCGCTTCGGCCCCGCGGAGTACCTCGCCCTGATGGTCTTCGCCTTCGCCGCGCTCTCGGGGTTGGCCCGCGGCGGTGTGGTGAAGGCGCTGGCCTCGACCGGGCTCGGGCTCCTGCTGGCCACGGTCGGCCTCGACCCGAACTCGGCCGTGCCACGCTTCACCTTCGGCCAACTCCGGCTCTTCGACGGGCTCGACTTCGTGGTGGTCACGATCGGCCTGTTTGCGGTCAGCGAGGTATTGCTCGCGTTGATGGGGCCCGCCGACGCCGCGACCCCCGACGAGCCGGGTCCGGTGCGGCTCTCCTGGGCCGAGGCGCTGCGCCATCGATGGGCCATGGTGCGCTCGACCCTCCTCGGCTTCGTGACCGGTGTCCTCCCCGGGGCGGGCGGCACGATCGCCAGCTTCCTCGCCTACGGGGTGGAGCAACGCATGGCGGGCGCCGACGGCCGCTTCGGCGAGGGAGACCCGAGAGGGGTCGTCGCCCCCGAAGCCGCCAACAACGCGGCCGCCACGGGGGCCATGATTCCGCTGCTGACCCTCGGCATCCCGGGAAGCGGCACGACGGCGGTCCTGTTGGGCGCCCTGCTCGGCCTCGGGGTGACGCCGGGCCCCTTCCTCATCGAGCGCCAGCCCGAGGTGTTCTGGGGGCTGGCCGCCTCGATGGTGGCGGGCAACCTCTTCCTGCTGTTGCTGAATCTGCCGCTCGTCGGGGTGTTCGTACGGGTACTGCGGCTACCCCGCTGGATCCTCCTGCCCGGGGTCGCCGCGCTGTCGTTCGTGGCCGTCTACGCGGTCAACCGAAGCGCCTTCGACCTGGTGCTCATGAGCCTCATGGGCGCACTCGGCGTTCTCCTGCGGCGCGGGGGATTTCCGCTCGCGCCCGTCGTGTTGGGGCTCGTGCTCGGACCGCTGATGGAGCGAAACCTCCGCCGCGCCCTGGCCCTCAGCGGAGGGGAGTGGAGCGTGGTCTTTTCATCGCCGCTGGCCGTTGGACTCTGGCTGGCCGCCGCCGGGATCCTGGTGGTGCCGCTGCTGGCGGCCGCGGCCCGGGCACGGGGTCGGCGTCGACCGCCGACCCGCCCGTCCTGACCCGACGCTCCCCCTCGACCCTTGCCGGGCGCCGGTCCCGCCGGCACTCTCGACCGACCTTCGTGCGGCGCGCATCGCCGCTCCCGCTTCGAACCCGGCACCCTCGGCGAATCATGAACCGTCTCTCCCGCGCCCTGCGTGGCTCTGCCCCGGCAGCCCTCGCCCTCGTCGCCCTGGCCTTCTCCCTCGGCGTCGCGATCCCCGCGCACGCCCAGATCCTCCCGTCGGTGTTTCTCGAGGAGCTGACGTGGACCGAGGTCCGCGATGCCATCGACAACGGCACGACCACGGTCATCATTCCGACCGCGGGGACCGAGCAGAACGGCCCGCACATGGTGCTGGGCAAGCACAAGTTCATCGTGAACCACGCCTCGGCGATGATCGCCCGCGAGCTCGGCAACGCCCTGGTGGCGCCGGTGGTCACCTACGTGCCCGAGGGGGATGTGAACAACCCGACGCGCGGACACATGTCGAAGGCCGGCACCATCACCTTCCCCGAGGAGTTCTACGTGAAGCTCCTCGAATACGCGGCGCGCAGCCTGGCGGTGCACGGCTTCACGGACATCGTCATGATCGGCGACAGCGGCGGAAACCAGCGCGGGATGGAGCAGGTTGCCGACATGCTCAACGCCGAGTGGGCGGGCGAGGCGGCCCGCGTCCACTTCGTCGGGGACTACTACGGCAACAACGGCTTCCGGGAGTGGCTGGTCTCACAGGGTGAGACACCCGAGACGATCGGCGGTCACGCCGGCATCTCGGACACCTCACAGCTCCTGGCCGTCGACCCACGTCACATCCGCACCGACAAGCTCGCTCCGGGGGGCGGCTTCGACGACAGCGGCGTCTCCGGCGACCCGACGCGCGCTTCGGTGGAGCGCGGGGTACGCGGGATCCAGTTCAAGGTCGACGCCGCGCTTCGCCAGATCCGCCAGCTGATGGAGGCACGCTGACCTCGGGTCAGCCCCCCTCCATCGCGTCGTCGGCCACCACCCGACGCATCTCGTTGAAGCGCTCCATCCAGTCGTCCAGGCGCTGGCGAAGGACCTCGAAGCGGTCGAGCCCGTCCCGGCTGGGCGGGCCGTCGCCCTTCGACACCATCCCGCCCAGGTAGTCGATGTGGTCCAGCAGCTTGGGCGTCGGGTAGCTGCCCTGCCGCACCGTGACCAGCTCGTCCCACAGGGCCTGGAGTCGCTCGGCCTGCGCCCCCGAGGCCCGCTCCTTGAGCGTCAGCAGCTCCTGGGCCGCCGCACCGGCCTCAGCCAAGGCGTCCCGGATGCGCAGATTCAGCGCCTCCTGCTCCGCCAACTGGGCCACGGTGATCCCCTCGGCCGCCACGCGCGGATCGATGCGGACCTCGAGCGCGTGGGTTTCGCTCCAGTCCCCCACCGTGAGGCGGACCTGGTACATCCCCGGCGTGACCAGGGGGCCCTCCTCGCTGGGCCGTCCATAGAGGCCGGTCACCTCGGGGGGCGTCCACGCACCCGGGTGCCGGAGATCCCAGACGAACCGATGCGCTCCTGCGCCCTTGTCGACCCAAGGCTCGCCGGAGCGGACCGTGTAGGGCGCCCGCATCTCCTGGGTCTCGGTGTAGGTGTAGCCGTCGGCGGCGCTCGAAAAGCCACGGATCACAGTCCCGGCCTCGTCGAGGATCTCCAGGCTCACCTCGCCGGAGGGTTCGCTGCCGAGGTAGTAGTCGACCACGGCTCCGGGGGACGGGTACTCGGGGTCGCTGGGAGCGGTGGCCCCGTAGTCCGAGGTGCCGCGGTAGCGGACCCGGTGCGCCGCACGAGGTTCGAAGAGGTGGGCGGGGGCCGACGCCAGACCGGCATCGGCCTGCCTGAGCGGAGTGACGTTGTCGAGGATCCAGAAGCCTCGCCCCATGGTGGAGATGGCGAGATCACCCTGAACCACCTCGAGGTCGGTGATGGGCGTCCGAGGGAGGTCCAACTGCAGGCTCTGCCAGCGCGCCCCGTCGTCGAACGACACGAACATGCCGAACTCGGTCCCGGCGTACAGTAGCCCTGGCCGCTCCGAGTCCTCCCGCACCACCCGCACCGGCCAGTCCTCGGGGATCCCGTTGGTCCCGTCGGTGAGCCGGGTCCACGTCCGTCCGAAGTCGGTCGTGCGGTAGGCGTACGGCGCGAAGTCGTTCAGGAGGAAACGGTATCCGGCCACGTAGGCCGTCCCCGCCGCGTGAAGGGAGGCGTGGATGGAGTTGATGCGCCCGTCCTCACCCCACCCCGGTAGCGTCACCTCGGTCCAGTTGTCTCCGCCGTCGCGCGTCACGTGGACGGGGCCATCGTTGGCTCCGGCCCAGATCACCCCCGGCTCCACCGGGGACTCCTCGATCACGTAGAGGGTCCCGTAGTGCTCCTCACCCGTGATGTCGTTGGTGATGGGGCCACCCGAGCGCATCTGGTACTCGGGCTTGAACGCCGTCAGGTCGGGAGAGATGGTCTCCCAGGTCGTGCCCCCGTCTCGGGTCCGGTGCACGTACTGCGAGCCGTGGTAGACGGTGTTGGGATCGTGCGGAGACACCTCCACCGGCGTGGTCCGCTGGAAGCGGAACTCCAGCTCGGCCGGGTTCACGCCGTAGAGGAACTCGCCCCCCACGTAGTGCCCCCGGGCCTGGCCGGTGTTCATGCTGAAGAGGTCGAAGGTGCCCTTGCAGGGCGCGTAGACGACGGAGGGGTCGCCGGGCTTGGGCACCGCCGGCCCCGTCTCGCAGCCGCCGACGGCCTTCCACCACGAGGTGGCTCCCGCCGGAGCGGGCTCGGCTGGCGGCAGGCTGGGCACGGAGATGGTGGTGTTGTCCTGCTGCCCGGCATACAGCCAGTAGGGGAACTGGTCGTCCACATCGACCTGGTAAAGCTCGGCGGTCGCCTGGTTCGCCTGAGTGGACCAGCTCTGCCCTCCGTCCAAGGTCACATTCACCCCGCCGTCGTTCGCCTGGATGAAGAGGTCCGGATTGTCGGGGTTGATCCACATGTCGTGGTTGTCGCCGTGCGGGGTGGGGTGGATGGCCCAGGTCTCACCCCCGTCGGTGGACTTGAAGAAGCGCTCGTTGTTGACGTAGACGACGTCGGCGTTGGTGGGATCGGCGTCCACATTGGTGTAGTAGAACGGGCGCTCCATCAGTTCGACCGTGGCGTACGGGTTGGACTTGGGATAGCGTCCCCCGGCCACGAACCTCCAACTTTCGCCGGCGTCGTCGGATCGGTAGAGCCCCTCCTCCTCTTCGGGAGCCTCCACGAGGGCGTAGACGCGGTCCGGGTCGGCGGGCGACACCGCCAGGTCGATCTTCCCGATGAGCCCCTGGGGGAGGCCGTCGGTCACCTGGCGCCAGCTGTCCCCGCCGTCGGTCGACTTCCAGATCCCGTCGCCACACGCGTCACACCCGCTGATGATGCTCCAGGGCTCCCGCTCGGCGCGCCAGAGCCCGGCGTAGATCGTGTTGGGATCGGTGGGGTGGAGGTCCAGGTCGATGGCACCGACCGAGTCCGAGACGAAGAGCACGTGATCCCACGTTTGCCCCCCATCCCGCGTCCGATAGACCCCGCGCTCGGGGTTGGGTCCGAAGGGCGAACCGAAGGCGGCGGCGAACGCCACGTCGGAATCCTCCGGGTGGATCTCCACCGCACCGATCTGGCCCGCGTCTTCGAGCCCCAGGAAGTCCCAGGTGGCGCCTGCGTCGGTGGAGCGGTAGACCCCCTGACCGACGATGACGTTGCTCCGGATTCCATCCGTCCCGGTCCCGGCGTAGATCACATCGGGATCCGAAGGCGCCACCCGGATGGCGCCGATCGTCGAGGAGGTGCGCATGAAGCCGTCCGACACGGGCTCCCAGCTGTTGCCGTAGTTCACCGTCTTCCAGATGCCGCCGCCGCCCCGGACGCCCATGTAGAAGGTGCCGGGATGCGCCGGGTGGCCCGCCACCGCGGTGGAGGCTCCGCCCCGCGTGGGCCCCACCATGCGCCAGTCGAGCCCGGACAGGAGCTCGGCCGGCATGACGTCGGGAGGACTGGTCTGAGCCGCGCTTCCGAGCGGAGCCATGAAGAGGAGGGCGGCCCCGAAGACGGTGGCCTGGAGGAGGCGGACGGAACGGACGACGGGGACGGCGGGGCGCTGCATGGATCCTCCTTCATCGATCGACGTACTCCGGAATGCAACAAATGGGGGCGCGAGCCCCCTGGGGGCAAGACACAACCCTCCTTCCGGCGCGAGTGCGCCCGGCGTAGGTTGCGACGCTCGATTCCCCCCTTTCATCGACCCGTTCCAGGACCCGAATGATGAGGCTGACCCCGCTCGCCCTCGCGGCCGCCCTTCTCGCCGGCACCGGATGCTACAAGTACGAGGTGGCCGACCCCGGAATGCTCGAGCCCGGACGGGACGTGCGCGTTCGGCTCGCGCCCGAGGCCGCCGAGCGCCTCGAGGAGGTGCGGATGACCGAGGACCGGCTCATGGAGGGGAAGCTGGTCGATCAACAGGGCGGAAATCTCATGGTGGAGACCGCCATCGGGCGCATCACCCCCACGGGCACGAGCCGCATCCTGAAGCAGGTGATCAGCGTGCCGTTCGCGGAGGTCCGCGAGGTGGAGACCCGGTCGCTGGACCGAGGCAAGACGTACCTCGGGGCGGGCGTGGCGGCGGGCATCCTCGCCTACATCGTGGTGGGTCAGTTCCAGGACAGCGGCGGCACGGACGGCGGGACCCCTCCCGGCCCTCCCGAGAGCCGGGTGCTCCCGATTCCCCTCCTGCGTTTCTCGTTCCCCTTCTAGCCGAACAGCGCTGAAACGACGTAGAGGGCGGGAGGCCGATCGGCCCCCCGCCCTCTCGTCATGGCCGTATGGCCCGTCCTGCGTGCCTACCCTAGGGGTTCAGCGGCAGGAGCGGGTTGGCCTCACGCTCGGCCCGCGGAATCGGGTAGCAGAGCGTCTGATCGGCACGCAGGAACGACCGGGGATCGTTCTTGTCTTCCAGGAAGTGGAGCTCACCCGGAGCGTTGTCCATCTCCCACCGGCGCAGGTCCCACATGCGCCGCGCTTCCAGCCAGAGCTCGATGCCTCGCTCCCGCCGGAACAGGGTCCACGCCTCGTCCAGCGACAGCCCCGTGGGATCCAGGAGATCGATCCCCAGATCGGCCCGCCGCAGGTTCATGAGATCGAAGGCCGGAGCGATACTCCCGCCCCGCAGCGCGGCCTCGGCCTCGATGAGGTTCATCTCCCACTTGGTGGAGAGATTCATGTTCGAGGCCTCCCGGGGGTACTTCGTCTGGACGAAGTGGGGCACCAGTCCGTTGGGAACGGAGTCCTCCACGACGGCCACCGCGGCGTCACCCGTGCCCGCATCGGCATCGTTGGCGGGGAGACCGACTTCGAAGGCGTCGAAGGGCTCGTCCGTGTCCGAGTCGCGCCAGAACCAGGAGACCCGCGGGTCACCGGTGGTCGCGTAGTACTCCTCCCACTGGGTGTTCCAGGTGGAGACGGAGCGATAGGGCTGCCCCGCATTGGCCCAGTAGATCCGGTTGAACTGCTCCGAATCCAGCTGGTTGTAGCCGGCCTGGTAGACGAAGCCCGCCGGCACGGCCTGCGCGTCTTGAACCGCGCCGGCCCAATCCCCGAGGTCGACCCGGATCGAGGCACGCCCCGCCCGCGCCGCATTGGCGATCTCCGACGCGTCCGCCGCCGTGGCGATGGTGATGGCCTGACTGAACCAGTCTTCGGCCCGCTCGAGGAAGGCCGTGTACGGGAGTGCCCCACTCGAGGTGCCATCCTCCGTGGGCAGGACCGCCTCACAGAAGTTCTCCCCCAGAAGCCGGTTCGCGTACCCGGCCAGGAGGGCCGCCTCGGCCGCGAGGTCGTAGGAGCTGCGGTCCACCTCGGTCGACTCGCCGAAGCGCCGGAAGGCGTCTTCGGCCATGAAGCGGGCCCGCTGCTGCTCGGTCCACGCCACGTGGGTGTCGTCGAAGAAGAGGAAGCCTTCCTGCTGGAAGTTCGAGATCCCGAAGCTCCCCGTGGATCCCGCCGGGAAGAGCTCTCGGCTCACCGAGGCCCCGGTCAGGGCGATGTTGTCGAGACCGTCGGCAAACATCCGGGCGGTTCCGGCGATCACCGCAGCGTGGGCCTCCACCCGGTCCAGGAAGTCGTCTTCCACCGGGCCGGGGTTGATCACCTCGAAATCACAGCCGGCGAGGGCGGTGCTCAGACCGAGCGCCGCCAGAGCCAGCCCCCGGGGCGCGAGGCCCCGGGGTCGGTTTTGGGTATGGTCCATCGTGTGCCCTCCGGTCGTCCGGTTCGTGGTTCCGTTTCTCATCGTTCGTCTCCTAGAAGACCATGCGGAGGGACACGAGGAAGGTGGCCGGAGCCGGAATGTGCTCGGTGATCGCAGGGTTCTGCGAGTCGAAGCCGGTGTTGCCCAGCATGTTCGGGTCGAAGCCCGGCATGTCGAAGGTGTGCAGGAAGGCGTTCTGGGCCGAGAGGGTGAGCATGGAGCTGCTCGACCCCGGGAGCAGCTCGCCGAGGGGAAGCTGCAGGGTCACGTCGCGCAGTCGGAAGTGGTCGGCCGAGTAGATGTTGATACCACCCTCGTGTTCGCGCGGGTTGCAGCTCTTCTGCAGCTGCATGGAGGCCTCGTCGCCCCGGCCGGCGTCGGCCAGCTCGTAGTACGCCGCGCAGGTAGGCCAGCGGACGTTCCGGCGAATCCCGTTCCGGGACGCCCCGTCCTGGATGAAGGCCCCGCCCTGGTATTCGGTCCGGGCCGACAGGGTGATCCCCTTCGGACCGCGGATGGTCGGGGTGAAGTTCAGCACCAGCTCGGGCTGAGCGGGGCCGAGGAAGGCGTCCCGCTCGAAGCAGACGGCGTCGGGGCCGTCGGCCTCGGTGCAGACCCGCGGAGCGGCCACCTGGTCGCCGTTCCGGTACCGGATGCCCCGGCGCGCCATGATCGGCTCGCCCTCGAAGACCCATCCGCCGCCGGCCGTGAAGGGCACGGCGCCGCCCAGGCTGAGCACCTCGGAACGGTTCGTGTAGATGTTGGTGGCGAGGTCGAAGCCCCACTGCTCGGCATCGAAGAGGTTGGCGAAGATCGCGACTTCGAGCCCCTCGTTCACCATCTCACCCACGTTTTCGGACTGGCTCGTCGCGAAACCTGCCGAGGGGGGGAAGCGCACGTTGAAGAGTCCACCGGTCGTCTTCTGGCGGTAGTAGGTGAACTCGGTGCTGAGACGGCTGTCGAACAGGGCCCAGTCGAAGCCGAGCTCGGTCTCAGCCGTCAGCTCGGGGCCCAGATTCGGGTTCCCCAGATTCAGGGGCCAGAAGGCGGGGACGCCGCCGTATCCGACCGGGTTCCAGGTCCGGACCGCGTCGAAGGCGCCGGGGGCACGCCCCGACTCTCCGTAGGCCGCCCGCAGCTTGACGGAACCCCAGGAGTCGTTCCAGAAGCCCTCGTCCGAGATGATGTAGGAGCCCGACAGCCGGGGCAGGAACTGGAGGTTGAGGTCTTCACCGAAGGCGCTGTTCCCGTCCATCCGGAAGCCGGCGGTGATGAAGTACTTGTCGCTGAAGCCGAACAACGCCTGGGCGAAGAAGCCCGCGTTCACGACCCGGAGGCGGTTCTCGAAGCCCAGCGTGATCCCGCCCGCGTCGATGTCCGGCTCACCGGGACCGGGGAAGTCCCGGCCCTCGGCATTCAGCTGCCGGGTCTCGTTCGTGATGCTCTGCCCACCGAACGAAACGGTGGTGGAGATGTCGTCGGCGAGATCCATCTGGTAGCTACCGACGTAGTCGACGGTGAGGGTGGTGAAGTCGGCATTGAGGGTGCTGAGAATCCCCAGCGGGGCGCGCACGAACCCGAAGCCCCGGAGGTTCCGGTCGTCCTGGTTCGCCTGGTCGTACCCCACCACCAACTTGTTGGTGAAGTTCGAGGTCGTTTGCCAGTTGATGGTCGAGCCCAGGATGATCCGGTCGATCCGCGTCGTGATGTCCTGGTCGAGCAGCAGGCTCAGCAGCTCGGTCTCACCCGACGAGAAGTAGTTCCGCTCCCGGCGGAAGGCGTTCAGCGTGAGGCCGTGGGCATTGTTGCCCGTGGCCGTGTTGCTGATGTCGGTCCGGGTGTAGGAGGTGTTGACCTGCAGGCTGAGGTTCGACAGCGGCGTGAAGGTGAAGTTGCCTCGGAGGTTCACCTTGTCTTCGCTGTCGTTGGGCAGGACGCCCTCGTTGGCCTCGGTCTGGCCCGAGATGAAGTACTGGAGGGCCTGCCCACCGCCCGCCACCGACAGGGCGTACCGATTGCGGTATCCGTTGCGCAGGAACGGATCCATGTTCATGAACTGGTAGCTGTACTGCCCCAGCGGGAGGTCGGCCAACGTCGGGTCGTCCGGAGAGCGGACGTCGACATCGGGCTGGAAGGGGTTGAGCCGGTTGAGGCCCTGGTCGATCTGCGCCGTCCACCGCGCCGCCCCCGAGGAGCCGCGCTTGGTGAAGATCTGGATCACTCCGGCGGCAGCCTCGGTCCCGTAGAGGGTGGAGGCGGCCGACCCCTTGATGACCTCGATCCGGTCGATGTCGTTCGGGTTGATGTCGTTCAGCGGCGAGGCGGTGGTGTTGCCCGAACGGCCCTGGAAGCCCGTGGGCGGGACGTTCTTGGCGTAGGCGTCGCTCTTGACCCGGATCCCGTCGATGAAGATCAGGGGCTGGTTGGACTGGCTGACCGACACCGCGCCCCGGAGGCGAATCTGCGCGCCCGAGCCCGCGGCACCGGAACCGATGTTCATCTGGAGCCCCGGCGCCTGGCCGGCCAGAATCTGGTCGACGTTGGTGGGCGGCGCCGGAACGTCGCTCATGTTGATCTGATTGATGACGTTACCAACCTCGCGCCGCCGGGCGGCACCCGCCGTTCCGGTGACCACGATCTCGTCGAGTCCCAGGGCCTCTTCGCTCATCACGAAGTCGACCACGGTCTCCTGCCCCGCCTGGACGGTGATCTCCTGGGTCTGGGTGGCGTACCCGATCCGCTGAGCGGCGACCGTGTAGGTCCCGGGGGCCACGTTGAGGATCAGGTAGCGACCACTCTGACGGCTGAGAGCGCCCTGGTCGGTGGGTTGGATGTAGACCTGGACCTCCGACAGGGGGGCCATGGAGCGTGCGGACGTCACCAACCCGGTGATCCGTCCCGGCTCCTGGGCCGAGACACCCGTAATGGTCACCAGCATCGACGCCAGCACGAGGCCGACACCGGTGACGGCCGCTCGCCTGAATCGGCTGAACGGTGGACATGCAGACATTGGACCCGACATCGCAACGCTCCTTCTCGAGAGGTGAAACCGTGGCGTGCCGCCCTCCTTACAGTCCTGCGAGGGAACACGACCCGGGCAGAGTGAGACGGTCAAAACCGACCTGTCAAGTCGACCCCATCCACGAGCGGGGTCGAGAAGCGCCTACATTCCGCGGGCGGCGAGCCAGGGCTCGACGGCTGAATGAAGGGGAACCGGCGCCCGGCGGAGGGTGGAGAGGTCGATCTGGGCAGCGATGGGATGGACCTGCTGCAGCGCCGCCGCCTCGTCGGCCATGATGTCGAGAATGGCCGTCGCCACCTCGTCGGGAAGAGAGGCGTCGGCCACGATCCACGTCAGGAGGCCCACCGTCTCCACCGCCTCGTCCACCCCCGGGTAGGTGCCGCCCGGGATCGTGAAGGCGTCGTAGAAGGAGTACTGCTCCAGGAGGGCCTCGCGCAGATCGGGGGCGATCGGCAGCAGTTGGGCTCCCCCGGTGGTGGTCGCCTCGAGGACCGCCGCCGCGGGATACCCCACCGAGAAGATGGCGCCCTCGATCGACCGGTCGGTCAGCGCCGACGACGACTCGGTGAAGGAGAGGTAGCGCACCTCGATGTCGTCGTAGGTGATGCCGTTCGCCTCGAGCAGTTGGCGGGAAAGCTGCTCGGTGCCACTCCCGGGCGCACCGACCGACACGCGCGTTCCCCGAAGCTCGGCCACCGAGGTCACGTCGGAGCCCTCGGGCACCAGGATGTGGTGCACGTTGGGGTACAGCGGGGCGATGACGCGCAGCTGGGGGGCGGGGGTCTCGTAGTCGCCGGTACCGTTGTAGGCGTCGACCAGCGTCACGGCGAGCACCATCCCCAGGTCGATCTGGCCCTCCCGCAGCCGGTTGGCGTTTTCGACCGATCCACCCGTGACCTCTGCCGTGTACTGGCGGAGGGAGTCGCGAAGGGAGAGGCGGTTGGCCAGGGCGCCGCCCAGCGGATAGTAGATGCCACCCGTGCCGGCGGTCCCGATGCTCATGAACCGGTTCGCGCCTCCGCCTTCGCCGCAGCCCCAGCTCCCGAGGGTGAGGCCCGCCAGGGTCAGGAGGGCGAGGCTTCGGGGGGCGAAACGGCCCAGGGAGGTAGGCACCACGACGGCTCCTGGAGTGCGGGACGGCTGGGTCCCGGAAGACAGAGGGGTGAACGGGGGCGCAATGTGGCCGGGATCCAGGGGGGCCGCAACGGTCCGCCCGGCCACCCCGCCCAGCTTCCGCCCGCCACAGCGCGCGGCTCCCGCTTCGAGTCGCGCGCCTCCCGCTTCGGGTTCAGGCGCGCGCGGGTTGCGGCCGGTCGCGACTCGCCCGGAGCCACAGGGCCATGGCAACCAGGAGAGCCAGTCCGACCCCGTCGGTCCAGACGCTGGGGGTGATCAGCGCCAGCGCCACCAGCGCCAGCACGGCCCGTTCCCAGACCGCGAGAACGCGCAGCGCGAAGCCCATGGTCCCCGCCGCCAGCGCGATCACACCCAGGCTCGCCGTCGCCCCCGCCTGTGCGATCTCGATCGCGGCCCCCTCCATGAGGAGAGCGGGGTGGTACACGAAGAGGAAGGGGACCACGAAGCCGGGCAACGCCAGGAGGGCGCCGTACAGCGACGTTCGAAAAGCGGGGGCCCCGGCGAGTCCGGCGGCCGCGTAAGAGGCCAGGGCCACCGGGGGCGTGACGTTCGACAGGCAGCCGAAGTAGAAGATGAAGAAGTGCGCACCGAGGAGGGGCACGCCCAGTTCGGTGAGGGCCGGCGCCCCGAGGGCGGCCAGGACCACGTAGGCCGCCGTGGTCGGAAGGCCCATACCCAACACGATGGAGCCCAGAGCGGTGAGGCCCAGCGCAGGGAGGAGTTGCCCCCCGGACAGAAGCATGATGAGTTCCGACATCCGGAGCCCGATTCCGGTCAGGGAGGCCACACCCACCACGATGCCGGCGGCGGCACACGCCGCGGCCACCTGAACGGCTCCCGACGCCGCCTTGAGCAGCCCGTCGGCCAGACGAGAGACCCCCATGCGGGTCTCGGGCCGAAGCAGGCTCATCGCCAGCGTCCCGATGACCCCCCAGAAGGCGGCCCGCATCGGGGAGCGCCCCTGGGCCAGCAACACCACGATCACGAGGAGGGGCAGCAGCAGGTGGAGCCGGTTCAGCACCCGCTCGCGACCGGAGTCCCGGTTGGGTTCCAACCCCATCTTCCCGGCCCTGAAGTGGATGGCCGCCAGGAGGGCCACGTAGTAGAGGATCGAGGGGATGAGGGCGGCCAGCGCAACGCGCGCGTACGGGATCCCGGTCCAGGTGGCCAGGATGAACGCGCCGGCTCCCATGACGGGAGGCATCAACTGCCCCCCGGTGGAGGCCGCCGCCTCGATGGCCCCGGCGAAGCCCGGCTTGAAGCCGGCTCGGCGCATGAGGGGGATGGTGAAGGCACCGGTCGTCACCACGTTGGCCACGGCGCTCCCGGAGAGGGAGCCCATGAGGGCCGACCCCACCGCAGCCGTCTTGGCCGGCCCGCCTTGGCTCCGCCCGGCCACGCGGTCGGCCAGGCTGATGAGAAGGGCGCCACCTCCGGCCATCTCCAGGAGAGCGCCGAAGAGGATGAACAGGTAGACGAAGTCGGCTGAAACGCCGAGGGGGATCCCCCAGATGCCCTCCGTGGAGAGATAGAGGTGCTCCAGCACCCGGACCGGACCGTAGCCGCGGTGGGCGAGGATCCCGGGTAGCCACGGCCCCGCCCCGGCATAGGCCAGGGCGAGGAGGGCCACCACCACCAACCCCCATCCGGTGGCGCGCCGCGTCAGATCCAGAACGACCACGATGGCGACGGCGGCGGCCACGAGGTCGAGGGTGGTGGGTGACCCGGAGCGCCGGACGAGAGCATCGTGCTGGGAGGCCAGGTAGAAGCACGACGCCACGGCACCAAAGGCCAGGAGCCAGCACACCCAGGGTGAGATCTTCAGCCAGAGGCCCGGGGCGCCCCCCTCCTCCCCATCCCCATGGTCCGACCCGTTCTCGCCATTCCCCTCGTCACCAGCACGGGCCTCGGCGGCCCGGAGCGGGGTCCCCCGGCTGTTCCGGATCCCCACCCCCAGGAAGCCCAGGACCGCCATGAAGGCCAGATGGACGGGGCGCTGCACCAGGGCCGTGAAGGGGGAGACACCGGCCGCGTAGAGGTGGAACAACGCGGCGGCCAGGGCCAGGAGGCGGACCAGAAGGGGCACGGCGGGAACCCGGAGGGAAGGATGAAGTAGGCAGAAAAGCTCCCGAGAATTCCGTGGAGGGTGCTCTCGCCGCAAGGGCCCCCGACGCGGGCGCTCAACGTATGGGGCGCGCGCAGGGTCTAGTTATACGTAGTATCGACTTTGGGCCACTGGCGCGGTTCGGCTGGGGCTCGATACATCCATACGGTCGGCAACTCGTCTTCCTCGTCGAAATCCCCATGGTCAAGTACGCCATCCCCCTCACCGCTGCGGCCGGTATGGCCCTGGTCCTGGCCCACAGCACGACCAGTCGGGACACCCAACCCGACCTCTGGGCCACCCTCGCCACCGCCTCCAGCTACAGCCACGCCCCCGACGACCTCGTGGGGCTCACCGAAGGCGAGACGCCCGAAACGGCCAACGAGCTGCTGGATCGCTACTGCATGCGGTGCCACAGCGACCGGGCCATGCGCGGCAACATCTCGTTCGAGCGGTTCGACGCAGACCGCCCCGAGAGCGACCCCGAGGTGGCGGAGAAGGTGGTCCGGAAGCTACGGGCTGGAATGATGCCCCCCTCCGGCCGGCCTCGTCCCGAGGCCGAGACGCTTCAGTCGTTCATCGTGCGCATGGAGGCCCAGCTCGACGAAGCGGCGGCGCGGAATCCCGAGCCCGGCTTCCGCACCTTCCAGCGTCTGAATCGGGAGGAGTACAGCCGGTCCATCGAGGCCCTGCTCGACCTCGCCATCGACGCCGGTGACTACCTTCCCCTCGACACGAAGAGCGCGAACTTCGACAACATCGCCGACGTCCAGATGCTCTCGCCGACCTTGCTGGACGCCTACCTGACGGCCGCGAGCGAGATCACCCGGCTGGCGGTGGGCAACGCCGAAGCGGCGCCCAGCGAGGCCACCTACCCCGTCTCGCGGTACGCCTCCCAGCGGGATCGCGCCGAGGGGGCTCCCTTCGGGACCCGCGGCGGGGTGAGTGTGGAGCACATCTTCCCGGCCGACGGCGAGTACGTCTTCCGGATGTCGTTCCAGCACGAGTCCACGGGCAACTTCTTCGGCCAGACCGCCCCCTTCGAGGAGCAGATCGAGGTGTCGGTCGATGGCGAGCCCGTGGCGGTGCTGGAGATCGATCGCTGGATGCACGTGCAGGATCCCAACGGGGTCGAGATCCGAACCGAGCCCGTCTTCGTGCGATCCGGCCCCCGCCGGGTCTCGGCCGCCTTCATCAAGACCTCCGAAGGCCCGCAGGAAGACCTGCTCTCTCCCCACGACTGGAGCCTGGCCGACCGCAAGATCGGCTACTCGTACGGAGTGACCAGCCTCCCCCACCTCCGGGATTTCGTGATCGGCGGTCCGTACAACGCCACCGGGGTCTCCGAGTCCAGGAGTCGGGCGGCCATCTTCACCTGCCGTCCCACCTCCGACGCCGACGCCGCGCCGTGCGCCGAATCCATCCTCCGGCGCATCGGGACCCGGGCCTACCGCCGGCCTCTGTCCGACGACGACGTGGAGGATCTGATGGTCCTCTACCGGGACGGCGAAGCCGTGGGCGGCTTCGAAGAGGGCGTTCGCCTGGGGCTCCAGGGGATTCTGGCCAGCCCCGACTTCGTCTTCCGCTTCGAGGAGCCCGGAGAGCCGGTGCCGGGGATCGAGAATGCCTACCGCATCTCGGACCTCGATCTGGCGTCCCGCCTCTCGTACTTCCTCTGGGCCACCCCTCCCGACGCCCAGCTGCTGGAGCTCGCCGAGGCGGGCCGGCTCTCCCGACCCGAGGTTCTCGAGGCCGAACTCGAGCGGATGATGTCCGACTCCCGAGCCGGCGCCCTCGGGTCGCGGTTCGCGGGGCAGTGGCTCCGTCTACAGGACCTCGACAAGGTCCACCCCGATGTCCTGCTCTATCCGGACTACGATCTGCAGCTGACCGAGGCCATGAAGGAGGAGACGATCCGCTTCTTCAACCACCTGGTCGCGGAAGATCGGAGCGTGATGGAGCTCATCACGGCCGACTACACCTTCGTGAACGAGCGTCTGGCCCGGCACTACGGATTCGACGGCGTCGCGGGCAACCACTTCCGGCAGGTCGAGTATCCGGACGCCCGCCGCCGGGGCCTTCTGGGTCACGGCAGCGTGCTCACCCTCACCTCGCACGCCAACCGGACCTCTCCGGTCCTGCGCGGGAAGTGGGTGATGGAGGTGTTCCTCGGTAGCCCGCCCCCTGCGCCGCCGCCGAACGTACCCGAGCTCGAAGAGTCGGGAGAGGTCGAAGATGGTCGAGTGCTGACTGTGAAGGAGCAGATGGAGCGCCATCGTGCCAACCCGACCTGCAACGCCTGCCACGTCATGATGGACCCGATCGGCCTCGCCCTGGAGAACTTCGACGTCACCGGGCGCTGGCGGATCAAGGATCAGGGAACCGAGGTGTTGGTCGATGGCGAGTTGTACGACGGGCGCGCACTCACCGGACCCGACGACCTCCGGGAGGGGCTTCTGGGGTACCGGGAGTCCTTCGTGCGAGCCTTCACGGAAAACCTGATGGCATACGCCCTGGGCCGGCGCACCGAATACTTCGACATGGCGCGG
Organism: Longimicrobiales bacterium; assembly: GCA_028279425.1. Taxonomy (GTDB): domain Bacteria; phylum Gemmatimonadota; class Gemmatimonadetes; order Longimicrobiales; family Gaopeijiaceae; genus Gaopeijia. Next base: position 36,385 of record JANQNV010000290.1, on the reverse strand, counting down.
ATCCGGGCGATCGCCGCAGAGGCCGAGGCCAACGACTACCGTCTCTCGTCGTTCATCCGGGGCGTGGTCATGAGTCCGGCCTTCCAGATCCAGCGTCTTCCCGAGAGTTCGACCGACCCCGTCGACAATCTCTGACCCCTGCGGCCCACACGCACGCGACGACCGAATCGAGGAGCAGATACATGGACTTCATCACGGGTAAATCCATTCCGCGCCGCACCTTCCTTCGAGGGGTGGGGGCCTCCATCTCGCTCCCCTTCCTCGACGCGATGACGCCGGCCGGCCGGCTGCTCGCGAGCACGCCCGAGCCCACCCGCCTCGTCGCCATCGAAATGGTGCACGGTGCGGCGGGAGCCAGCGAGTACGGGGCGTCGCAACACCTGTGGACACCGGCCCAGGTCGGCAAGCACTTCGATCTGTCCGCCGGGTCGCTGAGCTCCCTCGAGCCGTGGCGGAAGTACCTCACGATCGTGAGCGACACCGACGTGCGGATGGCCGAGGCCTTCGAGCCCGACGAGGTGGGCGGCGACCACTTCCGCTCCAGCGCGGTCTTCCTGACGCAGTCCCACCCCCACCAGACCGAGGGCTCGGACATCCGGGTCGGCGAATCGCTCGACCAGATCTACGCCAAGCGTTTCGGGATGGACACCCCGATCCCTTCGATGCAGCTGTGCATCGAAAATGTGGATCAGGCCGGGGGCTGCGCCTACGGGTACGCCTGCGTCTACACCGACACGATCTCCTGGGCCTCCCCTACCGAACCACTCCCCATGGTGCGGGATCCCCGGGTCGCCTTCGATCAGCTCTTCGGTGCGGGCGGGACGGTCGCCGAGCGGGAGGCCCGCCGCCGGTCCAACCGGAGCGTGCTCGACTTCATCGCCAGCCGGGTCGCCGACCTCAACCGTGTGCTCGGGCCCACGGACCGGCGGAGGATGGAGCGCCACCTCGAGAACATCCGCGAGATCGAGCGGCGGATCCAGGCCGTGGAGGCCCACAACCGGAGCGGCGAGCCCCGCGAGATCCCCGAGGCGCCCGCGGGGGTCCCCGACTCCTTCCGTGAGCATGTGGAGTTGATGTTCGACCTGCAGGCGTTGGCCTTCGCCTCGGACACCACCCGGGTCTTCTCGTTCAAGATGGGCCGGGACTCGTCGGCCCGTGTCTTCCCGGAGAGCGGGGTCGACAAGCCCTTCCATCCGGCCTCCCATCACGGCGAGAACCCCGACAACATCCACGATTTCGCAGAGATCAACCGGTACCACGTGGGCATGCTGCCCTACTTCATGGAGAAGCTGGCCAGCCTCCAGGAAGGCGACGCCAGCCTCCTGGACCGGACCATGATCATCTACGGGTCGCCCATGGGGAACCCGAACGTTCACAACCACAAGCGCTGCCCCCTCCTCGTTCTCGGAGGTGGGAACGGCACGCTGGCGGGAGAGAATCACATCCGGGCCGAGGCAGGCACGCCCATGGCCAACGTCATGCTGGACCTCCTGCACAAGCTCGGTGTCGACGACAGGGAGAGCTTCGGAGACAGCACCGGTGTCTTCAGCATCTAGGGTGTTGACCCCACTTCTTCAACACCCTTCCAGGGGAGCCTTCATGAAGTCGAAACCAGCGCACCACGTCCGGGCCGCCCTGGTCGGCGTGCTCGCCCTCCTGACCGTAGCCGCGACCGCCCCCGACGCCCCGGTCGCCGACGCGGCCCAGCGCGGCGACCGGGCCGCCGTGGTCGACCTGCTCAGGGAGGGTGCCGATGTGAACGCCGCCCAGGGTGACGGCATGACGGCGCTCCACTGGGCAGCCTACCGGGCCGATATCGAACTCACTCGGACTCTCCTGGAGGCGAGCCCGGAGCTCGAGGCCCGGACGCGCCTGGGAAGCTACACGCCGCTGCATCTCGCGGCCCGCTCGGGGGGTGACGCCATCGTGGCGGCCCTCGTGGAGGCGGGGGCCGACGCCTCGGCCAGAACCAGCACGGGCGACGTCCAGGCGATCCACTTCGCGGCCACCGCGGGGAACGCGAACACCCTCTCACTCCTCCTCGAGAACGGCGTCCCGGTGGACGTCCGCGAGACCACGTGGGGGCAGACGCCCCTCATGTTCGCGGCCTCCTACGGCCGCATCGACGCGATCCAGACGCTCCTGGCCGCCGGAGCCGATCCCGCGCTGACCTCCACCGTGGTGGACATCGGTGAGCGGGCCATCCTCGACCGCATGGATCGGGAGCGCAGAAATGCCCGCCGGGCCGGGGAGCCCGACCCCTATCCGGACGGCCTCCCCCGCACCGCCGCAGAGATCATCTCGGAAGAAGAGGAGGCCTCCCGCCAGATCGAGGAACCGGAGCCCCTCTCGTACGCCGATCTCGTCGGGCACCAGGGCGGCAACACCGCTTTGATCCACGCCGTTCGCGAGGGCTTCACCGAGGCCGCCCTGACCCTGCTGGAGGCCGGAGCCGACATCGATCAGGTGAGCGAGGGCACCCGCACGAGCCCCCTCCTCAGCGCCATGATCAACGGCCACTTCGACCTGGGTCTCCTTCTACTGGATCGCGGAGCCGACCCGAATCTGGTCGACGAGGCGGGCACGGGCCCCCTCTTCGCCGTGATCAACTCCCACTGGGCGCCCAAGTCGCGGTATCCGCAGCAACAGGCCTACAAGCAGCAGGCGTCGTCGTACGTCGATACCGCGCGTCGCCTGCTCGAGGCGGGCGCCGACCCGAACCAGCGGCTGTCGAAGCACCTCTGGTACATGGGCTACAACTTCGATCTCCTTCAGATCGACGTGAAGGGCGCCACCCCCTTCTGGCGAGCCGCGTACGCCCTCGACATCCCGGTCATGCGCCTCCTCATGGACAACGGCGCCGATCCCGAGATCCCCACCGAGAAGGTGCCCGAGCGCCGGCGCCGGATGGCCCAGGGCGGTGCCGACGGCGTCGATCCCTCCGGCCTCCCCGACATCCCCCTGGGAGGACCCGCCGTCTTCCCGATCCACGCCGCGTCGGGGGTGGGCTACGGACTCGGGTTCGCCGCCAACGCCCACGAGCACACTCCCGAAGGTTGGATTCCGGCCGTGACGTACCTGGTGGAGGAGTTGGGCGCCGATGTGAACCAGCGGGATCACAACGGCTATACGGCCGTCCACCACGCGGCGGCCCGAGGCGACAACGACTTGATCTTGTACCTCGTCTCGAAGGGAGCGGAGGTAACCGCGGTGAGCCGCTTCGGACAGACCACCGCCGACATGGCCAACGGGCCCGTTCAGCGCACCCAGCCCTTCCCCGAGACCGTGGCGCTCCTGGAGAGCCTGGGCTCGAAGAACAACCACAACTGCGTGTCCTGCTGAGTCCCTCCGTTCAGCCCGAGTTCCGCACCGTCACCACGGAGCCGGAGACCGGCTCTCGGACCTGAACGACCAGGGTCTGCCCGGGCGCTACCGCGAAGACGGGGCTCTGGAAGCGCTGTCCGGCCAGGAGGTCGATCTCGATCTCGATGTCCTGAAGCGCGGGCAAGGTGATGTTGAAGGTCCGGCTCCCCTTGCCCTGCACCACCCCCAGACGGAAGCGACGCGCCTGGGTCACGGCAAACACCGTGGCCTCGTTGAAGGAGATGTTCTCCACTTCGATCTCCACCTGCCCCCTCTCCGGGTCCGAATCGTCGAAGGGGTTCGGGGTGGCGGAGGCGAAGCATCCCGCCGTGGCCAGGGCAGCCACCAACGCGCCGAACCGGGTCCAGCGCGGGGCCCTGACCGGGAGACCCATCTCTCTAGTTGCTGAAGGAGTAGACGTACTCGAAGTCCAGGTCTCCGAGGGCCCCGCTCTTGCTGAAGCGCTCGTCGCCGTCGACGAGGATCTGCATGGAAATCTCGATCGGGGCGGCCGCCGAATCGACCGGCATCGTCTGCGCGTAGAACTGGAAGCTGGGGGCCAGCGGGAAGGAGCGATCGTAGGGCAGCTCCACCACCGTCGTGTCGGCGGTGATGAGGCTCACCGAGGCGCCCGTTTCTTCGGTTCCCCCCGCGAAGAAGAAGCGGTCGGCGAGGATCAACTGCACCTGATTGCCCGCCGGCCCCTCCACCACAACCTGGATTTCCTCGGGGTTGATGCTCGAGGAGAGGATGTCGCAGGCGGCCGCTCCCCAGCAGAGCGCCAGGGCGGTGGCCAGAGCCAACATTCGTCGGGACGGGACAGTCGCGGAGAGCCGATGTGGTGCCATGGGAGTCGAGGCCGAGGGAGCGCGCAGCGGGGACGAGCGCCAGAACATTACCCTTCCGGGGCGACGAGGTTCAAGGAAGAGGATCGGGGAGAGATCGCCCCGCGTGGAGAGGCCAGGGTTGGACGAACGACGCGTTGCAGTGTATCACATACGGAGGATCGACGACGGGCCACCGTGCTGGTGGCGACCCGATGGACCGAGAACCGCGAGATGGGGACGATGAGCCGGCGAGCGGCACCGAGAGGAAATCCGACGAAGTGGCGGCGGGCCCACGGCTGGGCTGCCTTGTGCCTGTTCGGACTCCTCGCCCCTGCGACTCCCGCCGCCGCACAGGTGGTCGAGGGCCGGATCGTCGAAGCCGAAGGGGGGGCGCCCGTCGAGGGGGTCGTGATCGAGCTGACCGACCTCGACGGAGCACGCGTGGCCCTGGACCTCACCGATGAGGACGGCGCCTTCAGCCTCGAGGCCGAGGAGCCGGGCATGTTCTTCGTTCGGACGTCGGGCATCGGCTACCGGCCCGTCCGGGGCGGTGTCTTCGACGTGGGTCCCGAGAGTCGCATCGAGATCGAAATCCGCCTGCAACTCGACCCCGTGGGGTTGGAGGAGATGGAGGTGGAGGTCGAGCAGGAGCAGACCCTCGACCAGATGCACCCTCTCGTCGTGAACGGGTTCGTCGAGCGAGCCGCAAGCGGGCGAGGCCGGTTCCTCACACCGCTCGAGCTCGAGCGCTCCCAGCACCTCGACCTTCCCCTGATCCTGCAGCGGACCGGCCGCGTGGAGATCGTGAATGGGCTCCGGGGCCGCACGGTGGCCATGCGACGCCCAGGAGGGATGTGCGATCCCGTCGTCTTCATCGACGACCGGCGGGCCCCGGGCACCGAGGCATGGATCGGCCTGAATCGGCAGGAACTGCTCGCGATCGAGGTCTACCGCTCCGCCGCCGAGGCCCCCGTGGGGTACGGCACCTTCGGGATCGACTGCGGCGTGATCCTCGTCTGGACCCACACGGCGGCTACGGCGCGGCAGCCCAAGATCGGCGGATGAGCGAAGGCGACCGGTTCGGTAGGCCCGCGGACCGGCGCGCGCCGTCGAGACCCCTGCTCGCGGCCTCCGGGGCGCTGGTGCTGCTTCTGGTGTGGAGCCCGGGTCGGGCGGGGCCGTCGCCGATCGCGCCCTCGACTTCGGCCGCAGCGCCCACCTGGGCCGCCGACGTCGCGCCCCTCCTCTACCGACACTGTGTCGACTGCCACCGGCCGGAGGGGAGCGCCCCCTTCCCCCTCCTCGGCTACGACGATGCGGCCGAGCGCGCCGAACGGATCCTCCAAGCCGTCGGTACGCGTCGGATGCCTCCATGGCTCCCCTCGGCCGATGGACCGGCCTTCACGGGAGACCGGCGCCTGGAGGCACACGAATCGGAGGTCCTGGCGCAGTGGGTCGAGGCGGGTGCCCCCCCGGGCACCCTCGCCGAAGCCCCCTCGCCCCCGACCTTCGCGGGGCGCTGGATGCTCGGGGAGCCCGATCTGGTCGTCGACTTCCCGGCATACACGGTCCCCGCCGAGGGGCAGGACATCTACCGGAACGTGGTGGTGCGTCCGGAACTCGACGCCCCCGTCTACGTCCGCACCGCCGATCTGCTGCCCGGGAATCCACGGGTGGTCCACCACGCCCGCTTCATGGTCGACGAGAGCGACGCCTCCCGCACCCGCGACGCCGGAGATCCCGCGCCGGGATTCGACGGCATGGACGCCGGAGGGAGCGCCGGCAGCCCGGACGGCTTCTTCATCGGGTGGACGCCGGGACGGCTCACGGACCCGGGCCGCCCCGACCTGGCGTGGAGGCTGGATCCCGGTACGGATCTGGTGCTGCAGCTCCATCTTCGGCCGACGGGCCAGGAGGAGACGGTGCGCCCTCGCCTGGGGCTCTACCTGGCCGACGGGGTCCCCGAAGCGCAGCCGGTCGTGATCATGCTGGAGAACAAGGAGCTCGACATCCCACCGGGCGAGGCCGCCTACGTGGCGCGCGAGCGTTTCCAGATCCCCGTCGACGTCGAAGCCCTCACGATCTACCCCCACGCACACTACCTCGGGCGTGCCGTCGTGAGTTGGGCCGATCTCCCGGACGGGAGTCGACGCGAGCTACTGAGGATCGAGGACTGGGACTTCGACTGGCAGGACCAGTACCGCTTCCGGGAACCCGTCGAGCTTCCCGCCGGGAGTGTGGTGGTGATGGAGTGGACCTTCGACAACACGTCCGAGAACCCCCGCAATCCCTTCGACCCGCCTCGGCGGATCACCTTCGGCCCGGAGTCCACCGACGAAATGGCGGAGCTGGCCATCCAGGTGCTGCCGGTCGAGCCCTCCGATCGCGCGCGGCTCGTCTCCGACCTCGGCCAGTTCTACCGAGGAGCCGACGCCCGGTGGCTCGCAGACGATGCGCGAGGCCGGGGAGACCAACTCGCGGCGGAGGGGCGATGGACGGAGGCGGTCGAGGCGTACCGAGAAGCGCTCCTCGAGGCCAACGATCCCGCGGTGATGGTGCTCATGGCGGCCGCCTTCCTGGGCGCGGGCGATGCCGCATCCGCCGTCTTCGTGGCAGAGCGGGCGAGTCGCGATCTGGGCGGATCCCACCCCCGCGCCCTCCTCACCCTGGCCCGCGCCTACCGGGCGGCGGGACGCGTCGACGAGGCGCAAGCGACCGCCCGACGCGGTCTCGACGCCCTCGGCGTCTCCTCGGGGTCGCCCCTCGCGGATTCCCTGGTCCTCATCTCCGGAGGCAATGAATGATGCGCTCTCCTTCGGTCGCGCGCGGAGCCGGGCTCCGCGTCGCCGCAGCCCTGGTGGGGGCGTGGTCGGCCTGCACCGCGGCACCCTCGCCGGAGGCGTCGTCCCGGATCGGGACCCCTGAGCTTCGGGCCGCCCTGGCCGACACGATCCTGGCCCGGACCGACCGCCGCGAGGCGTGGTCCCCCCACAAGCGCGAGCACTTCGGCTTCGATCCGATGGAGGCCATGCGGGCCGTGCGCAGCGACGTGGTCGGGGCCGAGACCGACACCCAGCTCTTCTACGCCCTCAGCCGGATGAGTCACGCTCGCCGGGACCGGCATCTCGACGTGGCGCTGGTGCCCGACGGGCTGCAGCTGCCCGACAGCGCAGGTCTGCCGGTCGCGGGGGCCGACGAGGCCGACCCTCTGCGGGCGCCCGTGCGCGTCTTCCCGGACTTCGCGCTGGGAGGGGCCTCCTTCTTCGTGGGCGACCACGCTGCCTCGGAGGCCGAGCTTCCGCCGATCGGATCGCGGGTCGTGGAGGTGCACGGCCTTCCCGTGGAGCGCTGGTTCGAACAGGCCACCGCCTACATGCGGCATTCCACGGTGAACGACCTTCGCTGGGAACTGGCCGACGCCATGACGCAGCAGACGGCCATCTTCCCGCCGGAACTCCGCGGCGACGGATCGGTCGTTCTGGCAGTGCGCGAGCCCGACGGCCAGGAGCGCACGTACGAGATCCCCATGGAGTCCCCTGCGACCCTGTCGTGGGAGGAGGTCGCGGAGCCCCGATACGACGGCTTCGAGACCGCATTCTCCACCACGACCTACGAGCTCCTCGTCGACGAGGCTTCGGAGGTGCTCGTGCTCGTGTGGGCGGGGTTCCGTGAAACGATGGTCGACGACGTCGACCGCCTTGTGGAGTGGGCGTCCGAACTCGACCGGCTGGACTGGACACTCGTCGTCGACGTCACCCGCAGCCGGGGTGGCTCTCGCGGTGCATACGCCGTCCAGCGGCTCCAACCGAAGCCGTTCAAGACCACCTTCGGCAACCTGCGCATCAGCGACGTCACCCGGCCCTTCGTCGAGGAGCGCCAAGCCGCCTTCCAGGCCCGGCGTCTCGAAGACAGCGGGGTGCCCGAGACCATCGACGACGGCCGGTGGCTCATGGAGTGGTTCGAGATGGACGTGCTTCCGGCGATCGAGCGGGGCGACGCCTACACGAACGACGTGCCCTTCAAGTCGGCCCACGCGCCCCGCGACTCGGACGGGGTCCTGGACCCCGCCGCGGTCCACTTCACCGGGCCCTTCGCCGTCATCAGCGGTCCGTCCGGGGGATCCCACCTCGACCAGTTCATCCACCAGGTGGTGGACAACGATCTGGGGCCCGTCGTGGGCATGCCCCCCGGGGGCTACTCCAACACGTGGGAGTGGGAGGAGGTGCTGCATTTTCCGGGAACGGATCAGCCGGTGGTTCGGTTCATGTGGAACATCGGGCACACGATCACGCCGGGCGGGGAGATCGCCGAGGGCAATCCGGCCGAAATCGACGAGTGGATCCCCCTGACCGCCGACAACGTGCGCGAGTACTACGGGCTCCTGTTCGACGCCGCACTGCGGCAGCTCGCTGAAAGAGACGGGCCATGACGGCCATGAAGGCGACGCTGCATTGAGCACCGCCGAGGCCCGACTCGGCCCGGGCACCCAGGTTCTCCTGGGCATGGTGGCCGGCTCCGGAATCGGCGCGGTCTGGGGAGAGGGCGCCGTCGCCCTGGAGCCCCTGGGAGACCTCTTCATCCGGCTGCTCATCCTGGTGGCGATCCCCCTCGTGTTCTTCAACCTCCTCGCCGGCCTGACGGCCCTTGCCGACGTGCGTACGTTCGGCCGTCTGGCGGCGAAGATCATGAGCTATTTCGTGGCCACGGATCTGCTGGCCCTGTCGCTCGGACTCGGGGCGATGGCCCTCCTGCGGCCGGGGGTCGGGATGGAGTTGACGGCCCCGGTGGATGCGGCGGTGGGAGCGGTGCCGTCGGTGGTCGACGTCCTGATGGGAATGGTCCCCACCAACGTGGTCGGGGCCTTCGTCGACGGAAACGTCGTCCAGATCGTGGTGATCGCGGTCATGGTAGGAGTGGCCACGCTCGTGTTGGGAGGCGAGGCGCGCGACCGGTTGGCCCGGGGCTACGAAGACCTCGCCGCTCTGCTGCGCCGCCTCGTCGACCTCGTGCTCGTGATCGCCCCCGTCGGCATCGGGGCCCTCATGGCCGTCACCGTCGGTCGCTACGGTGCGACACTCCTGGGTCCGATGACCCGTTTTCTCCTCGGGGTGTGGGGAGCCCAGCTCGTAGTGTTCATCGGGTACATGGTGCTCCTCCGGTTCGGGGCGCGCTGGAGTCCCCTTCGCTTCCTGAGGGACACGGGCCCGTTGTGGGCGACGACGGCGGCCACCACGTCGAGCCTGGCGTCGCTGTCCGTGGGGCTCGAGATGGCCGACAAGGTCGGGTTGCCCCGGAAGGTCTACGCCTTCACCCTCCCGCTGGGAGCACAGCTCAACAAGGACGGTACGGCGGTGATGCTGGGCGCGGTGCTGATGTTCACCGCGCAGGCCGCCGGCGTATCGTTCGCCCCCGCCGCACTGCTGACCGTGCTGCTCGTCGGGCTCCTCCTCTCCGAGGGATCGGGAGGGATTCCGGGTGGCGGCTTCGTGATCGCGCTCATCTACGTACAGGCGTTCAACCTGCCGATCGAGATCGCGGCGATCGTGGGCGGCATCTATCGATTGGTGGACATGGGCAACACGACGGTGAACATCATGGGCGACATGGTCGGGACCATTCTCGTAGCCCGCTCCGAGGAGGCGCGGGCATGAACCCCGAGGTGCGGAGCCTCTTCCCGGGGGCGCGGCAGCAGGTCTACTTCGACGTCGCGGCGCGAGGCCTCGTGCCCGACCCGGTGCGAGAGGCGGTGGAGGCCCACCTCCACCTGCGCCAGACGCGCGGGGGCGACAAGGACACACTGCGGGCCGGCGTCGAGCGGGCGCGCGCCGGATTCGCCCGGCTGGTCAACGCCGCCCCCGACGAGGTGGCCCTCACCAAAAACGTCTCGGAGGGGTTGAACCTGTTCGCGGCCAGTCTGCCGTGGGAGCCCGGCGACAACGTCGTGGTGTGTCCCGCACTCGAGCACCCCAACAACATCTACCTCTGGTACAACCTTCGGGCGCGAAGGGGGATCGAGGTGCGAGCCGTCCCGGCCCGCGAGGGGCACCTGCCCATCGCGGCGATGGCGGCGGCCATGGACGATCGGACCCGAGTCGTCACGCTGCCGTCGGTCTCGTTCGCGCCGGGCTTCGTCTCCGACGTCGCAGCCGTAGCGGGAGCGGCCCGCGAGGCAGGAGCCCTGACATTGGTCGATGCCGCCCAGTCCATCGGCGCCCTGCGCACCGACGTACGGGCCCTGGGGGTAGACGCTCTCGCGGTGGCGACGCAGAAGTGTATGCTCGGGCTCTACGGTACGGGTTTCCTGTACGTGCGTCGCGAGGTGGCGGACCGCCTCCTCCCGATCCACGTCGCCCGATACGGGATCGATCTCGATGGCGCCCACGAGACGGCCTTTTCGGAAGGAGAACTCCGGTATCGGCCCGGCGCCCTGCGCTTCGATCTCGGCAACTACAACTACCTCGGGGTGGCGGCGGCCGGGGCCGCGTTGGATCTGCTTCTGGGGTGGGATGTGGAGGCGGTGGAGACGCACCTGCGCGGTCTGGCCACCCGGCTCGCTGCAGGGCTCCTCGAGCAAGGCCTACCCGTGGCGGGAGGACCTCCCGGGCCTCATCTCGCCCACATCGTATCGGTGGGACAGAGCGGGGGCGGACGCCACTACACCGCCGAAGACCCGGCCATGAACGCGCTTCACGCGCATCTCGTGGCCGAGGGCATCCAACACTCGATCCGGAGCGGCGTCCTGCGGTTTTCGGTGGGGGTCTACAACGACGCGAGGGACGTGGACCGGCTGCTGGCGGCGACGGGTGCGTGGGTGAGGGAGGCCGGGTACGGCGGCTGACGGACGTCGGCCTCCGGGGTCACCGCCGTGCCGTCCATACCAGAATCACCCTGCACCACCTGGAGGCGGATATCGATCTCGATCCGGCCGCCCGGTCCCACGACGAACACGCCGCCCCGCACCGTCCGATATCCCAGTGCGGAGGCGATCACCAGAAACTCACCGGGCTCGGGGGCCACGAGGGTGAAGGCTCCACGAGGGTCGGTCTCGGTGCCGACGAGCACGTCGCCCTGGAGGTCGGTGAGTTGAACCGTCACCCCCGAGGTGGGGCGCCCGTTCGCGCTGTCGAGGACCCGACCCTCGACGACCTGGGCCCCCACCGCGACCGGGCCGGCGAAAGCAAGACGAGGGCCAGGGCTGGAGTGAGCGATCCAGCCCTCCAGGCGTCAGCGCACCACGCCGCTCCCTCCGACACGGTCGTCGACCACGAACTTGTCGCGCGCCGGCATGGCGACGGCGGGCAAGGTCGTGGCGTCCATCACGGCATCCTCCGGCACGATCTCGTTCAGGAACAGGATGTAGGCGATCACCCCGTAGACCTGGTCATCCGTGAGGATACCGGGAGTGAGCTGGGGCATCGCCTTGCGGATGTAGTCGTAGAGCGTCGTGGCGTGAGGCCAGTAGTTCCCGACGGTGCGCGTCGTGGGCACGTCGTCCCATTGCACGGGGTCGACCAGGCGGTCGTTGGGCCCTTCGGTCCCCGTCGCGCCGTGGCAGGCCACGCAGTACGTCGTGTAGACCTCTCGCCCCTCGGCCACGGATCCGCTGCCTGCGGGCAGGCCCTCCCCGTCGGGACGCACGTCGATGTCCCACATCGCCACACGGGCCGCGGAGGCCTCTGCACCGAAGCCGAAACGGGCGGGTGCCGAGGCCGCGAGGACGTTGTCGTCGGAGGCGAAGAGTTCAGCATCGGGTCCTCCATTCGGCGCGCCGTCGCCGCTCGCAGCACCCGCGCCGTCACCGCTCGCAGCACCCGCGCCGTCGCCGCTCGCAGCACCCGCGCCGTCGCCGCTCGCCGCACCCGCGCGGTCGCCGGTCGCATCGGGGGCGCACCCGCCGAGCGCCATGAGGACGAGGGGCAGGCCGATGAGGGCGGCGGCGCGCCCAGCCCGCATCATACCAGCTCCCCGAGGCCGAAGGTCACCTCGCCCGTTCGCGCGATCTTCCAGGCGCGCTGATGGTTCTGGTGGTACGAGGTGCGCTCGCCTCGCGCCTCCCAGAGCTGCTGGACGGTCGGCTGCACGTACCCGGTTTCGTCGGTGGCGCGGCTGAGGATGATCGTGTCGTCGCCCTGCCACTCGAAGAGGTGCCGGAAGCGCACGGTCGACTTCGCCAGGATCGGCCCCTGGAGCGCCGCATCGACCCACCGGCGTCCGCCGTCCGTGCTCACCTCCACCCGGGTGATGCGGCCCCGGCCGGACCACGCCAGACCGCGTGCCTCCCACCATCCCCGTTCCGGAAGCGCGAAGGGGTAGGAGGGGAAGGTGATGACCGACTTCGCGTCCATCGTGAGCGAAAATTGCCGCACCGTTCCGTCGCCCAGCGGATCGGTGTACTTCGACGTCTCGTCGCGGGTGTGGGTGGGGCGGTCGGTGACCTCGATCCGCCGCAACCACTTCACGCTGGTGTTTCCTTCGTAGCCCGGGTTGAAGAGTCGGAGCGGGTACCCCTGCTCGGGCCGCAGCCGCTCGCCGTTCTGCCCGTAGGCGAGAAGGGAGTCGTCCATGACCTTGTCGAGGGGGATGCTCCTCGACATGACGGCGGCGTCGGAGCCCTCCGCCAGGATCCACGACGCGCCGGGACGGACCCCCACCTCACGCAGGATCGTCGAGACCGGGACACCCGTCCATTCGCTCGTCGAAAGCAGCCCGTCCATCGCCTGCACCGTCACCTCGGTCGGCATCCGCGTCCGGCTGTACACGCCGCCGCCGTTGCCGGAGCACTCCAGGAAGCGGATGCGCGACACCTGCGGGTACCGCATCAGGTCGGCCATCCGAAAGACCATCGGTCGCTCGACCATGCCGTGCACGAGCAGCTCGTGATCCCCGAACGCGATGTCGGGGACACCGGCGTGGTGCCGCTCGAAGTGGAGGTCGGACGGTGTGATCACACCCATGAGGTCGGCGAGCGGCGTCCGTGACGACGACGAGAGCGTCTGGGCGCGCAGGAGCCGCCTCGGCTGCTCGGCCGGGGCCCGTGTGCCGAGCTCGGAGACGATCCGGCCCGGAACACGGGTCGGATCCTGTGTCTGCTGTGGGATCTCCTCGGCCACCAGGCGCATGGCATCGGCCTGCGTGTGCACGAGGCCGGCGGCGACCACACCGGAGGCGGTGGTGATCCACGCCCTGCGGGACAGCTTCGGCCGTTCGTTGCCGGACATGCGCGATCCTCTTCTGTGGGCTCCTGTGGGTTGGGCCTCAACCTGCGGAACCGAAGCCCGAGCGGCTACCCCGCCTGCTCGTCGCTCGCCCGCTTCTCGGCTGCTCCGCCCCCTCAGCCTCCGTCGCTCGTCAGCGCACCCCGCTGCGGCTTGAGGTAGGTCTCCCACCAGCGCATCTCGTTCATCATGCGGTGCACGTTGTTCCAGTGGCCACGGATGCCGTGCGCCATGCCGTCGTAGACGATCAGCTCGGCCGGTACCCGCTGCTTCTTCAGGGAGGTGTACAGCTGGATCGCCCCCTCGAGCGGCACGCGATAGTCGACTTCACCGTGCACGAACAGCGTCGGCGTCTTCACCCCGCCCGAGTTCAGGTAGGCGGACTGCCGGATCATGATCTCACGCGCCTCGGGCTCCCACGGACGGCCGAAGAACTCCAACTCCTTGGTGCGTGCCACATCGGAATGCGCGTAGTTGCTCGTCCAGTTCGAGGCGCCCGCACCGCTCACCGCTGCGGCGAACCGATCCGGATACCGGGTGATGAGCCAGTTGGTGAGGATGCCGCCGTACGAGTGACCCGTGGTCCCGACGCGGTCGCGGTCGATCGGATAGCGCTCGACCAGGTGGTCGACGCCGGCCAGTACGTCTTCTCCGTCGAGGGTGCCCCAGCCGCCCCACGTCGCCCACTTGAAGTCGTCGCCGTAGCCGGTCGAGCTGCGGAAGTTGGGTAGGAACACGAAGTAGCCGCGGGCCGCGAAGTACTGGTTCTTGAAGTTGAAGCCGTAGCCCGAGGCGGAGTGGGGTCCCCCGTGATTGACGACGATCAGCGGCCACGTCCCCGCAGTCGGCGCATCGGGGTCGTAGCCGTGGGGATGGAGCAGGAATCCCTCGATCGGGGTCCCGTCGAAGCTCTCGTAATGGATGGTCTCGGCGGGGCTCAGCGCCACATCGGCCACGAAGCGGTCGTGCACACGGGTGAGCCGCCGCTCGTCGCTGCCGTCGATGTCGGCCGACCAGACTTCGGACGGCGTCTCGAAGAGGCCGACCATGTAGGTCATGCGCTCGAAGTCGTCGTCGATGGTGAGACTGCGAATGCGGCGGGCACCTGTGGTGATCTGCTCGACCGCGCCCCCCTCGGCCGAGACCCGGAAGAGGTGGGTCGCACCACCGATCCCCGCAGTGAAGTAGATGTGCCGGGCATCGGGTGACCAGCGGGGGCCGCTCGGGTCGAGGTCGAAGTCGGCGGTCAGGTTGAGGGGCTCCCCCCCGTCGACGGGGCGCACATAGAGGTCTCGCGGACCACCGTGGTTCAGCTTGCGTTCGATGATGTAGTCCGTGCCCCATCCGCGGATGTACGAGAACGAGTCACCGTCGGGTGCGTACGCGACGCTGGAGTAGGTGAACCCGTCGTCGGTGAGCCGGGTGACCTCGCCGTCCAGATCGACGGTGAACAGGTCCGAGCGCCCGTAGAGCAAGGGATCGCGCACCGCCTCGTCGGCTGTGAACAGGATCTGCTGTCCGTCGGGACGCCACGACAGGTTGCCCGGGCGCAAGCCGAGTGAGGTCAGGGTCACCGACCGCCCGCCTTCGGCCGCCTCGAGCACGATCTCCTGCATGGGTCGAGACTTCGGATCCGGCAGCGGGAACGACTCCCCGTCGCGCACGAAGGGATACCAGTCGAACTGCGCGCCCTCGAAGCGCTCGGCGTGGCGGCGCTCGAAATCGGTCATCGGCGTCTCGGCCTCGGCCTCCAAAGCGGCGTCCCGCAGCACCATGCGCCAGCTTCCGTCCGGACTCGGTATCCCCGCGACCTCGAGCCGATCGTCGACCACGGGCGTCGGCTCATCGGGTCCGACCAACCAGCGCTGCCCTTGGCCGTCGGAAAACGCCACCTGTCCGTCATCGGTCCAGCGCGGCGCCTCGCCCACGTCGCCCTCGTAGGCCAGCACCGGCTCGCCGGAGCCGTCCGTTCGGGTCAGCCACATCTCGCGGATACTCCCGTTGTCGGCCTCGACGCGGCTCTCGGTCCCGTAGACGACCCAGTCCCCGTCGGGGGAGATACGCGGGCCTGCGACGCTCTTGACCGCGTAGTAGTCCTCCAGCGTGAGGGCGCGTCGGGCGGCGGCCTGCGTCCCGTCCTGTGCAGCCGTGGCCTTCGGAGCCGCGAGGAGACCGATGCCGACGGCGAACGCCGGAGCCACGAGACCGATGCCGACGGCGAACGCCGGAGCCACGAGGCCGATGCCGGCTGCGAACGCCGACGGCACGGGGAGGCCGAATCCGCGAACGAACGCCGACGGCACGAGGGGGCCGAATCCGCGAACGGACACCGACGGCACGAGGGGGCCGAATCCGCGAACGGACACCGACGGCAACACCAGCAGACCACGCATGCGCACGCCCTTGCAGGGAGAAGATCCAGGTGGGCGGTGAATCTTCGTCGGGCCGGGGCGAGAGGCAACGCGCGTCGCCATCGCCATCCAGCCGAGCTCTCCCTCATCCCGGCTCTCGCTGGGGTGCGATCGAGGGGGGCGGGCTTCGGAGAACGACGGGCAGCGGATCCGCAGCTGCTGGAGAGCGTACAGACGGAAGCGCGGAATCACCCGACGCCATCCTCTCCCCACCCCTGTCTCGCCTATGCCACACCGCCACGTTCTCGCCCGGGTCGTGCTGCTTGCGGCTCTGCTGCTCCTCCCCGGCACGACGCTCATCGCACAGGACGCGCCTCCGCCCCCGCCCGAGCGTCTCGTCGGTGCGGGCGCTGCGTACGAGACCCGCAAGGGTCAGCTGTTCGGACTGCGTACCGTCACCGTCACCGGTGTGAGTCAGGAGGTGACGTTCACTCTCGAGCCCAACGCGGTCGGCGACAGCGTTCGGGCCGTGGCGATCATACCGGTGACCAGCTTCGACTCGGAGAATGAGAAGCGCGACGGCCACGTAGCCGAGATCCTGGGCGGCCCCGAACTCCTGCCCCTGCGGTTCGACTCAGATCTCATTTCGGTCGAGGCGGCGCGGGCGATCCTCGACGGGGAGGTCGTCGAGCTCGGTGGCACGATGACGATCGCGGGTGAGCCGAAGCCGATCCGCTTCACGCTGGCCGTCGTGTCCGCAGACTCGGAGGCAGATGAGGCTCTCTCGGGCGATTTGGCCTCGCCGGGGGGATCGGCCTCCCAAGGCGAATCGGCCTCCGGATCGGCCTCGCCAGGCGAATCGGCCTCCGGATCGGCCTCGCCAGGCGAAGCCGCCTCGCCGGGCGAAGCAGAACTCCTACGCGGGTGGGCCGACACCACCTTCGGCGAACTCGATGTGGAGGTGCCGCGCGCCGGCCCTGGCGGAGTCTTCGGGAATCCGAAGGACGAGCTGCAGCTCTGGCTCCAGGTCCCTGCGCCGGAGCTTCCGGGGGGCTACCGGCGCCGCTCCTCGGTGGCGGGGAGCCCCGGCAACCCGTCGGGAACGAAGAGTACAGGATCGGTGCTCCGGTTGCCCTGAGTCGGAATGTCTCAGTCATCGCGGAAACCGAACGAGGGTTCGTCACGCTCGTTCCAGGGAACCCTCCAACGGTGGGACACCCGACGGTCAAGTCGGGTCTCCAGGCGCATCCAGCGCTTCCCACGCCCGAGCCTCGATCCTCCAGGGGATGTCTCGATCATGAACGAAGCGCGCCGCTCCCGGATAGGTCGCATGGGACACCGGCGCTGAAGGTAGAGGGTGTGGGGCACCTGCCCGAGCCACCGCGGTTCGTGGGTTTCCGGGCCGAGCCATCCCAAACTCCCCGCGCGGCGCCGGCGCCCCTGCAATCGCGCGCCCCCCAGCCGTGAAGAACACGACCGCCCCCGTGCGATCCATGCAGATCGTCATGCCTTCTTCATGGACGAAGCGATGATGGCGCCGGCAGAGGAGCACCAGGTTGTCGAGGTCGGTGGGCCCGCCATCGGCCCAGTGCACGATGTGGTGTGCTTCGCAGAACCGACTCCCACAGCCGGGGAAACGACACCCCTTGTCTCGTGCCAGGAGTGCGCGGCGCACTGCGGGGGGGATGGTGCGTGTGCGGCGACCCGCGCCAGCGACTGCGGGGGCCGCGCTCGACGGCCCCTCCTGGCGCCCTGCTTCCCGAGCGCTCGACGGACCATCGTGGCGCCCTGCTCCCCGAGCGCTCGAGCGGCCACCGCCGGAGCAGCATGTAGGCGTTTCCGCGGAAACGCGCCCGACCGATGTGCGAGCCATCACGCGGTGCCCCAACGTTCCCGCGGGAACGTGCGTGCTCCCCCCAGCAACCAGGGACACCCCGGTATCGCAGGTCAGCCGCCGTGCGGTCGCCTTGGGGACCCGCACCCCATCGAGCTCGGCACGCCCCGAGGGCCGATCGCTCCGCAGCGTGTCGGGCTCGACGCGGAGTAGCACCTGATAGCGGTCGGCCCGGGTGCCTCGAGCGTCGTCTCCAAAGCCGGAAGCGAGCGCCCGCTCGGCGAGCAGGCCCACGGCATCCGCCCGTCGCTGGGCGGGGGTGACCTCGTGGCCTCCAGCCTGGTCCTCGCGCCCTTCGATACCCGACTCGCCCGCACCATTTTCGGCCCGAAAGAGAGCATCCGACGCCGCCTCCACCGCCCGCATCAGTACCGCTCCCACCTCGGGATCGAGGCGACCCTTCACGATGTAGCTACCGTCGTCATCCACGAACACCGAGAAGGCGCGGCGCCGGTGACGGGCCTGCTCGACCGTGAGTTCCCGGACATCGTCCATGGCCTTCCAGGCCCGGACCACGCGCTCGAGGTTCTCGGCCGAACCGGCGGCGGCCAACTCGAGGAGTCGTCCTTCGCTGTCGGGCGTAGCCACACGGGTAAGCGCGCGAGCCTTTGCATACGAAAGCTCACCGGCGGTCATCGCGGCGAGGGTCTGGGGCAGTCCCCCCAACGCTCTCGCCGTTCGCACCCGCTCGCGCGCCGCACCCGACCGAACGCCGATCCGCCACGCCAGCCACTCCGCGCAGTTGGGGAAGCCGGCCGTCTTCCACCCGCGGCGCTCGTCGAACTCGACGATGAGCCGCATCATCTCTGCCTCGGCGACCTGTATGGAACGGGCCAGTTCGGCGATGCGGTCGCCGAGCTCCAGCAATTCGTCGGAGGACGTACCAGTGACGTCGAGCAGCTCGTCGGCGGACGGGCCGCCCGTGGGATCGACGGGACTCGGATCGGTCCTGCCGTACCTCGGGGCGGATTCTCGGACGAGCGTGAGATGTGGAAGGGTGACCTCGCGAGGCCACGGCAGAATGCGGAAGGAGGGATACATGGCTGCACCGATGGCCGAAGTCACACTGCACCAACACGATGCACGAAAGATAACGGTGGGATTCGGCACCTCCGTCGCGCGCCGCCAAGGCGCGTGGCACGACCGGGAGACCCCAGGGAACGCCCGAAGGCGAGAACGCCCCTCCTGCGCGGCCCCACGGGCCTCGAACCGCCAGGGCGAACGGGATCCGAGACTCGTGCCACCCGTCACCTCAAAAACCTGTCAAGGGTCGGATGGGACGGCGTCGGCCTGCACTCCACACGCGCACACATCCAAGATCGAAACTCGATCCGCGCTGCGGCTCCCCCACAGCGCGCCTCCGCGAGCGCACCTCGGCGGCCGCGCCTCCACGACCCCTCCCCGATCGACCCCTCCCGATCTCGCGTACCTCGGTCGCCCTCCCCTTCACTTCCACCGGCCACCGCAACGGCTCCGCCAGCACTGGCAACGCTCCCCTGGCTACCGGCTAACGCATCCGCTCCCCCCGGCGACCGCTCCTCCCGCGACCGCGACCGCTCCCCCCGGCGACCGCAACCGCTCCCCCGGGCTACCGCAACCGCTCCCCCGGGCTACCAGCGACACCGTCAACCGGCTACCGGCAGCCCCTCCCCCGCCTACCGCCCACCCCCCACCCTATCGCAACCGTTCTGCCACGATCCGCCCGATCGCCGCACCCTGCCGGTCACCGTCCAAGAGCCCCTTCGGATAGTGGATCCCGCCGTACAGCCGGGAATCCGACGCCTCCTGCGCAGCCTCGAGAAACGACGCATACGTGCGCGGCTCGAAGCCGTAACGCGCGGTGTGCGTGTCGTCGGTGAACTCCAGATCCCCCAGCAACTCGGTCAGCGTGGTCGCGGCTGCGAACGATTGCACCGAGTGGCCCGCGGTGTACTCGGGGAACGGCGGCGTCACGATCACGGGCACCCACTCGGGATCGATGTGCTCGCGGATGTACGTCACGGGGCGCACGACGTCGTAGCCGTATTTGGAGTCCCAGCAGGCGATGAAGGCGTCGGCGAACGCCACCGCCGTCAGAGTCAGCGCCTGGAGCGTGGCGGGAAACGTCAGCTCGGACTGGCGCGCGGCCGACATGGCGATCTTCAGCCAGTGCCCCGCAGGCGTACCGGTCTCGGCCGGGAGATCGGCCCAGTAGTGGCCCGTGGCGAAGTTGAAGGGGGTGAGTTCCTGCGACACCCGGTAGACTTCCATCGCATCTGCGTAGAAGGGCGACTCGGGGTCGGTCGAATAGGGATACGGCCCGGGCGGCTCCACCTCGGCCGGTGAGCCGAGCACGAAGGTGCGCAGGTGACGCCACGCCGGCTCCATCGCCACGTTGGGGTTGGTGATGGTCGATGGACGCGCAGTGAGGAGCATTCGATCGCTCAGCCACTCGGCCCCCAACGTTTCGGACTCGGCCACCTCACGCGCGGCGTCCTCTTCGAACAGCTGCACCATCTGGGTGACCTGGTTGAGCGAGACCGACATGCCGTAATCGGCCGTCGGTACCCACGCCCCGTCGCGCCGCCCTGGAGCGTAGTCGTCGAGGTCGGCGCGCTCGGCGTATCGATCGGCCGCGGCCCACGCCGTGATCTCCGCGGCGAGCGCCTCGCCATAGCCCCGCGACCGCGCGATCACGTCGGAGGCCACCCCCTCAGCCTCCCGCGCCTCCATCTGACGCTCGAGAAACGACTCGAGCTCGAAGAGGCTGAACGGCTGCGCACCCTCCAGCACATCGGCGACGGTGGTCACCTGGGCCGCGAGACCGGCGACGGCCCAGTCGTACTCCTCTCCGTCGTCGGGGGCAGGGAGCGCATCGAGTCCATTCAGCCGGCCGGCGAGCGTTTCGAAGCCAGGTAGCCCGTGCACCCACCCCTCGTAGAGTGCGATCGCGGCATACGCGAACAGCCGCGAAGCACGCGGCGGGTTGTAGCGCTCGATCGACGCGAGCCCGTAGAGGATATCGACGTTTTCGCTGAGCGCCTCGACCGACCCACCCTCGATCGACCCACCCTCGATCGAACCGCCCTCGACCGAGGCCACGCTCGGAGAGCCAGGCCCGCCGGCAGCCGCGGCCGCGTCGCCAGGAGTCGCATCCCCCGCCGACGCGTCATCGGCCGGCGCGCAGGCCGCCATCACCGCCAGGGCGAGGGCAGGCCAGCATCGGAACGGCCGCACCTGCGACGGCACCTGCGACCGCGCTGGCGACCGCACCCGTCCACCCAGGCACCGCATCATCGAGGGCGTTGAACTGATCACACGTCCGAGCATGCACGCACCCGCTGTTGTGAGGAGACGTCGTCGGCGATCCCTACGATCCCCGGTCCCTACCGATCCCCGCCGTGTTCGTGCGCCCCGGCGGGGGCGAGTCCCACCGGCCAATCGAAGGGTTGAAGGCGTATGGCGCGAGCCTCCGCCTGCCCCTCGGTCAACTCGTAGGCGCGGTCGAGTTCGAGACCGATCCACCACTGCGTGGCACCACCCGACGGCCACCGCACCTCGACCTCACGAATCGCCTCGGCCTGACCCAGCCCGATCTCGGTCTGGAGGCTGTTCCCGCCGAAGCTCCCCCCACTCCCCACCACACGGTGGATGTCGCGCGTCGACCCATCGGCCGACTCGACCTGCACGCGCACCCGGGCGTCGAGCGCGAGCCGATTCGACGACTCGCCGCGAAGACGCAGGGTGACCCAATGATGGCCGTGTCCCGGGTTGGCGTAGAAGGCGTTGCGATACCCATCGCCTTCGAGCGCGCCCCCGAGGTTCATGTAGATGTCCTGATCGCCGTTGTCGTTCACGTCACCGAACGCCACGGCATGGCCCTTCTGTACGTTGCCGAACCCCCCGCTGACGGTGACCTCCTGGAAGCCACCCGAGCCGTCGTTCCGGAAGGCGCGATTGGGCATGAGCGCGCTGAAGTCGGGGTCCCCCGTACCCACGAGCATGTCGAGCCACCCGTCGTTGTCGAGGTCGCCGAAGTTGCTGCCCATGGCGTACATGAAGCGGTCCAGCTGCGCCTCGGAGGTCACATCGGCAAAGGTGCCGTCGCCGTTGTTGCGGTAGAGACGCGGAAGGGTCGCCATCACCTCGAGTCCGAGCAGCTCCGCGGCATACGCCCCCGGCTGCATCCGGTAGCCCGCCACGAAGAGATCGAGCCACCCGTCGTTGTCGAAGTCCCAGAACCAGGTGGGGAAGCTCTCGATCGGCTCTCGCACGCCCGCCACCGCACCGACCTCGTCGAAGCGGGGCGCCCCATCGTCGCCGGGGCCGAGGTTGCGGAACAACAGGTTGGGTTGGCCCAGGCGCGAGACGTAGAGATCGGGCCACCCGTCGTTGTCGAAGTCGCCCGCGTCGACGCCTTTGACGAACCCGACCGCGTCGACGCCCGCGGAGGCGGCCACTTCGCGGAAGGTGCCATCGGCATTGTTCATGAACAGCTGGGCGGGATGATCGGTCTCGCCGCGCGTCTCGTTGCCGATATAAAGATCGACCCAGCCGTCGAGGTCGACGTCGCTCCACACCGCGGTCTGCGTGGGATGCCGACTCGCCAGCCCCGCCGCCTCGGTCACATCGGTGAAGGTGCCGTCGCCGTTGTTGCGCAGGAGCGAGTTCGGCCACAAACCGTCTTCGCCCATCCACGCCCCTCGCAATACGAGCACGTCGGGCAAGCCGTCGTTGTCCATGTCGGCCTGCTGCAAGTTGAGTCCGCCGGTGATCCCCGTGAGCGCCGCGTCGTCGGTCACCTCCGAGAAGCTGCCGTCACCCTCGTTGTGGAAGAGCCGGAGCTGCTCGGTCAGATGCCAGGACGACGTCATGAGATCGAGCCGACCGTCACCGTCGAAGTCCTCGGTCAACGCACCGCCCGACAACTCGGCCTGGCCGAAACCGAGATGCGGACCGACGTCCCAGAACCGGCCGATATCGTAGTCCGATGCGAAGGCCTCGGGCGGAATGAGCCAGCGCTCGGGCACCTGGTCGGGATACTCACCGAGCGTCATGAAGGCGAGGTTCAGCAGCCAGCGCGAGTTGAGGTCGTCGGGGTTTCGATCGAGGACCCGCTGGTAGTACTCGATCGCGTTGCGTGAGCCCTCTTCGAGGGTGTGCCACGCCTCCTCGCTGATCGGCACCACGCAGGCGGCGGCGGTGGGATTCGCCACGCAGTTGTCCTGCTCTCCCAACCGAAGCCAGGCCAGCGCGAGGCTGGCGTCGAGTCGCGCGGCGAGTGGTTCGCGGTCGTCCCAGCCGGCAGCCTCCGGACCGGCCAGCGTCGCCTCCATGTCGGCGTAGAGGCCCAACGCGTCGCGGGTCTGGCCCGCCCACAACAGCTCGTCGGCGAGTCGGCCCCTGAGGGCCCACTGATCGCGCAGGTCCGGTGGCGTCGCGAGCCCACGCAGCAGGGCGACCCGGCGTTCGTTCAGATAGAGGTTCTGCCACGGCGACGTCTCGGCGTAGACCATGCGGAGTTCGTCGGCGACGACGGCGTTGGCCTCGTGCGGCGACAGATCGGGGGCACCGCAGCCCGCGAGCCCGATGGCTGCGAAGCCGGCGGCCGCGAGACCCGCAACCGCGGGCCGGCCGCGCCCCATCCCGAGCCGGTTGCGCCCCACCCCCCCACCTCGCGCGTGACCCGCAGCGAGCCGTTCACCGCTCACCCCCCCACCTCGCGCGTGACCCGCAGCGAGCCGTTCACCGCTCATCCCCCCACCTCGCGCGTGACCCGCAGCGAGCCGTCGACGCCGACCACGATCTCTGCGGCGTCGTCGGGAATCGCGTAGCGCTGCTCGTCCCCACCGGGCCACCGCACCCACACCTCCGCCCCCGGCGCCGGCCGGCGGAACACCGGCACGACCGAGTCCATCGACCAGTATCCCGAGCCCCCGTGGATCTCGCGGACGGCCCCGGACACTCCGGCATCGTCGAGCCGCAGTTGCGCCCCGATCCCCTGTGGATTGGACGACGGCCCGGCCAGTCGCACCCGCAGCCCGACCTCCCCGCCACCGTTTTGAAGCACGCGCGTCAGGGCACCGTTCTGGCCCACGGCGAGGTCGACACGTCCGTCGGCATCCACATCCGAGAGGCCGCCTCCCCGCTGCTCTCCGTACACGAGAATGCCCGACCGCGCGCCGTTCATCGCGCTCAGACCCCCAACACCGTCCCCGCGAAGCATGAGTCCCCGACCAGCGTCGCTGCGCGGAGTCTCGAGCTGATACGAGAAGAAGTTCTGGCTCATGAACACGTCCTCGTGGCCGTCGCCATCGAGATCCGAGACGGCGACGTGAAATGCCGGCGCACGCTGGGCCACGTCGGGAAGCGACTCGACCTCGAAGCGCCCGCCTCGGTTCCACAATACGACATGGTCGAAGACCGACGCCTCGACCGCCGCGGTTTCGAGCAGCCGGCCCCCGAAGATCTCATCGACACTCGCCCTCGAGAACGCCTCGTACGTCTTGATGCGTTCCTGGATGAACGGCACCTCGGTCCACAACACCGAAAAGCTGCGCCGGGGGACCTCGATCCCGGCGGGCCCCGCGAAGTAGGTCTCGATCACCTCGACGTCGCCGTCGCCGTCGAAATCGCCGTATCGAGCGCGCGTGGGTCGGTCGGCATCCGACGTCGCCGCGTAGAGGTGATTGCGCCCCCAATTGGTGGCGATCACATCCATGCGCCCATCGGCATCGATGTCCCCCGCCGTGACACCATTCCAGAAGCCGCCGGCCGCAGGCACGTCCCACGCCGCACTCACATCGCGGGGCCGCCCCTCGTCGTCGAAGGCGATGACCAGAAGCGTACCCCACTCGCGGGAGAGCAGCAGCTCCGGGCGCCCGTCTCCGTCGAGGTCGCTGAAGACGGCACCGGTCACGAGGCCGAGGCGATCGAGCAGCTCCATCCCCTCCATCTCGGCGAAGCGACCACCGCCCAGGTTGCGGAAGACCCTCGACGACGCCGGCTCCGGGTAGCGGTTGCGAACCACACGTCCGGCCGCGAAGAGGTCGAGCCGGCCGTCGCCGTCGACGTCACCCAGCGCCAGCGCCCCGACGCTCGATCCCCACCCCTCGATTCCCGCGCCCCGCCGGGGCGTCCCGTCGACGAACTCCCACACCTCGACGACCTCCTGCTCGGCGGCCGGTTCGCCGTCGGGGTCTTCGTGATCGGAGCGGGCCACGAGGAGTCGAGCGACGCCGTCTTCGTGCCATCCCACGATGCCCGCCGCATCTCGATCACTCGCCGCGGACAACGCCCCGCCACCCACCTCCTGAAGCCGACCGCCGACATTGCGGAGCCAGCTCACCCCCGCTCCGCGCCCATTGCCGATGAACAGGTCGTCGAGTCCGTCGCCATCGGGATCGAACCAGGCCACGCCCGGACCCATGCGACTGAGGCGGTAGGGCAGGAGTGCCTGGCGCCCGAAGTCGGCATACGCGTTTTCCCGATGCACGTGGCCGGGCGAGGCATCGACGAACAGAGGCGACGCTTCGGCGCCGACGCCGCGCTCGGCCTCGGCGCGCCGCCCCGACGCCACGGCCGTCCGTCCCGACCCCACGGCGGGCCGTCCCGCTGGGCCGCTTCCCCCGCCGCCCGCCCACGTGCGCGCGACCGGCTGATCGATCTCGTAGCGGCGATTCGGCCGCACATCCTCCACCACCGAGGTCGCCCCTCCAGGCCAGACGACCTCGAGTGTGAACGGCCCCGCACCCTCGCCCGCGCTCCCGCCCTCGCCCGCGCTCCGGCCCTCCCGCTCCCCGCCGCCGTCCCCCAGCGCGAAGGTCCACGAAGGGTCGGACCCCGACAGATAGGTCCCTCCGGCCGCCCACTCCTTCGTCTGCACCACACCGCCGCCCCGCAGGCGCACCGTGGCGCCGATCCCTCCGGTGTTCGGCGCCTGCCCACGCAACTGGACATGCACGCGGGGCCCCGAGGCGAGGTTGCGATAGACCGCCACGTCGTAGCCGAGCCGGTTCACCACGAGGTCGAGGTCACCGTCGTCGTCGAGGTCGGCGAGCGCCATGCCGTGCGACACGTCGGGCTCTTCGAAGCCCCAGTCGGCCGTCACCTCCTCGAACGAGCCGTCGCCCCGATTGCGGAAGAGGGCATTGGCCACTTCCAGCGTGGGGAACAGCAGCATCGTGGTCTCCATGTCGAGCCGCCCCATCGCCGTGCGGTTGCGAATCAGCTGATTCGCGTCGGAGTCCTGCACGTCGTAGTGATGCCCGGTCGACACGAGGATGTCTTCGTAGCCGTCGAGATCGACATCGAGGAACAGCGTCGACCAACTCCAGTCCGAACGCCGCACCCCCGCCTGCTCGGCCACCTCGGCCCAGGTGCCGTCGCCCCGGTTCATGAAGAGGGTGTTGCCCATGTACTGTGGCTGATTGTCGATCGCACCCAGCGGCTGCGGCGAGGGCGCCATGGTACCCATCTGCCGAAGACGCTTCTCGTGGTCGCGGCTGAGCATCTCGACGACGAAGAAGTCGGTCAGCCCGTCGCGGTCGACGTCGGAGAAGTCGACGGCCATCGACGAGAGGCTCCCCTTGCGCGCCGCCAGCGGCGACGCCGCTCGGAAGGTGCCGTCGCCCTGATTCTCCCAGATCCGGTCGGGACTCTCGAAATCGTTGGCGACATACAGGTCGGGCCAGCCGTCACCGGTGAGATCGTGGAACCGCGCATGTAGCCCCCAGTCGCGCAACGGCTCACGGATCGGCCGTCCTTCGGCGTCGAAGAGCACCCCGCCGTCGAGGGGTGCGCCCTCGAACCGGCCCGTGCCGTCGTTCAGGAACAGCCGGTCGGGCTCCCCCTCTTCGAACCACACCAGGACGGAGTCCCGCAGCGACAGGCGATAGTGCTCGCGGTACTTCTCGCGCACGCGGTACTCGCCCTCGACGCGCTCGACGATGAAGCGGAACTCCTGCTCGTACGGCCAGATGTCGCGAACCGACCGCTCCTTGTAGTTGGCGACGTAGAGATCGAGATCGCCGTCGAGATCGACGTCGGCGAGCGCCATCGACGTGCTGCCCGGCGTGTCGCTGGTCGCGAGCGCTCCGGCGGATTCTTCGAAAAGCCCCCGACCGTCGTTGAGAAACAGCCGCGTGTCGGCCCCGTTGGCCGCAACGAGCAGATCGAGGTCGTCGTCGCCATCGACGTCGGCGAAGGTGCTGCCCGTCGAGAACTGATCCGCCAGCGCGACACCAGCGGAGTCGGTGATGTCGCGGAATCGCCACCCACCCAGGTTTTCGTAGAGGCGATTGGGCCCTTCGAGGCGCGCCAGATAGACGTCGGGGCGACCGTCGCCGGTCACGTCGCCCAGTGCGACGCCGGATCCGTTGAGCAGATTCCGATTCTCGACGATCGCCTCTTCCGACAGCTGGTTCTGGAAGTCGAGGCCGAGGTCGGACGGGTCCAACACCTCGAAGCCCACCCCCTGGCCGAGGGGTTCGCCGAGTTCCGCCCAGCGGTATCCGTCGCCCTCCGTCCAGATGACCTCGCGCACCGCATCGCTGCCACACCCCGAGACCAGGGCGAGCGACGCGAGCGCGGCCAGGGTCGCCACCGGCGAAGCCTCTGGGGCTCGCGGGCGGCGACGGCCACGGAGTCGCGCACGGAACGCGGAGTGGTCAGGAACAGCGGAGGGCACGGACGCCTCGGTCACAGGTGTCGGAGTGGAGGCGCGCAAAGTAACGGAAGGCGAGGAGTGGCGTCGAGAACCGGCGATGTGTGCCGTTGCTGGGCGGGCGAGCTCGCGATCAGATTCCCGCCCATGAGCCCCACCCCCCGACATCGCCCGCCGCACGACCCCCTACCCGACGAGACCGAACGCGCCGGAGCGCGTGCCGCCCTCCCGGGTGTGGCGATCGTGGTGCCCTGCTACGGTCAGGCCCACTTCCTGGCCGAGGCCCTCGGCAGCCTCGCGGCGCAGTCCCATCCCCCGGCACAGGTCATCGTCGTCGACGACGGCTCACCCGATGACGTGGCGGCCGCCCTCGCACCGTTCCCGGAGGTGGAGCTCCTGCGCCAGAGCAACGCGGGCCTTCCGGCGGCCCGCAACCGAGGACTCCGGGCCTGCACCGCACCCCTCGTGGTGTTCCTCGACGCCGACGATCGGCTTCTGCCTCATGCACTGGAGGTGAATGCCGAGAGTCTCCGGCAGCACCCGGAGGCGGCCTTCTCGTGGGGCTTCAATCGACCCTTCGCCGACGATGGTCGAGCGCTCACGTGGGGCGCCACCTCGTTCCGGGGCGCACCGTCGTACGGCCGGCTGCTCGAAACCAACGTCGTCGGAGCACCGGTCGGCGCGATGTTTCGAAGACGCGCTCTCGAGGCGGTGGGCGGCTTCCGCGAGCACCTCCGGGCCTGCGAGGACTACGACCTGTACCTCAGGCTCGCCCGGGAACACCCCTTCGTGTGCGTGGGCCAGGTGGTCGCCGAGTACCGCCATCACCCCCGGAACATGTCGGGCGACCTCCGACGCATGTACGACGCGTTCACGAGCGTGCTCGACGACCAGGACGACTGGGTGTCCGAAGACGCGGCCCTCGAAGCCGCCCGCGACCGAGGGCGCAAAGACGCCGCCCTGCGCTACGACCTACCCGATCGGATCGATGCCGCGGCGCGCGACTGGCGGGAGGGGCGGCGCGGCTCGGCGGTACGGAGGGCGATCGACACCTGGCGCCGCTACCCGATCGCCTTTCCCGATCAGATCCGGCGTCGGCTCGGGTGAGGACCGCGCGAGAGTCGTCGAGAGGACGCACGCCTTCACAGCAGCTCCGGGACCGCCTCCCCTTGCATGGTCGGCGTCGCGCACCCGAGCCGGGCGGCGAACGTCGGCGCAAGATCGCAGATGTCGACGACACGGTCGGCCGCGCCGGCGGCGATGCCCGGCCCAGCCATCACCAGCCACCCCTCACGCCGGTGCTCGCCCGTTCGGCAGTAGTGGTTCGCGGCCGACAGGCGGCCGAGTTCGTCGGACTCGAGTTCCCAGGCGGCCTCGCGTCCGTCGCCCGCCGCCGTCGTCCCTCGAGGCTCCTCCACGTCCCATTCGACCAGCAGGTCGGGCAACTCGTCGACCCGCGGACCGTCGAACAGATCGCGCGATCGAAGCACTCGGGTGACCGCGACCCGGCCCGTGCGGGGGTCGCGCAGAGAGGTGAGTCGCTCGGTCAACGCGTCGACGAACCGGTCCGCTTCGTCACCCGGTGCCAGAGTGCCCTCGGGCTCGCGTCCCTCGAGATTGAGACGAATCGCCGAGAAAGGGGATCCCGTGCCGAGTCCCACGTAGAAGGCACGGGTGCGGCTCGGCTCGATGCCGACCGGCGATCCACGCCCCAGCCGCTGATTCCGCCGCTCGCGAGCCTCGTAGATCGGCAGGCGGATCGACTCGGGCAGCCGACGATAGAGAGAGCGAAGCAGGGAGGGCCGCGTCGAGGGGGACGGCGGAGCATCGTCGTCCCTGGCCTCGCTCTCCCCCGGGGGCCCCGCCCCGCCGCCCTCGGGCGTTTCGACGCCGAATCGCCGCAGCGCGTCCTGGAGAAGGAGGCTGTGTCCGCCCACCGGCCCCATCCCGTGCAGCGTCATCACCGCGATCGTGGTGTCGGCACCGACGGCGTCGACGATCCGACCCACGGCTGCATCGACGGCGCAATAGACCCGCTTCATCAGATCGTCCCGATCGGGATCGTGCGCGGGATGCCTCGGATCGTGTGTGTGCCAGAGCTGATGGCCGGCACAGTGTGTCTCGCTGAACACCTGGATGGCGAACGACCATTCGGGCTCGCTGTCGAGTACGTCGAGTGTCAGGCCCGCGCGCGCCGCGGCTCCAGCTTCCAGCTGCTCGGCGAAGACCCGGTATTCCGCCGGCGTGCGGACGGCATCGCATTGAGCGGGCGCCGGGTGGAGACCGTGACGGGTCCGCACTCGATCCTCCAGCGCCGCCGGTGCAGCGCAGAACCCGAAGACGGCGTCGTGCACCCCCCACTCCACGACCTGTGGACCACGGATGCGGGAAGAGAGGGTCGAGAGGGGCACGTCGAGCACGACGACGCGATGGCCCGCCTCGCTCAACACCTCCCACAGGGCGGGCCGTCGACGCAACTCGCTGGGACCCGCCCTCTGTTGGCGATAGGTTCCATTGATCACGCGATCGAGCCAGTAGATGCCGTGCTGGCCCGGATCGCACCCCATGGAGAACGACGGCCAGGTCGCACCGA
This sequence comes from Longimicrobiales bacterium, assembly GCA_028279425.1. GTDB lineage: Bacteria > Gemmatimonadota > Gemmatimonadetes > Longimicrobiales > Gaopeijiaceae > Gaopeijia. The sequence goes on along the minus strand of JANQNV010000290.1, from coordinate 6,499 downwards.
CGTAGAAGCCTTCGACGCTGCGGGTCGACATCGCAGCACCGCGCCTCGTCAGTTCGGCGAGCCGCGGCATGGTTCCATCGGCCGACCAGCGACGGAGAAGGTCCGGGCTGGCGGCGTCGAGGGCCAACACCAATAGTCGCGAGTCGGGCACAGGGTCGTTTCTGGAGACTGAGAATGCCGTTCGAGCGTAGGACCGCTTCCGCATGGTAACGCCCGGAGCCAACCGGGTCGAAACCGACGTGTGCATCGTGGGCGGTGGCCCCGTGGGCTTGACCCTCGCCGCCTCGCTCGTGGGTCGCGGCGTCGATGTGGTGCTTCTCGAGAGTGGGCGGGCCGACGTGCAGTTGGATACGCCGATCCGCGACCCCCACCTCGACGGCGAGGTAACCGCCGAGGCGTACGAACCGCTCTGGCTCTCTCGCATGCGGGCCGTCGGCGGCACCAGCCACATCTGGAACACCATCGTCGGAGACCGGCGCACGGCGAAGTACGCCATGCTCGACGGCATCGACTTCGAGGTCCGGGAGGGCGTTTCCTGGACCGGGTGGCCCATCTCCAGCGCCGACCTGGACCCGTACTTCGATCGAGCCGCAGCCACCTGCGGAGTCGATCCGGCGGTGTGGCGCGAGCCGGGTACGACGGGCCGCGTGGGCGAACTCGTTCGACACACCTTCATCTTCGGACCCCGGGAGCGCTTCACCCGCGACCTTCCCGCGATCCTCGGGGGTCACCCCAACGCCCGCATCGTGCCCGACGCGACGGCGACCGACTTCGTCGTGTCGGGGGGCGGTGACCGTGTCGAAGAGGTGTGTTGGGTGGGACACGAGGGGGACGAGGGACGGGTGATCGCCGAACGGGTCGTGCTGTGCGCCGGCACCCTCGAGAATGCCCGGCTCCTGCTCGCCACGGCTCGGCAACGCCCGACCGCATGGACGGACTCGGCCTGGCTCGGACGTGGCTTCATGGAGCACCCCGTCGACCGCTCCGTGGAGCTCACGACGCATTCGCCGCTGCTGAGCCCGGACGCCGGCCTCTTCGAGCCGCACGTGGCCGACGCCGGTCTGCGTCGAGCCAACCCGAGTCGGACCGACCCGCAGTGGCACATGGGTCGCCTGGCCCTGCCTGAGGAGGTCCTGCGCGCGGAGGGTTTGCCGAACGTGTCGGTCCGCTTCACGACGCAGGAGTCGACCGCAGCCGTGCTCGACTCGTCGCGGGCGCGCACCTTCGCCCGTCGCGTCGTGCCCGGAGCCGGTCTGCGACGCCGCGTGGGTGACGTCGTCCGTGGTGGCGCGCGCATGGGACGCAGGATTCGAGGCTCCACCTATCGCCTCCACATCGATCTCGAGCAGTGGCCCAACCCCGACAACCGGGTGGTGGTGGAGCCAGGGGCCGGCGACGCCGCCTCCCTGCCGCCGATCCGGCTCGACTGGCGCTGGAGCGACGACGACGAGGCGCGACGGAGACGAGCGGTCGATCGGGTGGTCGAAGCGATCGAGGCGGCCGGCCTCGGGCGGCTGAACCGCGCGGAATCGGTCGCGGTCGATCCGAATGCCCACCACCACGCCGGCACGACCCGTATGCACCCGAGCGCCGAGGAAGGTGTGGTCGACCCCGACCTCCGGGTACACGACACCCACAACCTCTTCGTGTGCGGAGCCTCGACGTTTCCGACCGCAGGGGTCGTCAACCCCACCCTCACGGCCGTCGCGCTGGCCCACCGACTGGCCGACCACCTGGCGCCCGAGTCGGATGAGCCGCACACCTGAGCCGCTCGTCTCGGTCATCATCCCGTGCTACAACGCGGGCGACTTCATCGCCGACGCCCTCGAGTCGGTGCTCGATCAGCAGCACGTCGCCTTCGAGGTGCTGGTGGTCGACGACGGCTCCCCCGACGGCGACACGATTCGAGCCACCGTCGCGCGGCACACCGCAGCCCCGATTCAGCTCCTTCGTGAACCCCATCGAGGGCTGGCCGCCACGAGAAACGCGGGAATCGACGCCGCCCGAGGCTCGTTGCTGGCCTTCCTCGACGCCGACGACGCGTGGGCCTCCGGATTTCTCGCCGCGCAGCTCGAACTGCTGCGCAGCTCCGGAGCCGATCTCGTCTATTGCGACGCGACCTTCTTCGGAAGCCCCGAGCACGAGGGCGGAAGCGTCATGGGGAGCAACCCCTCGGCCCCCGACGTGTCGATGGAAGCCGTGTTGGCGGGCAGTTGCGTGCCGGTGATGTCGACCATCCTGGCCCGGGCGGACGCCGTTCGACGGGTCGGTGCATTCGATGCCACCCTGGCCTACTGCGAGGACTTCGACCTCTGGGTCCGCATGCTCGGCGACGGCTGCACCTTCGCGTGGTCACCCGAGGCACGGGCGCGCCGCCGAATCCACGACGCGAACCTCTCGCGCGATACCGCCAGGATGGCGCGGGCCCAAATCGATGTGATCCAACGCTACTTCGACCGCGTGGCGCCGGCGCACCCCCTTCTTCCGGAGATCCGCGCGCGCCTGCGTCGACTCGAGGCCGAGATCCGCCTGGCCCGGGCCACCGCAGCGATCCAGGCCGGAGACGCCAGCGGCGGACGCCGCGCCTTGTGGGAGGTCGTGCGCGCGGGGGGCGGGCCCAAGCACGCGGCGGCGGCCCTCGCCCTGACGGTGGCCCCGACCCTCGCTCTCCCCCTTCTCCAGAAGCGACTCGAATGAGCGGGCGGTGCATTGGACGGCGTGCGGACCCATCGGAACGAAGTGCCGAGGTGACGGACCGGGTTGCCGGAACGTCTGTTTCGAGTGAGGCGCCTCGGGAACCCGTCGGGCGAGCCGGGGCGTTCGCTCAACAGTCGATCGGCGCGGAATGCGGGGCCATCGGGCCCCTCACGCGCGCCGGCTCGGCCTGGTCGTGAACATCGGTCCGGACTTTGCTCACTGGGATTCGCCTGCTGGACGCCGAGGCCTTCCCCTAGTCGGAGCTCTTTGGTTGAATCGCCCGAAATCAGGTAGCCGGCGCACGCGCACATCGGTGCAGGTACTCTGTGGCGCCCTCTTGATCGCCGCCTGCGGCGACGACGCGACCACGCCCGACACCTTCACCGGCTCGATCACGGTCCAGGTGACGGTCGAAGGCGCACCGATCATCGGCGCCGAGGTCGCACTGACGCGGTCCGACGAGACGACCGTCCAGGACACCGAAGACGACGGCCGAGCGCGCTTCGCCGGTCTGGGGATGGGAGCGTATCAGGTCACCGCGAGCACCCCCGAGCAACCGGCCGTCTTCGGCGCCGATCCGGAACGCGTCGTCCTCGATGCGAACACCCCCTCGGCCGCCGTGGAGGTGCCGGGGGTGTGGGATCGGTCGGGTGCGCTGCTCGTGCTCGTCGAGGCCGGGGGCTCGGCGCTCGGGGGCACGACGGTGAACCTGATGGGACCGTGGGAGGGCTACGACTATGGCGAGGTGGACCAGCTGACCGACGCCCAGGGCGAAGTGTCGTTCCCCACCCTGATCCCGGGCACGTACGCGGTGAGCCTGACCGACGCCGACCCGGCCCTGTACGCCTTCACCGTCTCCACCCGGACGATTTCGGTGACCGGCGAGGGACCGGTCACCGAGGTCGAATTCCAGGGCGAGCGCCTGACCCGACCCCCCTCGCCCCCGGCGGCCGTGACGGTCACGGCTCTGGCGCCCGACACGGTCGAGCTGGCCTGGGGGTCGACCTCGCTCGACGAGACCCACTTCGAGGTCGACCGGACCGCCGGCACCGCGACGGCGCCAGCGGGAACCGCGTCGAACCCTGCGGCAAGCGCCGCGAGCTGGAGCCAGGTCGCATCCGTGGCAGCGGAGCAACGCCTCTGGCGTGACGAAGGCATGGCCCCGGGATCCACCTTCTCGTATCGGATTCGCGGCTGCAACGCGGCGGGCTGCTCGCCACCCGCCATGGCGGGCGCCGTCACCACACCCCCCTCCCCGCCCCGCGCCCCGGAGAGCCTCAACGCGAGTTCGACGGGCCCGCACTCCGTGCTGACGGCGTGGTCGGACACCTCCGACGACGAAGACCACTTCCGGCTCGAACGGGCAACGGTGGGCGGTGACTGGGCCGAAGTCGCACGACCCGCCGCCCAGGCCACCCAATGGGCCGACACCGGCCTGCAGCCCCTGACGAACTACCGATACCGGATTCGCGCCTGCGCCGGAGGCGCCTGCTCGCCGTTCAGCAATACCGCGCCCGTCGTGACCGACGGCGCCCCTCCACCCCCACCCTCGGGTCTCGCCGCGAGCGCGTCGGGAACCGATGAGATCTTCCTGAGCTGGCCCGCCCAGGGATCGGGGATCGCCTCGATCCGTGTCGAACGCTCGGGTGCAGGTGTCGGCTGGCTCGAGGTGGCCGCCCTTCCACCGGGGGCGACGACACACCTCGACGGCGGGCTGGCCGAGGCGACCACCTATCGCTACCGGCTGCGCCGCTGCAACGACTACGGTTGCTCCGACCCATCGGGAGAAGCCAGCGCGACGACCGACGCACCCGCTCCACCGATCGGTGACCTCGGACCCGGCGCCTCGCTCGGTGGCTGGCGCCCGTTCCCCGCCGACAACCCCTGGAATACCGACATCTCCGGGCTGCCGGTCGATCCCAACTCGGCGACGCTGATTTCGGCCTGCGGCGACCGGAACCTCCACCCGGACTTCGGCACGGTGTGGGCGGGGGCCCCGATCGGGATCCCCTACACCGTGGTCGAGGGTTCGCAGACGCGGGTCCCCGTCTCGTTCTACTACGCAAGCGAGAGCGATCCGGGCCCGTACCCGATCCCGCCCGACGCACCCATCGAAGGGGGGCCCGGCGGGACGGGCGACCGGCATGTGATCGTCATCGATCGCGACAGCCGGACACTGTACGAGGTATTCGACGCGACGCCGGTAGACGGGGGCGCCTCGTGGACGGGCGGTTCGGGGGCCGTATTCGACATGACGTCGAATGCCCTGCGCCCGGCGGGATGGACCTCGGCCGACGCCGCGGGGCTCCCCATCTTCCCCGGTCTCGTGCGCTACGACGAAGCCGTCGAACAGGCGGCCATCGAACACGCCCTGCGCTTCACCTGTCCCGTGACGCGACGCGCGTACGTCGCGCCCGCACGCCACTGGGCCAGCTCCAACACGGACCCGAATCTGCCCCCCATGGGGATGCGCGTTCGGCTCCAGGCCTCCTTCGACATCACCCCCTTCCCGGCCGAGGTGCAGGTGATCCTGCGGGCGCTCAAGACCTACGGGATGTTTCTCGCCGACAACGGCTCGGGATGGTACATCAGCGGCGCCCCGGACCCACGATGGGACGATTCGCGCCTGGGTACCCTGAAGTCCATCCCGAGCAGCGCCTTCGAGGTGGTCGAGATGGGGACGATCGTGACCGGGGGCTGAATACCCGAAGCGATCGACTTGACCGTTCTCCGCGGGCCGAGGCATCATCGGGCGACAGGTCCCCCTCCTGGAGTTCATCATGCGCGCAGTCCTCGTCGCGATCGTGGCCGGTCTGGCTCTCGTCTCCTCCCCGTCCGACGTCGACGCTCAGATTCGAGCGAGCGAGCCGTCGTCGTTCACGCAGGCGATCGACGGGACCGAGTTCCGAATGGAGTACTTTCGCCCCCGCGTGCGAGGGCGCAGTCCCCTCTTCGGGCCCGACGCCGTCGTGTGGGAGCACACCTGGACGCCGGGCGCGAACTGGGCCACCAAACTCGCCTTCCAGAAGGACATCGAGTTCGAGGGTGTCGAGATCCCGGCAGGCGTCTATTCGCTCTGGATCGAGCTCGACGGGGAGTCGTGGCTTCCCAAGGAGATCTTCTTCGAACCCGATACGTTGATTTTCCACACGATGGGGCCGGCTCGGGCCGACGATCAGATCTGGATTCCCGTCACCATGGAAGACGACGCTCCGTTCCGTGAGCTGCTGACCTGGGATTTCGAAGACATCTCCAGCACCGGAGGCGTCCTCGCACTCCGCTGGGGCACGCACCGTATCGCCTTCGACATCGAGGTCGAACCCAGCCTCTCGGTCGTGACGGAGGCCGAGGCCGCCGCCCCCCTGCTCGGCATGTGGGAGGTGCAGTTCGTGGGGCCGGGCGGCGAGATGTCACCGCCCGCATCCATGCGGGTCTTCCACACCGACGACGGGGTCGTGCACGCCGACTGGGAGGGCGTCCCCGCGCGAGACGGAAGCGGGCCCGACGCCTGGTTCAACAGCCTCGACATGTGGCTGATTCCCCTGCCCTCCGACGGCTTCTTCCTCCCGGGGGAGGCCTACGACAACGAGCTGCGGGAGACGTGGGCCGGCTACACCATGGAGTTCGATCCGGTGGCCGGCACGAGCACCGCCATGGAGGTGCGCGACGAATTCGACGCTCTCGTCATGAAGGGGCGGCGGGTCCGCTAGTGTAGTGTCGCCAAAGTCTGGTGACCGCCGAGGGTGCGGAGGCGCCGCGGGGGCGAGGCGGAACGACGCGGCGTAGCGATAGCTACGGCAAG
>JANQNV010000276.1 GCA_028279425.1 Longimicrobiales bacterium | reverse complement strand
GTTGGGGGGGCTCCCCTTCGTGGCCAGCGCCATGGTCGGGGGTGCGCTCGTGCTGCTGCTGATCGGGGTGGTCTCCCGGCGGGTGGGGTCGGTGACCGTGCTGGTCGCCGGCCTCATGATCGGCTCCATCGCGAAGGGGCTGGTCAGCCTCCTGTTCCACTTCCTCGATCACGAACAGATGCTGATCGTCGAAGCTTGGTCGGACGGAACGTTCGCCGCCACCCGGCTCGACGAGCTCGCCGTCCTCGGTCCGCTGCTGGCTCTCGGACTGGTGTTCGCCGCGATCGCCGCCAAACCGCTCAACGGCCACCTCCTGGGCGAACGAAACGCGGGAGGGTTGGGGGTGTCGGTGGCACGGACCCGTGTGCACGTCCTCCTCACCGTGACCCTCCTCGCCGGCGGGTTGACCGCCTTCACGGGTCCGGTGGCGTTTCTCGGTGTTGCGGTGCCCCACATCGCGAGGGGGCTGATGCGCACGGCCGATCACCGTCTCCTACTGCCGGGCGTGCTCCTGATCGGCGGTGGCCTCGGAATCCTCGCGGACCTGGTCGTTCACCTCCCGTGGTACCGCAGCGTCCTTCACCTGAACTCCGTCACGGCGCTCCTCGGTGCGCCCGTCGTGTTGTGGGCCGTTCTCGCCCGGCGTCACGGCTCGACGGCGTGAGTCGGGCCCCTTCGTCCATCGTCCCGTTCTTCGACCGGATAGGCATGTGAGCCCCTTGATTCGATCGATCCTCCGGCCCGTGGTGCGCGCTCCGGGTGCCTTCTTCCTCTCCGCGGGTGTGCTCGGTCTGGGCATGGGCGCGGCCGTCGCGATCTACTCCGTGGTCGATGCGGTGCTGCTCGAGCCTCTCCCCTTCGACGAGCCCGAGCGTCTGGTGGAGATTCGGACCGAGCGCGGAGGTGAGCCCGCGCTGCTGTCGATGCGCGAGCTCGAGGATCTGCGCACGGGGGCCGCCCCGGTGTTCGACGATCTCGCGGCGTACATCCCGGGGTCGCAGTACTCCCTCGCCGGCGATGCGGGTCCGGAGAAGCCACCGGCGATCCTCATGACCACGAATCTGTTTTCGGTGCTCGGCGTCCAACCCCGGATGGGATCGACCTGGCCGGCGCAGTACGACCGGGAGCGCAACTTCGGGCTCGTGCTGAGCCACGAGCTCTGGACGCGGCAGTACGGCGCGTCGCCCGATCTCGTCGGGGGGACGGTGGCCCTCGACGCCTCACCCTACTACTCTCCGGCGTACGAAGTCTTCGGGGTCATGCCCGAGGGGTTCGATTTCCCCGCTCGTACCGACCTCTACCGGTCCATCTTCATCTACGACGGCTAACCCGACGTCGAAGATCGCGAGAGCCGGGTCGTGGTGGGGGTGGGTCGGCTCGCTTCCGGAGTGACCCACGAGCGGGCGATCGCTGCGGTCGCGCGTGTGGCGGCGGAGCTGGAGGGGCGAGTACCGGAGTCGAATCAGGGGGTGACGTTCACCGTGCGCCCTCTGCGCGAATACTGGACCGCCGGCATTCGGCCCTATCTGCTGGTGCTGATGGGGGCGGCGCTCGCTCTCCTGTTCTGCGGCTGCGCGAACGTCGCCAATCTCGTGCTCACCCGCACGCTCGGGCGGGAGGCGGAGCTCGCGCTGCGCTCGGCCCTGGGGGCCGGACGGGGTCGCCTCTTGATGGGGCTCGCCGCCGAGGGGCTCCTCCTGTCGGCAACCGGGGCGGCCCTCGCGCTCGCCTTGGCCTCGGTCGTCGTCGGAGCGCTCCATGGGGCGCAGCTGGGGCTACCCACCTGGATGGTGCTGGAAATCGACGGAAGTGTGGTGTCCTTCGCCCTCCTGGTCGCCGCCGCGACCGGGCTGATCGTCGGTCTCTGGCCCGCCCGGACCGGCCTCGTGGTCGACCTGGCGGGACGCCTCCGCCAGGACAGTCGCGGCTCCACGGGTGGAGCGCGCCACCGTCGCCTGCGCGAGGCGCTCGTCGCGGCCGAAGTGGCCCTGTCGCTCGCCCTGCTCATGGGGTCGGCGCTACTGGGCCGCACCTTCCTCGAATTGACCCGCACGAACCCGGGGCTCGACCCGACGAATGTGCTGACCTTCCAGGTGCCGCTCCCGTGGTCGTATCCAAGGGAGGAGCGGGTCGCCTTCCAGGAGGAGGCGCTGCGGCGACTCTCCGAGTTGCCCGGGGTGGTATCGGTGGCGTTGAACGCCAATCCGCCGCTGACCGCGGTGGGTCAGCCGGATCGAGTGGTGCTCGAGGTGGAAGGTCAGCCTCCCGAAGGACGAGCGGCGAACCCGTATATGAACGTCCAGCGGGTGAGCCCGGCCTACTTCGAGACGATGGGGATCCCGGTGACGGCGGGCCGAGCCTTCGACGCGACGCTCGACCGCGACTCGACCCGTCTGTCGGCCATCGTCAGCACCCGGCTCGCGGAGCGGCTCTGGCCCGGTGAGCCGGCGATCGGTCAGCGCCTCCGACGACCGATCGACGAGGAGCCGTGGTGGGAGGTGGTCGGTGTTGTCGGAGACGTGCGTCACGACGGGCTCACCGACGAGGGCGGCTTCGACGTCTACCTCTCGCATCTTCAGGCCGTCGACAGTTGGTCGTACGTGTTGATGAAGACCGAAGCGGACCCGGTTGGCTTCGAGACGGTCGCCAAGGAGACGATCTGGTCGATCGACGCCGGCCAGCCCGTGGTCGACGTGCAGACCATGGAGCAGCGCATCGCCGCCACGGTGGGCCCCCAGCGGCTTGCCGCCGCCCTCTTCGCGGCCTTCGCCGTCGTGTCGCTCGCGCTGGCCGCGGCGGGGATCTTCGCCGTGGTGTCGGTGCTCGTGCGTCAGCGCACCGCCGAATTGGGCGTGCGGATGGCGCTCGGGGCGGACGCGCCCCGCATCGTGCGGCGAGTCCTGGGCGACAGCGCGGTGCCCACCCTCGTCGGGGTCGCGCTCGGGCTGGCGGGTGGGGCCGCCGTGGCGCGCGGCGTCCGGAGCCTGCTCTACGGAGTGGGGCCCTGGGATCCGATCGCCTTCGTGATCGTGCCGCTGGGCATCGTGGTCGTCGCGCTCCTGGCCGCGTTGGTTCCGGCGGTTCGGGCGTCGCGGCTCGATCCGTTGCGAGCGCTCGCGGAGAGGTAGCGGGCGGGCCGGTGCGTTGTGGGCGGGGGGTGCGATGCCGGCGGGCTGGTGCGTTGTGGGCGGCCGGTGCGTTGCGGGCGGGCCGGTGCGTTGTCGGCGGCCGGTGCGTTGCGGGCGGGCCGGTGCGTCGCGGGCGGGCCGGTGCGATGCTGGCGGCCGGTGCGGGCGCTACCGGCGAGGTGGTGGGGCCCGGCGCACTCGCGGCGAGCAACCAAAACCCTCCACCATGTGGACGAAATCGCGATGCTGGCGGGTTTTGGTCGCTATACGACACCTTCCCTCCACCATCGCGCATGGCGGCCACATGGTGGAGGGTTGTGGTCGTATAGCGACCATTTCTCGCCACTATCGTCGATCGGGCGATATGTTGGCGACTTGTGGTTGTTCGATGCCCGCCCCCGACGCCTGCCGCCCCCGACACCTGCCGCTACGCCCCCGACGCCTGCCGCCCCCGACACCTGCCGCTACGCCCCGACGCCTGCCGCCCCCGACAGCCCGTTCCCTCCGCCGCGAGCGGTCCTCGACCGGCCCCCCCCGCACACGCTCTGACCTCCCCCACCACGACACGGAGTCCCCACATGGCCGACATCATCGAGTACGAGATCCTCGGAGACGACATGCAGATCGTCGAGGTGGAGCTGGACCCCGGAGAGGGCGTCCGGGCCGAAGCGGGCGCGATGATGTACATGGAAGACGGGATCCGGATGCAGACCGATACCGGCGGCGGGATCTTCAAGGGGCTCAAGCGGATGGTGACGGGGGAGTCGTTCTTCATCACCAACTTCGTCCACGAGGGTCACGCCCCGGGGCATGTGGCCTTCGGCGCACCGTACCCGGGGAAGGTGGTACCCATCGACCTCCGTGAGTTCGATGGGAGTTTCCTCTGCCAGAAGGACTCCTTCCTCTGCGCCGCCGCGGGCATCGAGATCGAGGTCGCCTTCACCAAGCGGATCGGTGCCGGCTTCTTCGGGGGAGAGGGCTTCATCCTCCAGCGCCTGGAGGGAGACGGGATGTCCTTCGTGCACGCGGGCGGGATGCTCGTCGAGAAGCGGCTCGGAGCCGGAGAGTCCCTGCGGGTCGACACCGGGTGCATCGTCGGCTTCTCGCACGGCGTCGACTACGACATCCAGTTCGTGGGGGGCTTCAAGAATGCGCTCTTCGGCGGGGAAGGGGTGTTCCTCGCCGTTTTGCGCGGCCCGGGGCGGGTCTTCCTCCAGAGCCTCCCCTTCTCGCGTCTCGCAGACCGCATCATCCAGGCGTCGCGCGTCGGCATGCGGCATGCGCGGGGTGAGCGAAAGGGGGCGGCCGGCCTCGGGGGCGAGATCCTCGGCGGGTTGCTGGGGGGCGACAAGCGCTTCTAGCTCAGGGCGGCGCGCGGCCGAGCTGGATGGGTCTCACGCACACTACCCGGGGAGGCTGTTGTCGCACTTGATATAATCATGTATGATAGTATCAGGTGTGATGAACTGTGGCCCCCACCCCGATGGACATGCTCCGATCCAACTGGTTCCACGTACTCGTCGCCCTCGCGGGACGCCCGCTCCACGGAGCCGCAATCGCAGAAGACGTACTCGACCGCACGCAGGGAGGGCTGCGCCTGTGGCCCGCGACTCTCTACCGCGCGCTCGATGAACTCGTCGAGGCGGGATTGGCGGAGGAGCTCGCCGAGTCCGAACGTCCCGAGGGTGAGAGTCGGCGCAAGCGCTACTATCGGGTGACCCCGGCCGGCCGCCAGGCGGTAGCGGGCGAGGCGGCGCGGCTCGAGGCGCTCGCGCGCGACGCCCGTGCCCGGCTCGGGGAGCCCTCGTGAGGCGGCCCCCCGTCTGGTTCCGGGTGTTCCTGGCTCTCGTACCCGCCGACTTCAGGCGCCGCCACGGCGAAGAAATCGCGCAACTCGCAGCGGAGTACGCCGAGGGGCGGTCGCTCGTCGGGCGCACCCTCGTCTGGGCCCGGGCATCGCTGGACCTCCTCGCTGTCGCGCTTCGCGCCAGGGCGACCCTCCCCGAACAGGTCACGCGGGATCTGCGCACTGGTGTGCGGTCCCTGCGCCGCGACGTCGGCTTCACCGCCTTCGCCGTCGTGATGATCGGCCTCGGCATCGGAGCCAGCGTCTCGGTGTTCAGCGTCGCCCGAGCCCTTCTTCTTCGACCCCTCCCCTTCGCCGAGCCCGAGCGACTCGTCTGGATCTCCAACGGCGAGTTCGGACGAGGGCAGGCGCTGTCGAGCATCAGCGTGCAGTCGGGACAGCTCGAGCCTCTGCGCACCGTGGCGACCCAGTTCACCGACGTCGGCGGCTACCACCTGTTCGATCGTGCCGGAGACCACACGATCCGTCGTGGGGAGGTCGCGCTGCGCGCCACCCGCCTCCGGGTCACCGGCAACTTCTTCGACCTGCTGGGCGTGCAGCCAGTGATGGGTCGAGCGTTCGCCGCCGACGAGATGCTCGATGACAGCCCGCCCGTGCTCGTGCTCACTCACTCTGGCTGGCAGCGGATCTTCGACGGCGCCCCCGGCGCGGTGGGCTCGGAGATCGACCTGGACGACGGGCGCGCCACCGTGATCGGCGTGCTACCCCCGTCGTTCGGTTTCACGGAGATCTTCGCGCCGGGGAGCCGCATCGACTACGTGCAGGCCTGGCCTCTCACCGAACGCTCCAACCGCACGGGCAACACACTCGGCCTGATTGGTCGTCTCGCGCCCGGCGCCTCGATCGCCTCGGCGCAGGCCGAGGCCGAGGCCCTGGTTCGTACCGACATCCGCAACGAGTTCGACCCGGTCGTCCGGCCGCTGCGCGACCATCTCAGCGGGGCGTTCCGGTCGACCGTCGCCCTGCTCGCGGTGTCGGTGTTGCTGGTGATGCTGATGGTGTGTGCCAACCTGTCCAACCTCCTGATGGCTCGAGGTGCCGCTCGGGAGCGTGAGCTCTCGGTGCGGGCGGCGATCGGCGCCGACCGTGCGCGACTCATCCGCCAGCTGCTCACCGAGAGCCTCCTCCTGAGTGGCGCCGGGGCGATGGTGGGCGTGGGACTCGCGGTTGCGGGTACCCGCGGGCTCGCGTCGCTCGACCTCCGAATTCCCATGCTCGCGCAGACGCGCGTCGACGGGACCGCGCTGCTTCTCACACTCCTCGCCGCGGTCGGCACGGGTCTCTTGTTCGGCGTCGCCCCCGCGCTCCGGGGAGCCGCCAACGCGCCGGGTGGCGCGCTCGGAGGGGGCGCGCGGGGGGCATCCGACAGTCGTCGCCATGTGGGCTTCCGCCGGACTCTCGTGGCGACCCAGGTCGCCATCGCCTGTCTGCTGCTGGTGGCGTCGACGCTGACCGCGAGGAGCCTACTGCGCCTGGTCGATACCGACCTCGGCTACGACCCCGCGGGGCGGATCGCGCTGCGGGTCGATCCGACGACGCGCTTCGAATCCAGCGAAGCACGACTCACCTATTACTCAGAGCTCCTCGATCGTGTGCGGGCCGCGCCCGGGATCGCCGCCGCAGGCCTCTCCGACATCCTTCCCATGGCCTTCAACCGGCGGTGGGGCCTCCGCATCGTGGGCCGCGACGAAGAGGGGCGCTCTCCGTTCATGCGTCTCGTGAGCGAGGACTACACCTCGGCGATGGGGCTGGAGGTGGTGCGCGGGCGCGACTTCACTGCGGCCGACGGGCCCGATGCGCCGGCGGTGGCGTTGATCAACGAACTCCTGGCTGAAGAGGCCTGGCCGAACGAAAGCCCACTCGGCGCGATCATCCAAACGAGCGGTCGCGAATACGAGGTGGTCGGCGTGGTGCGTTCGACCCGCCAGCTGTCGGTCGACCAGGAACCGGGTCTCGAGGTGTTCCTTCCGATGCGACAGAACGGCGACTATCGCGCCGTCCACCTCATCGTGCAGGGCGATCGGCCGCCCGAAGATCTCACCGCGATCGCCCGCGCCGCGGTGCGTGAGGTCGCTCCCGGTGTGCCCCTCGATCAGGTCGTCTCGATGGATGCGGTCGTGGGCTCATCGCTGGCTACCCAGCGTTTCCTGGCCGGATTGCTCGGGGGCTTCGCCGCCTTCGCCCTCGTGCTGGCGGCGCTCGGCGTCTACGCCGTGATCTCGTACTCGGTCACGCGGCGGCGTCGGGAGATCGGGATCCGGATCGCGCTCGGAGCGACGAACGAGCGGGTGGTGCGTCGACTCCTTCGCGACGGAGTGGCCATGACGGCGGTGGGGCTGGGCGTGGGACTCACGCTATCCATCGCCGGGGCGGGCTCGCTCCAGAGCCTTCTGTACGGCGTCGAGGCCACGGACCCGTCGAGCCTCGCTGCGGCGGTGTTGGCGCTGGGCGCCGTGGCGGTTGCGGCCAGCTGGGTCCCGGCCCGGCGCGCCCTGGCGATCGATCCCGCCGAGGCGGTGAAGGGCGAGGAGTAGGGGCGAGGGACGACCTCGGGTGAGCTCAGTCGCCCTTGAGCACCTCCGCGGGGTCGAGCGACAACGCCCGCAGGGTAGGGATCACCGTGGCCGCAGCCATCGTCAGCGACAGGACCGCGCATTGGAATCCGAGCACGCCCCAATCGGCCGGCTCGGCACCGGCCACCAGGCGAGCGATGGTCGCGCTCACACCGAGCGCCAGGGCGAGCCCCAGCGTCAGCCCCACGAGGAGCAGGCGACCGGTGCGTCCGAGAATCCATCCGCCGATCGCCCCGCGGGTGGCGCCCAGCGCCACTCGGGTCCCGAGTTCGCGCCGCGAGCGCTCCACCTGGTAGGCCAGCAGACCGTAGAGGCCGACGGCGGCCAGGATCAGCCCGGCACCGGCGAACCCGACCGAGATCGCCGCTCCGATGCGATCCTGAGCCAACCGCTCGCCTCGCTGGGACTCCAGTGTCGTGAAGCCGAACACGGCGAGGGTTGGATCGACGCGGCCCACTGCCTCGCGCAGAGCCCCTTCGTCGACGGCTCGGGATCCGATCATCAGATGCACCGTTTCGTTGGAGCCGCCCAGCGGATCCTGCTCGAAGGGCAGATACCACGTCTCCCTCGGGTCGCCCTCGGCGTGGGCGCGGGCGACGACGCCGACGACGGTGCGCCACTCCGCGCCCTCACGGTCCATCGACACCCTGCGGCCGATCGCCCGCTGCCCGGGCCAGAAGCGGGCCGCGAGGTCTTCGTCGATCACCACCGCCGGGGGGGCGTCGGGGCCGTCCTGCCCCGAGAACCCGCGCCCATCGAGGATCGGGATTCCCATCACGTCGAAGTACTCCCGCGATACGTAGCGGTGGTGCACGGTGATGGGGGGTGCATCGGGGGGGCGCTCGACCCCTTCGACTCGAATGCTCGCCCCCCAGTCCCCACAGCAGAGAGGGTTCACGGAGGTGAGTCCGACGTCGACGATGCCGCGCTCGGACAGCGCCGAGCGGAGGCTCCGGTAGAGCTGGAGCCGGGCGTCGGCACTCCCGTATCGCTCCTGCTCCAGGGACAGCTGCGCCGTGGTGATGCGATCCGTGTCGAAGCCGAGGTCTGCGCGGTGAAGGCGCTCGAAGTGGCGTCCCATCACCGACGCCCCGACGAGGAGCGCGAGTGCCAGCGCCAGTTCGGCCACGACGAGGCCGTCCCGTAGGCGGCCGCCCCCTTCGGAGGCGCCCCGGCTCCCGCTGCGCAGTACGGCGTGGGGCTCACGGAACCGACCGATGCCGGCGGCGACAACGCCCGTCGCCGCGCCGGTTGCGACCGCGATCCCCACGGTCCACGCGATCATCCCGGGGCCGATCCGTACCAGGCCCACGTCGAGTTGGGTGCGAAGAACGTCGGGTACCAGGATCGACATCGCGGAGCCGAGCGGGCCGACCAGAAGC
>JANQNV010000275.1 GCA_028279425.1 Longimicrobiales bacterium | reverse complement strand
CCATCTTCGCCACTCGTCAGGCGATGGGGTGGCTGAAGCGCAAGGGCTACCGCCAGCAGTACGCCTCGCTCAAGACCCTTCACCCCCGGGCGACGGATGCGTCGACGATCGACGTCCTCGAGTACCACGACGGCGACTGCACCTGGCTCGTCGCCTCGATGCGGGGAACTGAGGACGGGTCCTCGTGGAACATCATCGACAACCCGTCGACGCCTCACGTCAGCATCAACCATGCGGCGCTCAACTTCGTCCCCAACCGTGCGGGCAAGACCCCCGTCGTCATCCCTGGCGCCATCACCCTTGGCCCCCGGCGGTCGTCCTACACCCAGATCGTCGGCATCTATCAGGCGGCGGCGCAGATGGACGCGATGGCCCGTCATGCGACGGTCAAGGGGATCTACTCCGACGCGTGGCTCGTCCCCTACCGGGAGGGCGTCGAACCCTTCCTCGTGCAAGCCCCGGATTCCCTCTCGGGAATCCCGGGCATCGTCAGCGACGGCAAGATCGAGTTCCAGACGATTCAGCCCCAGTTCGCCGCCCGCCAGCAGGTCAACGAGATGGAACGAGCCGGTCGCATCATCGCCGGCCTCTCGCCCGAGCTCGGCGGGGAGGCGGCGACGAACGTCCGTACGGGTCGCCGCGGCGAGCAGTTGCTTTCGGCGGTTCTCGACTTCCCGGTTCAGGAGGCCCATCAGCTCCTCGAGGAGTCGGGCGAACATGAGAACGAGCTCGCCATCCGCATCGACGAGGCCCACTTCGGCGACATCCCGAAGGTCTACGCCGTCAACTTTGGCGGGGAGAAAGGGGACCTCGCCTACACCCCCCGGGAGCTCTGGCGGAAGCGTGACGCCGAGCGGTCGCTGGCGACGAAGTCGAAGTGTTCCTACTTCATGGCCGGTCTCGACGCTTCGGACCGCATCATCGCCCTCGGCCAGCGCAAGGGCATGGACACGATCTCGGATGAGACCCTCATGCGCCATGACCCCGTCATCGACGACGTCGAAGGGGAGTTGGCGAAGATCCGCGCCGGCAAGCTCGAGCGGGCGGTCAACGCCTCGATCGAGCAACAGGTCCTCAACCCCGAGTCGCAGTTCGACACCCGTGACCTCATCGCCGTTCACGACGCCGTCGCCCGAGGCAAGACCCTCGCCGAAGCCTGGGCCGACATGGAGAAGGCGGTCGCCGAGCGCATCCAGCAACAGCAGGCAGCGGAGCCGACGCCGGTCGAACAGCAGAACATCGCCGCTCAGGGCCCGGTTCCCTCGGTCGGCGAGCCCCCCGAAGGCGTCGGCAACCTCGCATCGCTATTGACCGGTCTGCGCTCGCAGGCCGTGTTCGCTACCCCGCAGGGATAAGGAGAGACTGCATGAAGAAGGCAACGGTGACGCTCGATGTCTGGATCCTCACCGCCGAGGACGTCGAAGAGGTCACGGACGGGGCTCGTGTCCGTGGCACTCTCCAATCGACAGCGCAGGATCTGGCGCAACAGATTCCAGGCGTGCCGACCGTCCAGCTTGGCCTCGCAACTAGTTCACGGGGTCGTAGTACCGCGTGGGCGGCGGTCGCCGGCCACAAGCTCTACCCGGGCGATGGCGTTGCGATTCACCCGGCGCTTCCGGGCGGCATGGTCAAGGTGCCGGAGATCCTTCTCGCGGATGCCGTAGAGGAGAAGCCGAAGGCGAAGAAGGCGGCGAAGAGGGTGACGGCATGACCGACACCGGAGGCAATCGCACCGACCTCGTCATGTCGCCCGACAAGAGCCCCGGCGCCCCGTCGGCGTCGACCCACGGGCAGGCGGCGGCGAAGGAGAGGCAGCGGGCGGCGTTGCCGATGGCCCGACCCCCGGTCCTCGGTCCGTCCCGCCGTCCCTCAGAGCCCGTCACCGCTGGCCTCCCGATCGGCCCTGGCCCTGGCAAGCGACCGCTTCCGAGGCGTACCGACACGACGCTCGCTCGCCTTCGCGCCCTCGCCGCCGACTCAGGTGACGAGCGGTTGGCGATACTCGTCGGCCGCCTCGGCGGGGGCTAGTGCGCCTCCCGAGGGACTCCGCCGTCGAGCTCGGCGAACTCGCCCAGGAGCGAGCGGTAGACCGCCGCGTTCAGGCAGACCGAGAGCGACGGGCGGCGCAGGTCGGCTCCGACGACGTCGAGGCGATGCAGCGGTACGTCGAACTCATCGCCTCGCGCCTCGTCACGCACGCCAACGCCTACCCCTGGCAGGACGCCGGGGTCTCGCTGGCGCTGGCCGATGCAGGCGTCTCCGCCGCTTCGGAGGAGGCGCAGACGCTTGCTACCGCCGCCGCCGGCGAGGCGATGGAGAACTCCCCTCGCTGGGTTCGTCGCCTCTTCGGCTATGGGGACGAGTACACCGCAGTCGGATCGGACCCCCTCTTCGACGAGGACGACACCTACATCGGCGACGGACAGGCGACGCGGTTTCAGAACTCGCAGATCCTCCAGATGGTCGAACAGTCCGTCGCCGCCGGCGAGGACCGGCAAGAGGTCTACGCCTCGCTCCGCAACGGCGAGTTCGACCTGTCGGGCGCTCTCCGGTCGACGGACGAGCATTGGCAGCCCTACTTCGACCTCGCCGACCGGCTCGGTATCGAGGGCCCAGCCGAGCAGATGTTCCAACTCCCCCGAGA
>JANQNV010000270.1 GCA_028279425.1 Longimicrobiales bacterium | reverse complement strand
TACTCCAGGCCGAGCTCGACGCGCTCCCCGCTCCGGGTCCGGCGGCCGGCGACGACGCCTCGACGAAGCTTCCGAACGCAGAACGCGGCTGACGCGGCGAAGGCATCGTCGCCCTCGTCGCACCAGCCGCGCCCTGCACCAGCGGAGGCTGTGTTCGCCGGGTCTACCGCTCGGTCAGGCTACGCTCGAAATCGGCGGCCACCTCGTCGCGATCGTGGTTCTCGTGGAACCACTTGATCGTGCGGTCGAGCCCCTCGCTGAAGCTGACCTTGGGTTCCCACCCCATGAGCTCCTTGGCGAGCGCATTGTCGGACACCCGGTTGTAGGGGCCGGTGGGCTTCGACGGATCCGGCTGCAAGCGTAGTTCGACCCCGCTGCGCTCGATGATCTCGCTCGCCGCGTCGATCACCCGCGTCCGCTCCATCGTGCCCAGGTTGACGGCGCTTCCGTCCTTGATCCTCTCGGCCGCGAGAATCGTCCCCTCGACGATGTCCGACACGTAGGTCCAGTTGCGGATCTGCTCGCCGGTACCCCACACGATGAAGGGATCCTGACGGATGAAGGCGCGCGCGATCATGGCTACGACGGCGTGGTTGATGAGGCAGCGCTCGCCGTAGGCCGTGAAGTAGCGCGCCGATGAGCAGTTGAAGCCGTAGTCCTTGTGGTAGGCCTTCAGGGTGAGCTCGGTCATCAGCTTCGCCCAGCCATACATGTCGTCGGCCTCGTAGGGCGGCTTGACCATGTCTTCGGTCAGGTAGAGGACCTCCGACGGGTCGTGCTGCATGCTGGTCGGATAGACGCACCCCGACGAGGCGAAGGTGAACTGCTCGACGCCCGCGGCGTGTGCGGCCCGGATCACCAGCCCGTCGAGCGCGAGGTTGGTGGCGCAGGCGGCCTGATGCAGATCGATGTAGCCGCGGCCGCCGTGGTTGGCGGCCAGGTGGAAGACGACCTGGATGCCCTTCATCGAGGCCTCGGCTACACCGGGATCGAGGAGGTCGGCCTCGATGAATTCGATCGTGCCGTTTTCGAGGTGCCCGGCGATGTTGTCACGAATACCGCTCGAGAGGTCGTCCACGACGCGCACGGTCGCCCCGCGGGCAACGAGGGCGTCGACGAGGTGCGAGCCGATGAAAGAGGCTCCTCCCGTCACGAGCACGTTCTTCTGAGTCCAGTCCATAGCTTCCTGGGGGTGGGGCCCGCCGGACGGGCGGACCAGTGGCACAACGGACGAATGCGGGGGGACACCTCATGATCGACGGGCACGCACCGGAACTCAAGCGGAGTCCGGAGGTCGCAGCCTCGGCGCCTATCCCGCGCTGACGAGAACGACGCTGGCGACCAGCCACCCCACGGCGATGGCGCCGAGGAGCACGAACTCGATCTTCGGCGCCTTCTGTCGCCCGGCCTCTCCGTGAAACCACGCCAGTACGCCCGAAGCGAAAAAGGCTGCCACGGCCGAGGCGACGGTCAGGTCGAGCACGAAGCGGGGCCAGCCGTAGCTCCCGACGAGCTCCGACATCAAACCCACGACGGCCACCCCGCCCATCGCGGCCATCGCGACGATCTGGGGAACCCGCCGCTTGATGAGTTCGCCGATGTCGACTTCGGCCGGAGATCCGGAAGCCGGCGGCGCGAGGGTTGCGGCGCTCGTCTCGGGCCGCCTCGTGCCCAGGATCCGCACGACGTCGGCGGCCCGAGGCCGATGATTCGGTTCCCGGGCCATGCAGCGGCGCAGGAGATCGGCGACGTCGTCCGGCACGTCGCCCCGCAGCGTCTGGATGTCGCGCGGCTCCTGCATCAGGTGTGCCCGGATCCAGTCGGCGTTGTTGCGCGCTTCGTAGGGGCCCTGGCCCGTGTACAGCTCATATCCGAGAATTCCCAGACCGTAGATGTCGGACTGTTCGTTGAGCTCCTTGTCCTGAAGCTGCTCGGGACTGAGGTAGCGGGGATCGCCAACCAGCTGACCCGTCTGCGTGATTCGCGACGAGTCCATCCCACTGGTGGCCAGGATACCTGCGATCCCGAAGTCGCTCAGGTAGCCGCGCTCTGCCTCGTCGTCCCACAGCACGTTGCCCGGCCGCACGTCTCGGTGCACGATGCCTCGCTCGTGCGCGGCCGCCAGCGCCGAGGCCACTCGTAGCAGCACCCCGCGGGCGTGTTCGAGCGGCAACCGACCTTCTGCCGCGAGCCGCTCCTCCATGTTGCGGCCCTTCACGTACCGCATGACGAGGTAGGGCGTATCGTCGTCGAGCCGACCGTACCGATGGACGGCCACCACGTCGGGATGCTCCGAGATCGATGCGGCGGCGCGGGCCTCTCGCTCGAACCGCCTTCGAGCGGTGTCGTCGTCGGCCTTGTGCCGGCGCAACACCTTGATCGCCACGAGCCGGCCCAGCGCGCGCTCCCGCGCGAGATACACCTGCGACGTAGCACCCTTACCGAGAAGCCGCAGGATCTCGAACTCGTCGCCCAGCGCGTCTCGCAACTGCTCCGTGGTGTGGTCGGGCGCGTCCGGAACGGGTGTGGTCATGGCGCCACGTTGGGGCGCGAGCTGGACCCGCACAAGCCTGCGCCGGCCGCAAAATGATCCCGCGAAGACGATTCCTCCGCGCGGTAGAGCATGACGATCTATCGATACGGAGTGCTGGCCTGGTTCTGGCGCGGGCTCATCGCCGTGGCCCTCGTCGCAGGGACCGGCCTGATCGCACTGGCGGTGCGGTTCGGCGACCTGTGGTTCGCTGCGATGGCCGCCCCCTTGCTCGCACCCGCCGTCCTGCTCGGCTTCATGGTGGCGACCCGCATCGACCGGGTCGGCGACCGACTACGGGTCCGCACCCTCGCCTTCATTCCGCGCACCGTCGACGCGGCGCGTCTGGGTCGACCCAGACTTCGGCTGATGGCGACGGCGACCCTGGTGCAGGTCTCGGCCCCGCGCGTGTGGGTCCCGATCCAGCGCTCCCTCCCCATCTACGTCGACCTCCTCGCCGACATCCCCGACCTCGGGGCATTCCACGAGGTCATCCCCCTATCGCCGGCCGTGCGCCGCGCGCTCTCGGACGGCTGACGCCCCCGGCCCGGCGACGCCGCTACGGGGCCTCGCCGCGCGATTTCATGCGCATCCGGGGTTTCCCCGCGCGATTCAGAGTGCATCCGGGGTTTCCCCGCACGGGAAGGGGGATTTGCCCGACAGGCGCAGGATGAGCGCACGCCCCATCATGGGGGGCCGCCGCCCGCCTTCGCCCCTTCCCGGAGCCGCATCGTGGAGAAGTACGTCTACCTGTTCAACGAACTCGCCGAAGCCGAATCCGCCGTCGGCGGCGACTGGGACGCCGTCCGCGGACTTCTCGGGGGCAAGGGGGCGAACCTCGGCGACATGACCCGCCTCGGTGTTCCGGTCCCTCCGGGTTTCACCATCTCCACGCGGGGCTGCAACGCCTTTCTGGCGAGCGACGGCTCGTTTCCGGATACACTCTGGGAACAGGTGGTTGCGGCGCTGAAGGCGCTGGAGAAGGCCAACGACCGACGCTTCGGTGATCCTACCTCGCCACTTCTCGTCTCGTGCCGCTCCGGAGCGAAGTTCTCCATGCCCGGCATGATGGACACCGTGCTCAATCTCGGGCTCAACGACGATGTGGTGGAGGGTATCGCCGAGATCACGCAGGACCCCCGCTTCGCCTTCGACCTCTATCGGCGCCTGCTACAGATGTTCGGCTCGGTCGTCCTGCGCATCCCGGACGACGCCTTCGAGTCGGTCATCGAGGCCCGCCGCGCGGCCGACGGGGTCGCGTCCGACACCCAGCTTTCGGCCGACGCCTGGCGCGCCATCGTGGATCGCTTCAAGGACCTGGTCCGCATTCACACCAGCCACGACTTCCCCTCCGACCCCTGGGATCAGCTCCGCATGGCGACCGAGGCGGTGTTTCGCTCGTGGGACGGTCGGCGGGCGCGGGACTATCGAGACGCCGCAGGGATTCCGCACGACCTCGGGACGGCGGTGAACGTTCAGACCATGGTGTACGGCAACATCGGCGAAGGCTCCGCGACCGGTGTGTGCATGTCGAGAAACGGCACGACCGGCGAGCGAACCCTCGAAGGCGACTACCTCGAAAACGCCCAGGGCGAAGACGTCGTCGCCGGCACGCGGGCGACCAGCCCGATCTCGGTCCTCGCCGAGCGCCAACCCGAGGCCTACGTCGAGCTCGAGGGCATCGCGCGATCACTCGAGAAGCACTATCGCAACATGCAGGACCTCGAGTTCACCATCGACCGGGGCAAGCTGTGGGTCCTCCAGACCCGGGACGGCAAACGCACCGCCGAAGCCGAGGTCCGGATCGCCGTGGAAATGGCCGAAGAGGGTTTGCTCACCCGGAACGAGGCCCTCCGGCGCGTCTCGGCGAAACAAGTCGACCGATTCCTTCACCCTCGGTTCGATCCCGCCGCCGTCGCCGGTGCGGAGCCGCTCTGCACCGGACTCGACGTGTCTCCCGGCGCGGCGGTGGGCATGGCCGTTTTCGACGCCGATACGGCTGAGCAATGGGCCGCCGAGGGTCGGCCGGTGATCCTCGTGCGTCCCGACACGAAACCCGACGACGTGCACGGAATGCTCGCGGCCGAGGGCATCCTCACCACCCGGGGAGGCCGCACCAGCCATGCGGCCCTCGTGGCGCGCCAGTTCGGCAAGCCCGCGGTGGTCGGCGTCTCCGAGTTGGAGATCGACCTGGTGGGCAAGATGGCCCACCTCGAACACCTCGTCGTTCGGGAGGGAGACTGGCTCTCAATCGACGGCACACGCGGACACGCCTACCTCGGCGAGTTGCCGACCGTCGTGGCCGACCTCGACAACCCCTTCCTGAACCGACTCCTGTCGTGGGCCGACGACGTTCGGAAGCTCGGTGTGCGCGCCAACGCCGACTACCCCCGCGACGCGGAGCGCGCCCGGAAGAATGGGGCCGAGGGGATCGGCCTGTGCCGAACCGAGCACATGTTCTTCGAGGCCGACCGGCTCCCCGTCGTACAGCGGATGATCATGGCCGAGGCGTCGAAGCAGCGCGAAGACGCGATCGGCGAACTCCTGCCGCTGCAGCGCCGCGATTTCGAGGGGCTGTTCCGGGTGATGGACGGACTGCCGGTGATCATTCGCCTCATCGACCCACCGCTGCACGAGTTTCTACCGAAGCACCGCGATCTCCTGGCCGAGATCGCCGATCTCAAGGTGCGACTCCAACACGTTCCCACGCTGGAGGACATCAACTCCCTGCTCGAGGAGTTGCGGCACAAGGAAGGGCTTCGGGATCGCGTCGACCAGTTGCACGAGGACAACCCCATGCTGGGTACACGCGGCGTTCGCCTGGGGATGCTGATCCCGGAGCTGGTCCGGATGCAGGTGCGGGCCATTTTCGAGGCGGCCTGTCGGTGCGCCGCCGACGGAGTCGTCGTCCACCCCGAGGTGATGATCCCCCTCGTCAGCCACGTGAACGAGCTGCGCACCATGCGAGAGATCCTCGAAGCCGAGGTACGCTCCGTGCTCAGCGAAGCCGGCACCGATGTGCCGTATCGCTTCGGGACCATGATCGAGATCCCACGGGCGGCCATCACCGCGGGCGAGATCGCGGAGGTAGCCGAGTTCTTCTCGTTCGGCACCAACGACCTCACCCAGACGATCTTCGGGATCTCGCGCGACGACGCCGAGCAGGGATTCCTGATCGACTACCTCGAGAACGGGGTCCTGCCCGTCAATCCTTTCGCCACGCTCGACGCGGACGGTGTGGGACGGGTCATGGAATGGGCCTCGACCGAGGGTCGCCGCGCCCGCGCGGACCTGGAGGTCGGCATTTGCGGCGAACACGGCGGGGACCCCGACAGCGTGGCGCTCTGCCACCGTCTGGGCCTCGACTACGTGTCGTGCTCTCCGCTACGGGTGCCCATCGCGCGCCTCGCGGCCGCACACGTCGCGCTCGACGCGTCGGACGAGGTCGTCGGGGAACGCTGAAGCGCGGCGTCAGGCCGCCTCGCGAGCTGCCTCCGGAGAGGGTGCGGGCACCGTCGTCGATCGCTCGCTCGCGAGCAGCCACACCGTGTCGCGAGTGAAGGAAGCGGAGAGGGCCACCAGCGCCGCCGCCACGACGCCCTGCGCCAGGTCAGGAGGCACGATCGGTCCCACGCAGATGAGGAGCGCAGCGCCCTGCGCCACACAGACGACCTTGCGCCGCATGCTGGGGAACAGCGGCCCGGCGAGGCCAGGGAGAATCCAGGAGGCCGCGACGAAGAGGTAGCGCATCGCGCCGATCGCCAGGACCCAGGGACCGACCTGCCCCGACTTCCAGGCGAGCAGGCAGAGCACCATCAGAAGCGCCGCATCGGTCTCCATGTCGAATCGCGCGCCGAACCGTGTGGCCGTGGAGGTCCGTCGGGCGACCCACCCGTCGAGCCCGTCGACGAGCAATGCGACCGTGCCGAGTCCGACGATCCACCAGCGCGCCGGAATCGAGAGCCCTCCCACCGAGAGGGCGAGGCCAGCCAGGGGGACCGCGAGCGCAAGTCGACCCAGGGTGACACGATTCGCGGGACCCATCCCGCGCCCCGGGAAGCCGGCCGGCGCTCGGGAAAGGATCAGCAGTGCGGCCGAGGCGTACACTGCCAACACCGAGAGCGCGTAGGCGACCGAGAGCCCCAGCGAGAATGCCATGGCCACGACGAACGATGCCACCACCGGAAGGGCGAGGGCGAAGTCGGCCACGACGGCACGGCGAGACCGGGAGAGCGAGTCGGTGGAAACGGACATGAGCCACAACAACACCGCAGTCGCCCTCTGGATCCCCGAACCGGGGTCGGCCGAGCTCCGATCCCAGCCGCTCCCTCCACCGGGGGCCGGCATGGTGGCCGTACGCACCCTGTACTCCGGCATCAGTCGCGGCACGGAATCACTCGTGTTTCATGGCCGGGTGCCTCCCTCGCAGTACGACGCGATGCGGTGCCCCTTCCAGGAAGGGCAATTCCCCGGCCCGGTCAAGTATGGGTACATGAGCGTCGGTGTGGTCGAAGGGAACGGGGGTGAGCCCGCCGACGAGGCGCTGGACGTCGGGACACGCGTGTTTTGCCTGTTTCCGCACCAGGACCGCTACGTAGTGCCTCGTGCGGCGGTCCGTGCCCTCCCCGACGGCCTCCCTCCGGAGCGGGCCGTGCTCGCGGCCAACATGGAGACGGCCGTCAACGCACTCTGGGACGCCCGTCTGGGACTCGGCGATCGCATTCTCGTCGTCGGGGCCGGCGTCGTCGGACTCCTCGTCGCCCGACTCTGCGCGCAGGTCCCCGGCACCCGGGTGGTGGTGGTGGACCCGGAACGATCCGCCGACGTGGCCGGTGCGCTCGGGCTCGACCTGCGGCCCCACGTCCCCGCCGGGTTCGAGGCCGACCTGGTGTTCCACGCGAGCGGCAACCCCGCGGGTCTCGTGGACGCCCTCGACGCGGCCGGGACCGAGGCGCGGATCGTCGAGGTGAGCTGGTTCGGAGACCAGAGCGTTTCGCTTCCTCTCGGCGAGGCGTTCCACGCCCGACGGCTCACGATCCGAAGCAGCCAGGTCGGAGGCATCCCTCTGGACCGGCGTGCCCGATGGGACCACGGCCGACGGCTCGACCTCGCGCTGCAGCTTCTACGGGATTCCACCCTCGACGCCCTGTTCACCGGAGAAAGCAGCTTCCGTGATCTTCCGACCACACTCGCGTCCCTCGCCCGAGACGGTCGGGGCGTGTTGTGCCATCGCATCCGCTACGGTGCGCCCCAACCCCCTCCTCGCTGAGACCTCATGTACACGCTGACCGTTCGAGATCACTTCATGATCGCCCACAGCTTCCGGGGCGAGGCGTTCGGACCTGCCCAGCGCCTCCACGGCGCGACCTATGTCGTCGACGCGGCGTTCAGGCGCCCCGAGCTCGACGACGACGGACTCGTGGTCGACATCGCGTTGGCGGGCCAGCAACTGGCCGCCGTCCTCGAAGCGTTGAACTACCGCAACCTCGACGACCTGCCGGAGTTCGAGGGCCAGAACACCACGACCGAGTTCCTGGCCCGCGAGATCCACAGTCGTCTCGTGCAGGCGATCCACGCAGGTGATCTGGGACCCGGTGCACCCGGCTGCAGCAGCCTCGAAGTGACGCTGCGCGAGTCCCACATCGCCTGGGCGAGCTTCGAGGGCCCCGTGTGAGTCGGACCGTACACCTGATCGTCCCGGGTCGACTCGATCAGCGCACCGGCGGCTACCTCTACGACGCCCGCATGGTCGAGGGGCTGCGCTCCCGGGGCTGGAGGGTGGTGGCGCACGAGCTCCCGGGTCGCTTCCCCGACCCCGACGAGCTTGCGGCTCGCGCGCTCCGCGGCGCGTTGCAGGACGTGCCGGACGGCGCGGTCGTGGTCGCCGACGGACTAGCGATCGGCGGTGTTCCCGACGCGGTTTCGGAGGCGTCGCTGAGGCTGCGGATCGTCGCCCTGGTCCACCACCCCCTGGCCGACGAAACTGGACTCCCCGCACCGGAACGCGCCCGCTTCGCACGACTCGAGCGGCACACCCTCGCCGCCGCGCGGGGAGTCATCGTCACGAGCAGCCACACGCGGGATCGCCTCGCCGACTACGGGGTCACCGGTCGGTCGGTTCGGGTCGTGGAACCCGGCACCGAACCGGCCGAGCCGGCCACCGGCCCGCCGCCGGGAGCACCGACACGGCTCCTCTGCGTGGGATCCGTGACGCCCCGCAAGGGCCACGACGTGTTGATCGACGCCCTCGGGACCCTGCTCGACATCCCCGCCTGGGAGTGCATCTGCGCCGGGAGCCTGGAGCGGCACCCCAGCTTCAGCGCCCGCGTGCGCCGGCGCGGGGAGGAGGCCGGGCTGTCGTCGCGGCTCCGCTTCGTGGGCGAACAGTCGTCGAGCGCTCTCGACGCCCTCTACCACACCTCATCGTTCCTCGTGCACCCCTCGTGGTACGAGGGCTACGGAATGGTTCTGACCGAGGCGCTCGTTCGCGGTCTTCCGATCGTCGGCACCACGGGGGGAGCGGTGCCGCACACGGTCCCGCCCGAAGCCGGCACACTGGTCGAGCCCGGTGATGCGCCACACCTCGCGGAGGTGCTGCGCCTCTGGCTGACGGAGCCGACCGTCCGCGCGCGCTGCGCTGCGGCCGCGCGCCGCTCCGCGCGACGTCTTCCCCGGTGGGACACCCAGGTCGAGGCCTTCGAAACGGCGATCGAGGGGTTGGGCGGTCATGTCTGACGCCACGTTCGATCACGGGTGGCTGCGCCTTCGCGAGCCGGTCGACCACCGGTCGCGAGCGGCGGAACTCGACGCCCGGCTGCGTCGCTACGGCACCGCCCATTCCTGGACGCACGTGGTCGACCTCGGCGGTGGCTCGGGATCGAACGTGCGGTACCTCGGACCCCGCCTGCCCTGGGCAACACGATGGACGGTGGTCGATCGAGACGCCGCCCTCCTCGCCCATGTGACCGAACCCCGGCCCGGCACCTCGATCCAGGTGCTGGAGGCCGACCTCGGTGTCGGCGGCTCCGGCCTCGCGGCGATCGACGACGCCGACGTCGTGACCGCATCGGCGCTGCTCGACCTCGTCTCGCGCTCGTGGCTCGACGCGTTGGCGAGCCGCTGCGCCAACCGGCCGCGCGGCGTTCTCCTCGCGCTCTCGGTCGACGGTACGATCGCGTGGCATGCGCCAGACCCGCTCGACGCTCTCCTCGTGGCGGCCTTCAACCGGCATCAGAGCCGGGAGAAGGGACTTGGGCAGGCGTTGGGCCCTCGCGCGGCCCACGCCGCCCGCGAGGCGTTCGAGGCCGCGGGCTTCGAGGTTCACCTCGCGGCGTCGCCGTGGGTCCTCGCAGGGTCGGGTGACGCAGAGCTGGCCATCGCCCTCCTGGGGGGATGGCGACAGGCGGCTTCGGAGGCGGCTCCCGAGCGTCGCGTCGACATCCACGACTGGGCGACGCGCCGAGCCGACCAGATTCGCGACGGCGACTATCAGGTGAGCGTGGGACACATCGACCTCCTCGCCCTCCCCCCCGCCCCATGACATCGGTCCCGGCGCCGTGAGGGTGCCGCCGTGGCTGCGCGTCGTCGTGAGCGGCGCCACCCTCGCGGTCCTGGCCCAGGTGCTCGACGTGCGGTCGATCGCCCGCCGACTCTCCGACCTTCAGGGGGGGTGGGTAGCTCTCGCCCTGCTTCTATCGATCGCCCAGGTGTGCATCTCGGCGGGGCGCTGGCGGTACACCGCGGCGCGACTGGGCGTAGCGTTGAGGTGGCCGGTCGCGGTGAGCGAGTACTACCTGGCGACCTTCCTCAACCAGGTTCTGCCCGGTGGCGTCATGGGCGACGTGTCGCGCGCCTGGCGCCATCGGGGGGAGTCCGGCGTGACGGGGGCCGCGGCCGTGCACGCCGTGATCCTCGAGCGCTTGTCGGGACAGATCGTGATGCTCGGGGTGGCGAGCGTATCGCTGGCCGTCCTCGCCGTCGAGCTCGGCGGCCGCCCCGGGGTGGCACTCCTCGTCGCGCTCGGAGTGGCACTCCTGGTCACGGGGGTGGTCGTCCGGGCGGCCCTTCCCCGCCTCCAGGCCCTCCCCGTGGCCGGCGGGCTGATCCACGACGCGCGCCGGGCCGTGTTCGCCCGACGCGCCTGGTTCGTGCAGTCGTCGACGTCACTCGTCGTCGTCGGGAGCTACATCGCCACCTGGATCGCGGCGACCCGCGCCGTCGGCATCGACACTCCCGCCCTCCGACTCCTACCTCTGGTCGCACCGGTCCTCGTCACCATGTTGATCCCCCTGACCGTCGCCGGCTGGGGCGTTCGGGAGGCCGGCGCAGCGGCCCTCTGGGCGAGTGTGGGCCTCACTCCGGCCGACGGCGTGGCCGTGTCGGTCGCCTACGGGCTGCTCGTGCTCGTGGGGAGTCTTCCCGGAGGACTCGTACTCGGCGCGGCACTCAGCCGGAGTCCCGAGGGGAAAGATCGAGGTCGAACAGCAGATCCCGACCGAGTCGAAAGTGGCGCACCTCCGGCCGTAGCGCCTCGTCGAGGTGGTCGATCGCCGGAAGGGTGAGGGCCGGCCGACCCGACCCGATCAGCAAGGGGGCTACCGACACGTGGAGCCGCTCCACCACACCGGCCTCGATGAATCGGGACACCGTCACGCCGCCGCCCTCCACGAGGACCCGTCGCACCCCCCGCTCGCGAAGCGTCGCGAGGACGTCGACCGGATCGAACGCTCCCGTCGCATCGGTAGACATCGGAACCACGTCCACGTGCGGACCCGTGTCGGCCGCTGCACCGCCGTCGGCACCGCACAACCAGAGTGTGGGGGCGACCCCGTCGACGAACACGTGGCGCGAAGACGGCAGCCTTCGGCGGGGGTCGAGGACGACGCGGATCGGGTGGGGCCCGTCGACGCGCCGAACCGTGAGCCGGGGGTCGTCGGCCTCTACCGTGCCGGCGCCCACGACGACCGCGTCGACCAGCGCGCGGAGGCGATGCAGGCGGATCAGATCCTCGGCCCCGTTGATGTAGTGCGAATGGCCGGTGTGGGTGGCGATCCGTCCGTCGAGACTCTGGCCGAGCTGCGCGACGACGACGTCGGGCCGACAGGCGATCGGCGAATACAGCTCCACGAGTTCTTCGGCGGCCGGGGAGGTGGCCGGCGCAAGAACGCCTTCGTCGACGGTGCCGGCGGCGCGGGCGAGGAGCCACCTCCACGTCGCGGCGGCGGGTTCGAGGTCGGCCGTCACGCGTCGGGCTTCAAGGCCTGAAGCGGGAACGCCTGGGCGTCCTGGAGCACGGCGGCGAGCAGGGCTCCATAGTGCCGCACGAGGATCCGTCCCGCCTCGGCATCGGCCAGCGACGCATCCCCCACCACCCCCTCCGGGTGGAGGTCCTGCGCCGCCCACGCGAAGGGGGCCACCCCCTCCGGGCCGACGTGATCGAGCCGACCATCCAGCTCCTTGCCCAACGAAGGGAACGAGGCCGTCGCGTCGCGCCGCACGAGGTCGGGCCGCAGGTGCAGCATCATGGCCGTCTCCACGGCCCCACCGTGCAGTCCGTGGATCCACTCGCCGTCGGGGTACGAAACCTCGCCGTCGGGGGGCCGTGGGAATCGGAACCAGTGCGCTTTCACGACCAGGAGCCGGCACTCGGTGCGAAGGCGCAGCGCCGCGAGGTCGATCGCCGCCCGATTGCCACCGTGGCTGTTGGCGACCACGAGGCGCCGGACTCCCGCGCCCGCCACGGAGCGGCCGACGTCGACGAGAAGGTCCACGACGCGCTCCGCACGCAGCGAGATCGTACCGGCAAACGCCCCGTGCTCCTCGCTGGTGCCGAAGCACTGCATCGGCAGCCGCAGCACCCGCGTCCCCCCACCCACTCGCGCCATCGCCTCGTCGACGACGCCTCGACCGATGTCGGCGTCGGTCGAAAGCGGGAGGTGCGGCCCATGTTGCTCGATGGCGGCGACCGGCAGAAGGGCCACCGGGTCCTCGTCGACGGCGCGCTTCAACTCGGCCGACGTGAGATCGGCCCAGTAGCTCGGATTCAAGGCACCTCCCTCCGCGCATAGAGATCTCCACTCGACGCCGCGTCGGCCCCCCTCGCCAACCACTCTCTCGCCTCGTCGGGAGCGAGCCATCGGTCGAAGTGAAAGCGACGCCCCTCTCCGACCACCGCGTTGTAGCCGTATCGGCCGAGGTACTCGAGCCGATCGATACACGCCTGGGCCACCTCGAGTGTGCCCGCCACGAACTCGACCGAGAGGGCGTCGATGGCGCGGCTCAGTCCAGCGAGGACGTCCGCCTCGTGACCTTCGACATCGACCTTGCAGAAGCGGGGCACACCGAACTCCGAGATCAGGGCATCGAGCGTCGTAACGGGCACCTCGATGGTACGCTCCCAACGCACACCTCGAAACGAGGCGTTGCCGGCGGCGAGCCGCTCGCGCCACCCGTGCGCCAGGGTCGAGACGGTGGGGTTCGCCGCGCTCATGGCCATGCGGGCGGTCCCCTCGCTCCCACCCACCGCAACCTCTCGAATCGTGACGCCCTCGCTCCGGCCCACGATCCGCCGAAGCCAGGACGCGACATGAGGCTGGGGCTCGAGCGCAACGACTCGGGCCCCGAGCGAGGCGAATGCCGCAGAACGGTCGCCCACGTGCGCACCCACGTCGAAGACGAGGTCTCCGGGGCCGACGAAGGGAGCGTACAGCCGGCGCAGGCCCCGCTGTCGCCCCGGACGCCAGTAGACGACCAGCGACCGCAGCAGTCCAAGGTGGCGGCGGATCACGGTTCGGTCGGGCCCGAAGTCCCCGCGAACGCGGACAAGAACCACCCCCGGAAGGCATCCATACGGGGCTCGGGCCCATCGGGGTCCGGGATCGCGCCCTCGACGAAACCCCATTCCACGAATGGGGTCAGCAACGACGGGTCGGCCGCAATGATGTGGACCGGTACGGCCCGGGAAGCGTCGTCGCCGGTGATGAGCGGAGCCGGCTGGTGGTCGCCGAGGGCGATGACGATCACGCCGTCGTCGACGTAGCGGTGGGCGTAGCTCGCCATGGCGTCCAGAGCGTATCCCACCGACATCGCGTAGTGCTCCCGAACGCGATCCGCATCCTTCCACAACTCCTCGGGCTCGTCGCCGGCGTCGGCCCAGCGGTCGAAGACCTCGCCGTCACCGATGGAGTCCCAGTCGTCGAGCACCTCGAGGATCGGCGTCCACGGGGCGTGACTGCTGATCAGACCGAGTTCGGCGAAGAGGGGACGCTCACTTTCGCGCCGGATCGTCCCCTCGAGAAACGACCAGGTGAACTGGTCCGGCATGGTCACCCAGTTGAGGGGTGGGCCCGCGTAGTCGATGTCGGCGTGCGCGAAGATCGTCTCGTAGCCGAATCGAGCACCCTCCGGCCAGGCGAGCGTGATCGCCGGCATCAGAGCCACGGTGCGGTACCCCGCGCGCTCGAAGTCGTCGACGAGTGTGGCGTGGTCGCTGGCGAGGAGGAGATCGTACCGCAGCTGGTTCTCCAGCCAGAGCCCGCTGAGGAGCGATCCGTGTCCCAGCCAGGACATCCCGCCCTGGCTCGGCGCGACGAGCTTCCCCGTCACGATGTGCAGCCCCCGTGCGGCGAGCCGTTCTCCCATCGCTTCGAGTCGCGGAGTGATCACCGGCGCATAGCGTGGATCTTCGACCGCCGCCATGCCGTACGACTCGATGAACGCGAGAACGACGTCGCGGTCGCCCAGACCGGCGAGGGTCGCCGTCTCGTCCGGGCCCGCCCGCTCCGCAGCCGCCATCTCGACCGCGAACCGCTCGCGCTCCGACAGCATGCGAGCGAGGTGCTGGCTTTGCTCCCGCACGACCCGCACCCCCGTCAGTCCGAGGGCGACACCCGACGGGTGCAGCCAACGCAGGGGGATCGCGGCCGTCGCCAGGATGACCATCGCCACACCCACGCGGGCGGCTCGGGAAGAGCGCCCGCGACCCGAAAGGCCGAACAGCGCCCGCCCGGCGACGAAGACGATCACGATCCACGATACCCCCACGCCGCCGAGGACCCACCCACCCCATCCGTCGCCCAGCGTGCCGGACAAGAGGTCGCCGATCGACCGCACCAGACGCACGTCGAGATAGAGGTTCAGCGGACGAGCGAGACTCATCCGGGCGGCGGTGTCGCCGAGCGCGAGCAACGAGACGGTGCCCGCACCGAGGGCGGTGAGCCCGGCCGCGAAGGCCGTCCAGCGCCGCCGTGGGAGAGCCAGGAACACCCCGATGGCGAGCACCGCCTCGAGCGCCACCACGTGGGGGCCGATTCGGCCGCTCAGGATCCACCCCGGGAACAACACGAGACAATTGAGTCCCAGCAGGGTAACGAACGCTCGTCGCGGAAGACTGGTCCGAATGGAGACGTCGTCGGTCGTGGAATCCAATCGCTTCTCGTTGATCGGTGGTGCCGCCCTCGCCGCGGCATTGGGCGTCGGCTGCTCGGACCCCGGCCCCGCCCTCGACACGACCCGCGATCCAGGCCTGACGGCGGCACCGGTCTCATCGGCAGACCCTGAGCACCTTCCGGCCTGGCGCGCTCGCCCCGGCGGGCCGACCCTCGACGAATTCGTGGTCGACCTCGCGCGACGACGCGCCGACCGGCCCTTCGTCGCACCCGATACGGACGCTGCCCGTGCCGTCGCGGACCTCACGTATGGTCAGCAACGGGCCATAAGGTTCCGCGACGAGCGCGCGATCTGGCGCGACGACGGGGGCTTCCAACTGCAGTTCTTCCACCCGAAGGGCAGCTTCCGCGTGCCCGTGGCCATGCATCTGGTCGAGGCCGACTCGTCGACCGTGTTGGCCTTCGACCCGGATCTGTTCACGATGGGCTTCGAAGTCGAAGGGCAAGAGCTGGCACTGCCCGCATCGGCGGGCTTCGCCGGCTTCCGCGTCCTGGCCCCGATGAACGACGCGGAGCGCGTCGACGAAGTCGTGTCGTTCCTGGGCGCCTCGTACTTCCGGCTGCTCGGGCCCCGGCACGTCTACGGTCTATCGTCGCGGGGGCTCGCCGTGAATGTGGCGTCGCCCGCGGGGGAGGAGTTTCCCGACTTTCGAGCCTTCTGGATCGTGCGCCCCCGGGCTGGAGACGACACCCTGACCTTCTTCGGCCTGCTCGATGGCCCATCGGTCACGGGCGCCTACCGCTTCGATCTCACCCCCGGCCGGCCGGACGGGTCGTCGCAGACCACCCTCGACGTCGACGCCCGACTCTTCTCCCGAGCGACCATCTCGGTGCTTGGCGTCGCTCCGCTCACGAGCATGTACCTGCACGGGACCTTCCGACGCGGTGGCGACGACGACGTCCGACCGCGGGTGCACGATTCCGAGGCGCTGTCGATGGAGTCCGGCCGGGGGGAGTGGATCTGGCGCCCGCTGACGAACCGCGGCTCCCTTCAGGTCACCACGCTGCGAGATCGTGACCCCGCCGGCTTCGGCCTCGTTCAGCGCGACCGCGCCTTCGAGGCCTACCTCGATCTGGAGGCGCACTATCACCGTCGGCCCAGCGAGTGGGTCGAGCCGCTCGGAGGGGATTGGGGCGCAGGCGGGGTCATGCTGGTCGAAATCCCCACCCCTTCGGAGTTCAACGACAACATCGTCGCCTTCTGGGCGCCCGATGGAGGCCTTCCCGCAGGCGACGAGCGCCGCTTCCGCTACCGCCTGCACACGTTCGACGCTCACCGCTCCGAGCAGTCGGTCGCGCACGTGGTCCGGACGCGCATCGGGTGGGACGCCCTCCCCGGAGAAGCCGCCCCGCCTCCTCGCACACGACGCCGCGTGGTGGTCGATTTCGAGGGTGCACCGCTCCGGGAGTCGAGCGGGACGGCGACGATCGAGGCGGTCGTCGAGACGTCGGCCGGAGAGGTGGACGATGTGCGTGTCTTGGCACTACCCGGGGGAGGCCGACGGGCGACCTTCGCACTGCGACCCGAGGCCGACCGCCCGGCCGATATCCGGCTGTACCTCAGAGGCGACACCATCTTGAGCGAGACGTGGAGCTACCTGTGGAGACCCGATGATGGGCACTGACGCGCGAGTGCGGCGCGCGCGCGCGTCCGCGTTTCTCCTGCTCGTGGCGGCATCGACGGTCGTGGGCAGCGCGATGATGCTCCAGATCCTCGCGGCGGGTGGGTTCAGCCCGCTCGAGGCAGTCATCCTCGCTCTGTTCGTACCGACCTTCGCCTGGATCGTCGTTCCCTTCTGGACCTCGATCGTGGG
The DNA here is from genome assembly GCA_028279425.1 of Longimicrobiales bacterium. Classification (GTDB taxonomy): domain Bacteria; phylum Gemmatimonadota; class Gemmatimonadetes; order Longimicrobiales; family Gaopeijiaceae; genus Gaopeijia. The sequence continues at coordinate 1,844 of JANQNV010000270.1, read as the reverse complement.
TTTCGTTCGGATGGCGCGAGGTGGTCTTCGTCACGCGAGACCTCGGCGGGCCGAGCCTGTGCCCCCCCTCACCTCGCGAACGGCGATCGTCATGCCGGTCTTCAACGAAGACCCGACCTCCGTTGCCGCGCGCCTGTCGGCGGTGGCCCGATCGCTCGGCGACACCGGCCAGGCGAGTGCGTTCGATCTTCATCTGCTCAGCGACACGCAGGATCCCCACATCGCCCGCGCCGAAGAAGGCGCCTGGGCGCTCCTTCAGGCGAGACACCCTGCGTCGCGCTTCCACTACCGACGTCGAAAACGGAACCGCGGTCGGAAAGCCGGCAACATCGCCGAGTTCACGCATCGCTGCGTCGACGACTACGACCACATGGTCGTGCTCGACGCCGACAGCGTGATGGACGGCCCCACCCTCGTGCGCCTGGCCTCCGCGATGGAGGCGGACCCCGAGGTCGGCCTCATCCAGACCGTCCCCCTCCCGGTGCGTCAGCGGACCCTCTTCGGGCGCATCGTACAGTTCGCGGGCTGCCTCTACGGCCCTGTGCTCGCGTCGGGGCAGGCCTGGTGGCAGGGCGATACGGCGAACTACTGGGGCCACAACGCCATCGTTCGACTGCGACCGTTCGCCGAGCACGCCGATCTCCCGCTCCTCCCGGGGCGCCCACCGCTGGGCGGCGAAGTGCTCAGCCACGACTTCGTCGAGGCCGCGCTTCTACGGCGAGCCGGATGGACGATCGTGCTCGATCCCACCCCGAGCGGGAGCTGGGAAGAGGTGCCCACCAACGTGGTCGACTACGCTCGACGCGATCGGCGCTGGGCCCAGGGAAGCCTGCAACACCTGCGCTTGCTCGGCCTGCCGGGTCTTCATCCGCTCTCGCGACTGCACATGCTCCTCGGGGCGTTCGGATACCTCACCTCGCCCTTGTGGCTCCTGTTCCTCCTCGCCGGGACCGCCTACGTCTTCGCGCCCGGCCTGACCGGGCGCTCGCTCGGCCTGCCGCCGGTCGGTTCGCCCGGCCCCGTGTCGCTCCTCGCGGTGACGGCGGCGGTTCTCTTCGCACCCAAGGTGCTCGGCCTCCTCATCGGAACGGTGTTCGGCCCTCGACGCTCGATCGGCAGCGTGGCCGGCGTATGGATCAGCGCGCTGCTCGAAACGGGATTCTCGGTGTTGTTGGCGCCCCTCATGATGGTCGCCCACACGCGCTTCGTCGTCGAGATCGCCTCGGGCCGAAGCGTGCGCTGGGACCCGGCGCTGCGGACCGGCGGTGGGGTGCCGTGGCGCGAGGCCCTTCGGGTCACACTGCCCGCGACTGTGGGTGGTACCACGTGGGCCGTGGCGACATGGCTCGTCAGCCCCGCGTTTTTCGTCTGGATGAGTCCGATCTTCGCCGGCCTCGTGCTCGCGCCATGGATCGTTCGTTGGAGCGCCAGCCACCGCCTCGGCGCCGCCGCACGCCGATCGGGTCTGTTCGTTTCGCCCTTCGAGGCGGCCCCACCCCCTGAAATCCGTTCTGTCGACGCCGTCGTCGATGCGGACCCCCTACCGACCACCGGGGTTCTCGTCGCACCTGCGGGTCCGACCCACGACGCCTCCATGCAGGATCGTAGACGTATGTACAACGCCGAACGCGGGCTTTTCGATCTCGGTCGGGGGCGCCCCCTCTTCGTTCGCCCCTCGAGCGCGGACGGGGCGTCGTACCTCGTCGCGGCCGTCGAGACGCTCGACGAAGAGTCGTTGGCTCGCCTTCGAGACTTCGCCTCCGGGCCCCTCGTCCTCGTCGTGACCCGCCACCGCGCGTCCGCGATGGGGCTGGCGATCGGCGCCGGGGAGGCCGATACCGTGG
>JANQNV010000247.1 GCA_028279425.1 Longimicrobiales bacterium | reverse complement strand
CCGGGTTGCCCGACACCGTCCGCCTGTTTTCCGGGCGCTCGGTGGTTCGTGCGGGGAACGACACGACGGTACGCGTGCGCATCCACCTCGACGCGCGTGGGGCCGTCACCTCGGTCGAACGGCGGGCCGGATCGGCGGCACTGCTTCCCGAAGCGGAGCGCGTGGCCCGAGGTCTTCGCTACGATCCTGCGCTGCGCAATGGACAGCCGGTGGAGGGCAGCACCGACCAAACGCTGGCGTTTTCGTCGTCCGCCGCACCGTCCCCGGCCGAGGCCGATTCCCTCTTTCTGGGTCGCGCCGGCTTCTTCGGCCGCCGGGATGCGTTCGAAGCTCGTGTCCACCAGCGGATCCTCGACCCGGCTCGGACCCCGCTCCTCGACGTCGTCGGATCGGCACGCGGGGTTCGGGTAGCGCGTTCCGAGGGGAGTGCGCGCGTCTTCATCGACGAGGCCGCTTGCCCGGTGGCGGTTCGTCTGAATGGGGCGATGGGCGGCGATGGCGGGGGCGACGGCCGGAGGTTCGATATCGCCGGCGCCTCGACCCCCTTCGTCCATGCGGTCGAGCTCTATGGGCCGCACGCCGGGGCGGTGGCCGATCCCGAGGGCTGTGGCGTGCTCCTTCTGTGGAGCCGAGAGCTTTCGGGCGTCGCCTTCGAGCCGCTCCTGGGACGGGTGGAGGGCACCGTGACGGGGCTCGACGCCGGACCCGGCGAGGTGGACGTGTTCATCGAACCCGTCGGGCGGACCGCCTATCTGAGCTCCACCGATCGCTTCCGAATGGGGGGCCTGTTGCCGGGCGACTACACGGCGGTCGTACGTCTTCGCGGGCAGCCGGTCGCCGTGAGTCCGTTTCGGGTAACGGCCGAGGCGTCGACCGAGGTACGGATCGAGATCGGTCGCCGGTAGGGGCCCCCGGTACGCGTTCGACCCTTGTCGCGCGCACCCTGAATCGTTACATCAGAACACACGGGGTGTGTGCTGATGTCAGTCCGGGGGGTGGATATGGAGGGGCCGTCGAAGGAGTCGCTACCGCTGCTGAAGGGGACGCTCGATCTGCTGGTCCTGAAGTCGCTCAGCTGGGGGCCCCGGCACGGCTACGGGATCGTCTCCTGGCTCGAGCGCCACTCGGGCGGGAGCCTCGGGGTGGCCGACAGCGCACTGTACCAGTCGTTGCACCGCCTCGAGGGCCGCCGGCTGGTCGCCGCGGAGTGGGGGCGGACCGAAACCAATCGTCGGGCCCGCTTCTACACGCTCACGCCGAGGGGGGAGGCCGCTCTCGAGGCGGATGCGGCGACCTGGGCCCGGTACGTCGAGTCGGTCGGTGGCATCCTGGCCCGGGAGACCCCGTGAGTGGCCGCCCGCGGCGGGACTTTCGGCTGCCTCGCTCGGGGTCTGCGAGCGACGAGGTCGACGACGAGATTCGGGCGCATCTGGAGCTGAGAGCCGAGGAGCTGGAACGGGAGGGGTGGACGCCGGAGGCGGCCCGCGAGGAGGCGCTTCGGCGATTCGGGTCGATCGACGAGGCGCGTCGGATGCTGGGGCGGACGCGTCGGGCGCGCGATCGCCGGCTCGGTTTCTGGAGCTTCGTCGAAGGCATCCTGGCCGACCTGACGGTGGCGGCCCGCCGAGCACGAGGCCAGCCGGCGCACGCCGTCTTCACGGTGCTGACGCTGGGGCTCGGCATCGCCCTCACCACATCGTCGTTCACGGTCGTCGAGAGGGTGCTTCTCAGGCCCCTGGCGTTTCCCGAGGCGGATCGCCTGGTGAGCCTGCAGTCGGCGACTCGCGAGGGGGAGTTCTTTCCGCAGGTGTCGTCGACCGCATGGCACGACTGGACGAACGGGACGCGCATCGCCACGTCGGCGACGGTGTTTCGAGCCGTTCCCGCCACGCTCCAGCTGCCCGATGGACCCGTGCGCCAAGCCATCCACCAGGTGAGCCCGGAGTTCTTCGCCGTGCTGCGGCCCACGCTGACGCAGGGACGAGCCCTCGGCGAAGCCGACGCCGATGCGCGGGTGGCAGTGGTCAGCGCATCGTTCTGGCGCGACCGTCTGGGCTCACCCGCTCTCCCCGCCCAGGTATCGATCGTGGGATCCACCCACGACGTCGTGGGTGTGGTGGACGACGCGACGGCCTACCCTGTCGGGGCTGAGGTGTGGACGGCGACCGCACCTCGAGAAATGACCCAGCCGGGCGCCCGAAATCTCATCAACTGGGCCGTCGTGGCTCGGTTGCCCGCCGGGGTCGACCCGGCGGCGCTGAAGGCCGAGCTCGACCGGGTATCCGACCGCGTGAGGGCCGAAGACCCGACCGCCGTCTACGCCTGGCAGGTTGGTGTGGAACCGCTCCACAGCTTCCTGCTCGGCGAAACGGATCGCCAGATATGGTTGCTGCTCGGGGCAACCTTCGCGGTCTGGCTGCTCGCGTGGCTGAATCTCGCGGGCTTGTCGCTCGCCCGGACCGAGGCGCGCGTGCGCGAGGTGTCGGTCCGCCTGGCGCTCGGCGCGGATCGGCGCCGCGTCGTCCGGCAGATCCTCACCGAACACCTGCTCATCGGCTTCTGTGGCGGGATCGTCGGGCTTCTGGCGGCGGCGTGGCTCATGGTCGCACTCGAGCCATTCCTGACCGCCAACCTTCCCGTTGCCACCTCCGTCCGGGTGGGCGCCACGACGGTAGCCTTCGCTCTCGGGCTGGCCGTGGTCACCGGCCTGCTCGCCGGACTCGTGCCCGCCGTCCGCGCCGGCAGAATGGGGAGTCGGGGGTCGGCGTCGGTGGGGTCGAGCCTCCGCAGTCGGGGGCGCCGCGACCGTGTGGGTGCGGCGCTGGTGGTGTCGGAAGTCGCCCTTGCCCTGACCCTTCTCGTCAGTGGCGGCCTGCTGGTCCAGAGCTTTCGGAGCCTCACCGCCCGAGACCTCGGCTTCGAGACCGCGGGCGTGTGGGTGACCGAGGTGGCGCTCGATCTTCCCGACTACGCGGTGCCGTTCGGAGAGGGGCAGGGCGAGGGCGTCGAGGCGCGCCGTCGTTTCTGGTCGGAGCTGCTGAGCGAGCTGCAGGGCGACGGTCGCATCGTCGCCGCCGGAGCGGGGTGGGGTGCCCCCATGGTCGGGAGCGGCCGTGGCTTCATCGAGGTCGACGGCCGCCCCGCCGGGCAGATCGGTGCCGGGTACCGCGCGGTCGCGGGAGACTACTTCCAGGCGCTGTCGGTGGCGACCGTCGCCGGTCGCCTCTTCGATCGGTCCGACGGACCCGACACCGAACGCGTGGTGGTGATCAACGAGTCGATGGCCGATGAGTTCTGGCCGGGCCAGTCTCCGATCGGTCGACGCGTGCGGGCCTTGAGCATGGAACGCGGTCGAGCGGGCGAAGAGGCTCCGTGGTTGAGGGTCGTGGGGGTCGTGTCGGACGTGCGCACCTACGGCTTCGATTCGGAGCCGACGGGAGAGATGTTCGTGCTCGCCGAGCAGGTTCCCGCCTCCATGCGAGCGATGACCCTCGTCGTGCGCGGCCGCGTGGGTGCACGGGATGCGATCCCCACCCTGCTTCGAGACGCGGTCGGGCGCCGCGATGCTCGACTCTCGGTCAACGTCCAGCCCCTCGAGCGCCGTGTGTTCAACGCCGTATCGGATCGCGCCGCGTTGACGTCGTTCGTGGTGGTGTTCGGGGCCCTCGCGGTGATCCTCGCCTGCGTCGGTTTATATGGGCTGCTGAGCTACGTTGTGACCCGGCGCACGCGCGAGATGGGCATCCGCGCCGCTCTCGGCGCCCAACGCGGCCGGATCGTGGGCCTCGTCGTCGGACGTTCGCTCGTCATCGTGATCATGGGACTGGGGCTGGGACTGCTGGGGGCCTACTCCGCCGCGGGCGTCCTGCGATCACAACTCGTCGACACCCCGCCCCACGATCCTTGGGCGTATCTCGTCGGCGGCAGTGCGCTCCTCGCCGCCGCCCTCGTCGCGGCGTTGCTGCCGGCTCATCGCGCCTCTCGCGCCGACCCCCTCATCGCCCTCCGCGCCGACGAAGGCTGAGGGCGGGCGCCGACATTCAGTATGAAACCATATCGGTATGGTTTCGTAGTGGATGGTGAAGCGGACGTTTGCTCGAGAGGACGACATGGCGCCGATCCCCCCCTTGAAGTCGACGTGGTTCCACATCCTGCTCGCCCTCGCGGAGCGACCCCGCCACGGGTTTTCGATCCGGGAGGCCGTCGACGAGCGGACCGACGGCTCGGTCAAGCTGTGGCCCGCCACACTGTACGGCGCCCTTCGGGAATTGACCGCCGTCGGGTTTCTGGAGCCGCTGACGGGCGATGACGACCCGGACCGGGATCAGCGCCGGCAGTACTACCGGCTGACCCCGCGGGGGCGGGCCGCACTCGGCGCCGAAGCCGACCGCCTGCAGGGACTCATCGACGCCGTGCGTGCGACGCAGGGCTGATCGATGCGCCGCGTCCTCCTCTCCTTGTTCGGCCTCCTCACGCGGGCCTTGCCCGCCGAGATGCGGGCCGAGTGTGGGGCGGCGATGCAGGCCGACCTCGCGTCTTGCCTGGAGCGAGCGGAGGCGAAGAGCGGCGCCTGGGGTGTGGTGTGGGTCGGCGTGCAGGCGGTGACCGATCTGGGGATTGCACTCGTGCGCGAGCGATGGGTCTCGTGGCGAGGATACACATGGGAGCGTGCGCGGCGACGCAAGCCGCGCCGGACGACGGGAGAGCGTGGGATGCACTGGATCAGGGAAATGCGCCTCGCCGCGCGCGCGCTGGCGCGCCGGCCCGGCTTCGCGGGCATCGGGATCGTCACGTTGGGCGTCGGGATCGGCGCGACGGTCGCCATCTTCACCCTCGTCAACGCGATCGTGATCCAGCCGCTCCCCTACCCGGAGTCCGACCGGATCGTGGAGATCCGGCATCACGCCCCCGCGCTCGATCTTCCCGAACTCAATGCGTCGCCCGGCCTGCTCGGGTTCTACGCCGAATACGCCTCCGGTTTCGAATCGGTGGCGGGTGTGCAGGCCGGCGGGTTGAACGTCACGGGCACGGATCGACCCGAGCGCGTGAGAGCGCTGTTCGTCACGCCCGACTTCTTTTCGGTCTTCCGACTCTCGACCGAGCGCGGACGTCTGTTCGACGACTCCGATGTCGTGGCCGATGGTCCACAGCGTGTCGCACTCCTGACCGACGGCGGTTCGACGGCCCTCTTCGGCGGCGCTCGCGACGTGATCGGCCGCACGGTCGAACTCGATGGCTCCACGGTCGAGATCGTGGGGGTTCTCCCGCCGTCGTTCACGACGCCCGTCGAGAGCGAGGCCCGCTTCGTCCTGCCGCTGTACGTCGCTCCGCAGGGCGAGTTCGGCGAGTTCGGCCTGCGCGGATACGCACGCCTCGCAGAGGGCATCTCACACGAGGCCGCGCAGGCCCAGGTGGCCCAGCTGCAGGGCCGGATCCCGGAACGCTGGCCCGACCTGACGGCCGAAGGGCTGGAGAGCTTCGGCTGGGCCGTGAGCATCCGAACCCTGAAGGAAGCGGTGGTCGGCGATGCACGTTCGACCCTCCTGATCGTACTGGGCACGGTGTCCTTCGTCTTGCTCATTGCCTGCTCCAACGTGGCGAACCTGTTCCTGGTGCGCGCGGAGGGTCGGCAGAAGGAGTTGGCCGTACGGGCCGCCATGGGCGCGGATCGTCGACGAATCGCCGGGAGCTTCTTCTCGGAGAGTCTCGTGATGGGGATCGGGGGCGGCGTCCTCGGCGTCGTCATCGCGGCCGCCGGTGTCGAGGCGCTGACCGCATGGGGAGGCGAGGATCTTCCGCGCCTCGACGAGATCGGCATGACGCCCACGGTGCTCGCCTTCGCGGGTCTGCTTTCGGTCGTCGCGGGGCTGTTTCTCGGGATGATCCCCGCGCTCGGACTGTCCGGCACGGGGTCCGCCGGAATCCTGCGCGGGAATCGCACGACGACCGATGGACGCGCGCGGCATCGGGCGCGGAATCTGCTGGTCACGACCCAACTCGCCCTCGCGCTGGTCCTCCTGATCGGTTCGGGCCTGATGGTGCGCTCTCTGGTGGCGATGAACCGCATGGACCTCGGCTTCGACCCCGAGGCCACCCTCGTGATGGGGCTCAGCGTCGGGAGCAGCCTGTCGTCCGAGGAGGCGGCCCGCTTCTATCAGGACGCCATCGACGGCGCGGCGGCCCTTCCCGGGGTGGTCTCTGCGGGGTTCGGGGGCGCGGTGCCCCTCTTCAGCACCAGTTCGTCGGGCGGATCGTTCGTGGTCCAGGGCGAGCCGGAGGATCCGGAGGCCATCCCCGAGGTCAGCCTCTACCGACCGGTCGGCCCGGGCTACATGGAGTCGCTGGGGTATCGCCTGCTGGAGGGCCGCACGATGCGCCGCGCGGACTGGGAGACACCGGTCCCGGCCGTTTGGGTGAACGAGCACTTCCGGGACACCTTTCTCGATGGTGAGGCGCTGGGCAAGTGGGTGTCGTGGGTGGACCGCGACGAGGAAGCCGTGTACGGCGAGGTGGTGGGCGTGTTCGCCCAGACGAAGGAGTTCCGGGTCACCGACGACGCCATGGGCTTCGCCCTGGTTCCGTTGGTCAGCGGCGATTGGGTGTTGCCCGATACGGGAAGCGGCTTCCTGATCGTGCGCGGTGGTGACGGCTCGGACGTGTCGTCGCTCGCCCCCTCGCTGCGGTCGATGGTCGCGCGGTTGAATCCGAACGTGCCGATCACCACGGTGCGGACGATGCGCGAGGTCGCGCGAGCCTCGATGGCGGATCGCGCGCTGACGATGTCTCTGCTTTCGATCGCCGCGGCGGTTGCGCTCTTCCTGGGGATGATCGGGCTGTTCGGCGTGGTGTCGTACGTAGTCGGCCAGCGGACTCGCGAGATCGGGATCCGCATGGCTCTGGGGGCCGAGGCCGGGGATGTGGGTGCGATGGTGGTCCGTCAGGGTGCCGGGGTGGTTGTGGCCGGAGTTGCCATCGGGCTCTTCGGAGCGTTCGTGGGCTCGCGACTCCTCGGCTCGCTCCTGTTCGAAGTGACGGCGCGGGACCCCCTCACCTTCGTCGTGGCTCCCCTCCTGCTGGTCGCGGTGAGCCTGCTCGCGACCTGGTTGCCGGCGCGAAAGGCGGCGAGGGTCGACCCCCTGACGGCGCTGCGGGCGGAGTAGTCGGGCACCCTGGCGGAGGCGTGGAAGGATCGCGGGTTGGAGGTGTACGCGGGCGCCCACCGGTCTCGCTCGTCTCCAACTCGGTGTCCGTTCGGTGTCCGACGTCGTTCTCTCCATCCGCGGTCTGAGCCGCTACTACATCGAAGGCGATCGTCGTCACGACGTGCTCTCGCAGGCTTCGGCCGAGATTCGACGTGGCGAGTTCGTCGCGCTGCTCGGTCCCAGCGGGAGCGGCAAGTCGACCCTGCTCAATCTGGTGAGCGGGATCGACACACCCGACGAGGGCACCATCGAGATCGACGGCGTGTGTGTGACGGAACTCGGCGAACGCGAGCGCACGCTCTTCCGCCGGAGCCACATCGGGTTCGTCTTCCAGTTCTTCAACCTCCTCCCGACGCTGACGGTCGAGGAGAACCTCCTGCTGCCGCTGGAGCTGAAGGGCCGACTCGACTCGGCGTCGCGGGATCGGGCCCGGCAGCTTCTCGACATCGTCGGCCTCGCCGACCGGGCCGCCACCTTTCCGGATCGCTTGTCGGGGGGAGAGCAGCAGCGGGTCGCCCTCGCCCGAGCGTTGGTGCATGAGCCGGCGCTGATTCTCGCCGACGAACCGACCGGCAACCTGGACCCGTCGACGGGCGAGCGGATGCTGGATCTGCTCGATCGGCTGGTGCGTGAGGCCGGGAGGACCCTTCTCGCCGTCACCCACTCTCGCGAATTGGCTGCGCACGCCGACCGCGTCTTGCGGATCGAACGAGGCCGCCTCGTCGAGGGCAGCGAATGACGCTCCTCCAGCGCGCATCCAGGCGGTGGGCACTCCGGCATCCGGGCCAGCTGGCTCTCACGATCCTCGGTGTCGCCCTGGGGGTGGCCGTGGTCGTCGCGATCGATCTCGCCATCCAGAGCTCGAGGGCGGCGTTCGAGGTGTCGACCGAATCCGTCGCCGGCCGCGCGACACATCGGATCGAAGGCGGGCCGTCGGGGCTGCCCGAGTCGGTCTTCACCGCGATTCGGACCGAGGCGGGGGTGCGGGCGTCGGCTCCGATCATCGAGGCGTGGGCGTCGTCGTCGCAGCTCCCGGGCACGGCGCTACGACTGCTCGGCGTCGACCCGTTTTCGGAGCGCCCGTTTCGGCCCTACCTCGGTGGGGGCGGAGGCGACTTCGAGATCGACGTCCTGGTCACGACCCGGCGAGGTGTGGTGTTGTCTCGGGCGCTGGCGGATCGGGCCGGGGTGGCCATCGGCGACTCGCTCCCGCTCTCGATCGAGGGCCGAAGCCGGTCGGCGATCGTCGTCGGGACGTTGCAACCGGAGAACGAGTTGGCACGTCGGGGGCTCTCCGACATGGTCATCGCCGATATCGGGACCGCCCAGCGCTTCGTCGATCGGCCGGGGCGCCTGTCGTACATCGACCTCGTGGTTCCGTCGAGCGCAGGGGGCGAGCGCGATCTCGCCGCCGTCACGGCCGTGCTCCCGGCCGGCGCGCACCTCCTCGAGGTGGGGACGCGCAGCGAGACCCTCGCGGGCATGTTGCGCGCCTTCGACCTCAACCTGACGGCGCTCAGCCTCCTCGCCTTGGTGTTCGGGATGTTTCTCATCTACAACGCCATGACGTTTTCGGTGGTCCAGCGGCGTGAACTCCTGGGGGCCCTGCGCGCGTTGGGCGTCACCCGGAGCGAGGTGTTCCGTACCGTGGCCGGCGAGGCGCTGCTGACGGCGCTGCTGGGTACGGCCATCGGACTCGGGCTCGGTGTGGTGCTGGGTCGCGGGCTCGTGGGTCTCGTCACGCAGACCATCAACGACCTGTATTTCGTGCTCACCGTGGAGAGCCTGACATTGCCGGCCGAGGTGCTTCTCAAGGGGGCGGCACTCGGGGTCGGGGCCACACTGTTGGCGGCGTATCCCGCCGTGCGCGAGGCCGTGCGCGCCGCGCCACGGGCCGCGCAGGTGCGCTCGCTGGGCGAAGACCGGGTGCGGCGCCTCGTGCCACGGGCGGCGGCCGCGGGGTTGGGTCTGGGCGTCGTCGGTGGCGGCCTCCTGCTCGTGCCGTCGCGCTCGGTCCTCGTGAGTTTCGTGGGTTTGTTCGGTGTGTTGTTGGGGGCGGCGCTGACCACCCCGCTCGCCACGGTCGGCTTCGTGCGTCTACTCACTCCAGCGCTGGGTCGCACCGTGGGCATTCTCGGAACTCTCGCCGCACGAGGGGTCACCGCCGCGCTGTCGCGCACGGCACCCGCCGTCGCCGCCCTCGTGGTGGCGGTGGCGGTGACCGTGGGCCTCGGGGTGATGATCCAGTCGTTCCGCGGCACGGTGGTCGAGTGGTTGGATCACACTCTCCAGGCCGACATCTACGTCTCGCCCCCCTCCCCGGTATCGTCGCGCGCCGAAGGGTCGCTGGATCCCGACGTGGTGGAGCGCTTGTCGGCGGTGGGTGGCGTCGCGGGTCGCAGCACCTACCGGGGCGCCGAGTTCCTCACCGATTCAGGTCTGCTCCGAGTCGTAGCGCTCGACCTCGATCCGCGGGGAGAAGCCGCCTTTCGGTTCCTCGAGGGCTCCGTCGCGTCGGCGTTCTCTGCGTTTCGGGTCGACGGGGCCGTCCTGGTCTCGGAACCGTATGCCTATCGGCGCGGTGTAGCGCTGGGCGACTCCATTCGATTGGCGACGGACCGCGGTCCTGCGTCCTTCCGCGTCGCCGGTGTGTTTCGCGACTACGGTTCCGAGCAGGGGGTCGTGATGATGGCACGTTCCACCTGGGACGTCTGGTTCGACGACGACCGCATCACATCGCTCGGCTTCTTCCTCGACGAGGCCGTCGAGGTGGATCGTGTGGTCGAGGCGATGCAAGCGGCCGCCGGAGACGGCCAGGCCGTGGTCGTCCGTTCCAATCGGGCGCTCCGGGCCGCGTCGCTCGAGGTCTTCGATCGCACCTTCGCCATCACGGCCGTGCTGCGGGCGCTGGCCTTCGTGGTCGCCTTCATCGGCGTCCTCTCCGCCCTGATGGCGCTCCAACTCGAGCGCGGGAGGGAACTCGGCGTCCTGCGCGCGAACGGGCTGACGCCGGCACAGGTCTGGACCATGGTCACCACTCAGACGGGGCTTCTCGGCTTGATCGCGGGCATCCTCGCGATCCCGACCGGCCTCTTGCTCGCCGTCGTGATGATCGAGGTCGTGAACCGCCGTTCGTTCGGGTGGACGCTCGACATGCAGGTGGGGTCGAGCTTGTTGCTCCAGGCGGTGGGGCTCGCCATGGCGGGGGCGTTGTTGGCAGGACTGTACCCCGCCTGGCGCATGGCTCGCACCTCGCCTGCGCTCGCGCTACGAGAGGAGTAGATCATGGCGACCTCACGCGAGCCGCTCCTCAGCTGGCAAGACTGGATCATGTTCCTGATTTTGCTCGCCATTCCACTCGGGGAGGGGTACCTCCTGCTCCGGGACCGGACCGGCGCTCGGGACTCGGGGGCGCAGCCGGAGGCGGCGCTCTCCCTGGCCGAGGCGCTCGGCGGATCCGATACGCTGGGGTATGCACGCGCGGTCGCGCCCCGCCCGTTCGACTTTCCACTCGATCACGGGCCCCACGACGACTTTCGTTCGGAGTGGTGGTACTTCACCGGTAACCTCGACGGCGACGGCGCGCGCCGGTTCGGATTTCAGTTCACCATCTTCCGCGGGGCGCTGGCTCCCCCCGACTCTCTGGATCGGGGCGCACGCGACTGGGCCACCCGTCAGGTCTACCTCGGTCACTTCACCGTGACCGACGTCGCGGCCGGGTCCTTCACCGAGTTCGAGCGCTTCACCAGGGCGTCGGTCGGGCTGGCCGGGGCCCAGGCCACGCCCTTCCGCGTCTGGCTCGACGACTGGGAGGTAGTCGGTGAGAGTGACGAGGTGTGGCCGATGCGCCTGTCGGCGCGCGACGACGGGGTCGCGCTCGCTCTCGAACTCACGCCCGAGAAGCCGATGGTGCTTCAGGGCGACGACGGCCTGAGCCAGAAGGGCCCGGAGCCTGGCAACGCCTCGTTCTACTACTCCTACACACGGATCGCGGCCGAGGGGGTCGTGGAGATCGACGGGGAGGCTGTACCGGTTCGGGGTTCGGCCTGGCTCGATCGGGAGTGGAGCACCAGCGCGCTCTCGGAGGGGGTCGTAGGGTGGGACTGGTTCGCTCTCCAGCTCTCCGACGGGCGCGATCTCATGGTGTACCAGCTTCGTCGCGATGATGGCCGAGCGGATCCGCGCAGTGACGGGGTCCTGGTCGATCGCGACGGCCGGCCTCGGCACCTCTCCGTCGACGACTTCGCGCTGACCGTAGACGAACGATGGGAGAGCCCCGTCGACGGATCGATCTATCCGTCGGGGTGGACCGTGTCGGTGCCCGAGGAGGGCCTCGAGCTGGTGGTCACCCCCGTGCTCGCCGACCAGGAGCTCGATGTGAGCCTGCGCTACTGGGAGGGCGCGGTCGACGTGGAGGGTAGGGCCGATGGAGTGGAGGTTTCGGGGCGGGGGTACGTCGAGCTGACGGGCTACGCCGGGCAGGCGGCCGCGACCCGCGGGGGCGCCCGGAGGTAGTTTGACAACCGACGGGCGCCCCGGGGATTCTGACGACCCCGTTCCTCGTTGGAGATCCTTCTCGATGCATCGACTCCGGGTTGGTCTGGTTGGTCTCGCTTGTGCCCTCTCCCTCGCACCTGCCGTGGGCCGGGCCCAGGCCTCGGATCGTCAGGTCGTCATGGACACCGCTCGGGCCAGAGCGCTCTACGTTTCGAAGGCGTGGGAGGATCACCCTCACCGTGACTACCAGGCCGACATCGATCGCAAGGCCCGCACGGACAGCATCTACGCCGCGGTCACCGAGGGTGTCGTCGACTTCCAGAAGGTCACCTACCGCAGCCAGGTCGACGGGATGGAGATCCCCGCCTACCTCTTTCAGCCGCTCGAGAGCCGAGGGCCGACTGGCCACGCGGCGATGATCTGGGTGCACGGCGGTGTGCACGGGAACTGGAACCAGAATATGTGGCCGTTCGTGCGCGAGGCGGTCGAACGAGGCTACGTGATCATCGCGCCCGAGTATCGCGGGAGTACCGGCTACGGCGAGGAGCACCACCGGGCCATCGACTACGGCGGGTACGAAGTGGACGACGTGGTGTCGGCGTATGAGTGGATGACCTCACAGTTGGCGCACGTGGACCCCGAACGCGTGGGCATGATGGGATGGAGCCACGGTGGCCTGATCACCATCCACTCGGTCACGCGCGATGACCATCCCTTCCGGGCCGGCGCCGCGCTCGTGCCGGTCACCAACCTCATCTTTCGCCTTTCGTACAAGGGCCCGGGTTACCAGCGCAACTTCGCCACGCAGGAACGGATCGCGGGCCTGCCGTTCGAGCAGCGCGCCATCTACGAGGAGCGGTCCCCCTACTATCGGGTGGACGACCTGGAGACCCCGTTGATGGTGCACGTCGCCACCAACGACCGCGATGTGAACTTCCAGGAAGCGTCCATGCTGGTGTACAAGCTCAGGGCGACCAAACCGGACCTGGCCGAGACGAAGATCTACGTCGACCCGGCGCCGTGGGGTCGCAGCGTGGGCCACGCCTTCAGCCGACGCGTCGATCCGGAAACGCTCGAACGGGTGGACTCACCGGCGCAGCGCGACTCGTGGAACCGCACCTGGACGTTTCTCGAGGAACACCTGCGCCCCTACGAGGATCCGAACAACCCCGCGCCGGTGCGAACCGGCCCGGGGGGGTGATCGATCGCCTGGTCGTGCGTCGTGGGGAGCTCTTCGAGACGAAGGGGTGACGCGATCGTGACCGCGTCGCGAGGTGCGTTACCGGTGGGATGGGCATCATGAACTTTCCTTGCATGTGTGCCTGAATCCTACGACGACGGGAGCCCCCGTACATGAATCGCACCCTCCTACGTGTCTCCACTCTCGTGCTGCCCTTCGCGTGGGCGGCGTGTTCCGACAGCCCCCTGCAGCCGACCGTCGAGCGCGATCCGGTGACGGCCGAAGCGCGCTTCGCGTCCGTGTCGAGTGCGGCCGCCCTCCAGGCGGCCCTCGATGACGCCGCCACCGATGGTCGCCGCTCCACCATCTACGTGCGCGGCGCGATCGAGTTGAAGGAGCCGCTGACGTACGTTGGCGATCACGACCTGACGCTCGTGGGCAGCCGCGGCGCCCGGATCGTCGGGCCGACGAACCCGATTGCGCCACCCAGCAGCTCGGCGGCTCGCGTCGGCGAGGAAACGGTGGGCGACGCCCTCCAGGTTCTGGGTGAGCCCGACCTCACGGTGCGCAACATCGATTTCGAGGGGCAGTCCGGCCACGGGATCTACTTCGAGTTGACGGACGACGCGTCGGGTACCGTGCGCGTGAACCTGAATCGGACGACCTTCGCCGGTCAGGGCCTGTCGGCGGTATGGGTCGAAGACCAGAAGGGTGGGTCGGAGGCCGCCCCCGATCCCATCGAGTCGAACGCATCGATCTACGTGTCGCTCACCCGCGTCAACGTGTTCGACACAGGTAAGGCGAACGGGGCCAGCAGCATCTGCTCGCAGCTCGATGAGGACCTCGGCTGCGAATGGGCTGACTTCGACGGCATGCGCTTCAACGAAGGCGGCCGCGGCGGCATCACGTTCTTCTTCCGCGACGTGGACTTCAGAGGCAACTTCGGCGACGGCATCGAGTTCGACGAGATCGGCGATGGGAGCGTCGTGGGCACCGTGGTGAACTCCTCGTTCAACGAGAACGGCGCGCAGCTCCAGTTCCCCGTCGACGTCGAAGACGGATTCGATATCGACGAGGCCGGCGACGGCGGCTTGAAGCTGGCGATGATCAACACCGAGGTGAACGACAACATCGACGAAGGCGTGGACCTCGACGAAAACGGCAGCGGCGATGCGGCCTTCGCCGCCTTCTATCTCGAGGCGACCGGCAACGTCGACGAGAACATCAAGATCACGGAGAGCGAAGACGATCCGGTCGGTGCCGGCGATATCGTACTCAGTCTCTTCAACGTGACGGCCGATGGATCGCTCGACAGCCGCGGTGCCCGCTTCGAGGAATTCGGCGAGGGTGGGGTCCGCGGGGTGATCAATGGCAGCTCGTTCTCGGAGAACACCGAGGATGACGGGCTGCGCGTCGACGAAGAGGGTGACGGCTCGATTGCGCTCATCCTGCGCCGTGTGTCGACCAACGGGAATGACGGGCAGGGAATCCAGATGACCGAGGACGGAACGGGCGACATCGGTCTGTCGCTGACGCGTTCGGAGTCCACGGGCAACGGCAACACGGCGGTGGAGCTCGAGGAAGAGGACGCCGGCGGCCACGACGTGACGGTCCGGAACTCCACGATCACGGGCGCGGGGGGCGAGAAGTCACTCGATGTGATCGAAGACGGGGACGGAAGCAGCACCGTGACGATCCGGAACAGCACGATAGATCCCGCTCCCGACTCGTCGGGAGACGTCGTCTTCAACTGACGGGAGGGGGCCGGTTCGCCGGCCCCCTCCTCCAGTCCCGATTCCCCTCCGGCCGCGTGTCCGCGGCCGGCGCATCGCGTCGATGCCGCCCGTTCTCTACGTCGTCGCGTCGCGCCCCGCCGAACACGCAGCGCCCTCGTTCCTCTCAACAGTGACCGTCCATTGGCCGTCTGCGGCCGCACGGATCTCCACCTCACCATGCGTGCTGGTGCAGAGGGTCGGAGCGGCTCGGGAGAGGAGCTCGTTCAGCGCTCCGATCCGCGGGTGGGTGGTCCCATTGGCGCTGATCAGGTGGAGGTCGGCATCGGTGTGGTCGAGCCACGACGTGCCCGATCCCGGGAACCCCGCATCGAAGACCGCGTCGTTGCCCGCGTGGTGACCGACCTTGAGCACGGTGACATCCCGAGTCAGAGCGGAGAAGTCACGGCGCCATCGTAGATTCGCGTCGACCTCGCCGTCGGCCGAAACGAACATGGAGAAACTCCCCTTGGCGATGCGGGTGCCGATGGAGCCGTCGTTGAGGTCGCTCCCATCGTTCGTGCTGGTACCGAGATTGTCGGGGAGTCCAGGGATGAGGCTGAGCGTCGTGCGCTCCTCACCGAGGCCGAACATGCGTTCCGCGACGGTCGAGGGCACGGTGAAGACGTTGGCGCGAGCCTGAGCCGTGGCCAGCACGCTCTGGTAGCCCGCGACCGAGCGGACCTGGCCGTTGTATAGAAACTCGTCGACCACAACGCTGTTCAGGATCGGGCCCATACCACCGTAGTGGTCGGAGTGGGCATGCGTCAGCACGAGCACCTCCAGAGTGTCGATCCCGAGCTCCTGAAGACGGCGCAGCACGAAACCGACGTCGGCGGCCTCCGCTCCCGCGGGGCCCGCGTCGATCAGCACATGACGCGTCCCTACCGCTGACGAATCCGTCACGATGAGCGCGTCGCCTCCCCCCCCGGCTTCGTTCTCGCCCAGGTCGAGCATCCGGATGATGAGGAGGCTGTCGCCCGAAAAGCGAATCTCGAACTCGACGACCTCGGTCGTGGTGCCACCCGCGTTCACGGCGACGACCTCGAGCCGATAGCTGCCCGGCTCGGCGATCGTGGCCCCTGAAAAGAAGGGAGCGTCGTTCAGAGTCGCCTCGAAGGTACCAGAATCGATTGTAACAAAAATTGTTACCCCCGATTCGAGCACGGCACCGTCGGCAACACCCGCGACGGTGATCGTCGGCGCCGACACGGCGGGAGCCACGGAATCACTTGAAGAACATGCGGTTGTGGAAATGGCCAGGAGCGAGCACGCCAGGAGAGCGAACGGTGCGCGTCGCGGAAACGTGACGAGAAGGGGACGCATGGCTCGGTTGAACCTATTCGGGCATGAGGTTTTTTTCGCTTGCCGCATCGGTTAGAGACCGACATACACGCAACGTAGCCGAACGGCGGGTGCGCTGGAATGCATCGCAGCCTCGACCACAGGCGCTCCCACCAACGACTCCACAGGATGCCCGTGATGCCTCGTTCAGGAGAACGATTCATGCCTCGCCGATCGACCCTTCGGTCCGTTGTGCTCCTCGCCTCCGCGCTTGCGATCGCGGGCTGCGAAGAGACTGCCGTGCTGCTCTCGACGGGGACGGCCTCGACCCTTCAGGTGACCGCCTTCGTCGACTCCAACGGAGACGGGATGCTCGGCAGTGGAGACGAGACCATCTCCGGCCTCACGATCACCGTCACGGGCCCGGTTACCCTGAACGGCGAAACCTCCGCAAATGGGGTCGCCACGATCCAGGGACTCCAGCCGGGGAGCTACGTCGTCGCGGCGACCGGCTCCGTACCCGCGGGGGCGGTGTTGTCGACTGCCGTGAATCCCTCGGTGACCGCACCGTTCCAGGGCGCGGAACTGCAGGCGACGTTCCGCTACGCCTTCGCTCCTGGCGCGATCGTCGGCCGACTCTTCCGGGACGACAACGCCAACGGTCAGTTCGATGCCGACACCGATCTGCCGGCTGCTGGTATCGCGGTGTCAGCCGAGCGCGCCGTGGACGGTGAAGTGTTCGGTACGATCACCGACTCCGAGGGTGCGTTTGAGATCCGTACGCTGAGAAAGGGCAGCTATACCGTGTCGTTCGGCCTCCCCGCGAATGCGTCGCTGGTCGGAGGCGACGTGCTCGCCGTCGAGGTCGGCGCCGACGGCGAGGTTTCCGTCGATGCGGAGTTCGAGGGAGCCCTGCTGATCGACATCAGCGATGCGCGCACGGCGCCGATCGGGCAGTCGGTCACGGTGGAGGGAGTCATCGCCTGGGCGCCGCCCTTCGACGGGCGCATCCTCTTCGTGCAGGACGCCACCGGGGGACTCTCCGTCTTCGAGAACAACCTTCCGGCCGGGCTCGCGATCGGCGACCGCATCCGGATGACGGGGTCGGCCGGGGCGTTCGACGGTGAGCGTCAGATCAACTCCATCACCGCCTTCGAGGTGCTCTCGAGCGGACCGCCGCCGGTGCCGGTCCAGACTACCGGCGCGAGCATCGCGGCCGGGGAGGACCTCGGCGAGCTGGTCACGATCGACGGGACGGTCGAGCAGATCGACGTGCTCAACTTCGGCAACCAGATGGTGTTGTTGCGCGACGCCAACGGCGACGCCTTCACCGTATACGCCGACAGCCGGACCGGAGTGGAAGACACCGCCTGGCAGATCGGGCAGCTCTACGGAGTAACGGGCCCGCTTGGGACCGACGAAAGCGTCGGCGGGACCGACCTCGAGGTCGACAACCCGAATCGTATCGAGGTGCGCAGCCTCGACGACGTGCAGCCGGGCGGGGCCACCGTTCTCATCGCCGATGCGCGGAATGCGATCGGTTCTACGGTCGCCGTCCAGGGGGTCATCACGTGGGTACCGGACTTCGACAGCCGCGTCATCTTCCTCCAGGATGAGACCGGCGGGATCTCGACCTTCGACTCCGACCTCGCCGACTTCGCCCCGGCGGGCGGTTTCCAGCCGGGTCATCTGATCCGGGCCGTCGCCACCGTGGGAGCCTTCCGGGGTGAGGTGCAGCTCAACGACTTCGCTTCCATCGACGTGCTCGGCACCGTCGCGATCCCCGCCCCTGAGGGTGTGACCGGCGCGTCGGTCAATGCGGGCGAAGACCAGGGCGAACTCGTCACGATCACCGCAACCGTCGATGCGGTCGACAACCCCAGCTTCGACAACCAGCAGGTGACGATGACCGACGGTGCGGGCACGACCTTCACCGTCTACGCAGATGGTCGCACGGGGCTGCAGCTCACCGACTGGACGGTCGGCGAGCGGTATCGGGTCACCGGGGTGATCGGGTCGGACGACCGAAACACTCCGGCCGCCCGCATCGAACCTCGTGGACCCGCCGACCAGGTGGTCGCGGCCCCGGGTGAGGTCTCCATTGCCGAGGCTCGGGCACTGCCTGGCGAGACGGTGACCGTGACCGGGACGGTGAGCCGCCGGATCGGATGGAGCGGCGGAGACGACGCCGTCGCCATCCAGGACGAGACGGCGGGCGTCTTCATCTTCGGGTTCGGAGACATCCCGGCGCTCGACCCGGGCGATGTCATCCAGGTCGAAGGTACCGTCGGCGACTTCAGGGGCGAGGTGCAGATCGATCCCACCTCGATCACCGTCGTATCGACCGGGGGGGCGGCGCCCACCCCGATCGTCATCACGGGAGCTCAGCTCAATCAGGGCCTCTTCCAGGGCCAGCTCGTCAGCTACACCGGGACAGCGACCGTGGTGACCGAGTTCAACGACTTCGGAACCGCCGACCTCGAGGTCACCGACGCGAGCGGTACCGGCGCCCGGGTCTTCGTCGACAACCGCGCCGGGCTCTCCTTCGCCGACTTCAGCGTCGGACAGGAGCTGGTCGTGATCGGCGTGCCGGGCTTCTTCGACGGAAACGATCCGGGCGGGCAGCTCGAGGTCATCATCGACACCGACGTCTCCTTCGTGAATTGAGGAACGACCTAACCATGATCGACGTGATTCGACGCCCGATGTGGGCGACCTGCTTTCTCGCCGCGCTCGGGCTGACGGCCTGCGACGACTCCGTCGCGCCGCAATTCGTGGTGGATGGGACGGGTACCGTAGAGGGACTCCTGTTTCTCGACGTGGACAACGACGAGATCTTCGATCCGGCCGATGGGGACCAGCCTGTAGCAGGCGTCGGTGTCGCGGTGCGTGTCCGGAATACGGACGAGGTCCTCGCGAGCGCGACGACCGGTCCGGACGGACGCTTCGCGATTTCGAATGTGATCGTGGGCACGCACGACGTCTTCTTCGACGAAGCGAGTGTTCCCGACGGCGTCTTCGTCTGCGAGAACCCGGTCAGCGCGACCGTCCGGATCGCCTCGCCCTCGTTCGTGGGGGTGCCCTCTCGCCAGGCCTGCCTGATCCCGATCCTGGACGTCCAGGAGGACGCCGCCGCCGGTGACTTCGTGATCGTGAGGGGAACCGTCACCGCCTCGCCGAGCCAGTTCGACGAGGGCGACATGTCGATTCAGGACGAGTCGGGGGGGATCTGGCTCCGTGCCGGAAACCTCGAGGGCCTCGGCATCGAGGTCGGCGACGTCATCGAGGTCGGAGGTACGGTGAGCCTGGAGTTTGGCGCCCTGTGGTTGGTCGGGGTGGATCTTCGAGACCAGGTCGCGGACGCCGGCTTCATCGCGCCGGAAGAGACGACGACCGCGGCCATCGCCGCGAGCGGCCCACTGCCTCGCGACCCGCTGCAAAACCGACTCGTGACGGTACGGGCGGCCCAGTTGACGTCCGCCTTCGACTCCGGCGGTGAACGCAACGCCACCCTCGACGACGGATCCGGTCAGACCGTGATTCGCGTGGAGAGCGTCCTGAGCCCCAGCGGCGGTGCCGGCATCCTGACCACCACGGGGATGACGGTCGGCAACTGCTACGACATCACCGGCATCGTCGGCGCCTTCTTCGGTACCGGGCAGATCTTCCCGCGGACCGTGGCCGACATCGTGGAGGTCCCGTGTTCCTGATTCGCCAGAGTTCTCGCTCCGAAAGAGCCTCGATCATGCACCGCATCGTCATTCCGTTCGTCCTGGCCCTGGCCTTCCTCGCTCCGGCGGCGTCGGCGAGTGCACAGAACGTTTCCACGACCGGCCAGATCCGCGGCGTCGTCCGTCAGCAGTCCGGCGAGCCGTCCGACGCGGTGGTGATCCGCGCGGTCAACCAGAGCACCGGGCTCGAGCGCACGGCGCTGAGCAACTCCGAGGGGCGCTACCTGATCGCGCTCCTGCCCCCCGGTACCTACACGGTGACCACGGAGTTGATCGGCTTTGCCAGCTCCGAGCGCAGCGACGTTCCGGTCACCCTGGGTCAGACCACGAGCCTGGACTTCGTCGTCGCGGTGCAGGCGATCGCCCTCGAGGGCATCGAGGTCAGCACCGAGCGCAACCAGATCGACGCGGCGGGCGCGAATGTGGCGCAGCTCGTGTCGGTCGAAGACATCGAGAGCCTGCCCTCGCTCGGTCGCGACTTCGTCGACTTCATCGAGCTCTCCGGATTCGTGACCTCCGACCCGGGCGAAACGACCGGCGGTCAGTTCTCGATCGCGGGACAGCGCCCGTCCGGGACCAACGTGCAGATCGACGGTGTGGACGCCAACAACTCGTTCTTCGGTGAGAACCGTGGCGGATCGCGCATTCCGTTCGTCTTCTCGCTCGAGTCGATCGACCAGTTCCAGATCATCACGAACGGTTTCGACGTCGAATACGGCAATTACTCCGGCGGCATCGTAAACGTGGTGACCCGGGGAGGCACGAACGAGTTCGAGGGGACCGTCTACGGGAACTTCCGCAACGATGCCCTGATCGCCAGCGGATTCCAGAACGAAAGTGCCGGCAACTTCGAGACGCAGCAGTACTCGGCGCGCATCTCGGGTCCGCTCGTGCGCGACAAGGCGCACTTCCTTCTCTCGCTCGACGGTCAGCGCCGCCGCGAGCCGCAGGTCCCGCTGACGATCGACAACCAGGATCCCGCCGTCTCGGGCGACATCCAGCGCTTCTTCGAGATCCTGGAGAACCAGTACGGTGTCGAGAACGCGGCAGGTGGCTTTGAGCCCTTCGAGACCACGAACGACGCGATCACACTCTTCGGTCGCGTCGACTGGAATCTCAACCAGAACCACCGCCTCACCCTCCGCCACAACTTCTCGGACCACGGCAACCTTCGTGAGTACAACGACTTCTTCGACTTCAGCTACGGTGTCTCTCGGGCGGAGTCGTTCGAAAGCCTGTCGAACTCGTTCGTGGCCGAGCTCCAGTCGGTGATCAGCGACAACGCCTACAACGTCTTCCGATTCCAGTGGGCGAACGAGAACCGCCCGCGGCGGGGGCAGGACGTAAGGCCGGCCCTCACGGTGCGGGTGCCCGGGGTCGAGGCACTTCGGTCGAACGATGACGGGCTGCTCCGATACGGAGGCACCTTCGTCGCCTTCCAGAACCTGCTCGAAGAGCGCAAGCTTCAGTTCATCGACAACTTCACCTACACCCTCGGTGACCACACCATCAAGGCCGGCGGTAACGCCTTGTTCACGACCGCCTTCAACCGCTTTCAGGCTCCGATGACCGGGATCTCCGGGAACCAGAGCGCGGGAGAGTTCGGCTTCGACAGCCTCGACGATTTCGCGGCGGGCAACCCGAGTGTGTTCTTGCGGCCCTTCCAGCAGGGCGAACGGATCCCGGGCGACGAGTTCGACGTCGTCGAGTGGTCGGCCTTCCTGCAGGACGAGTGGCGAGTCAACGACAAGCTCACGGCGACCCTCGGCCTCCGCTTCGACCAGCAGAGTTTCGACACGAACCCCGACCCCGTTGCCGACATCGAGAGCGCATTCGGCTTCACCACCGGGATTGCACCGACCGACTCCGACAACATCTCGCCGCGCCTCTCGCTTGCCTACGACCTCAATGCCGATGGTCGCCAGGTCCTCCGCGCGGGCGCCGGCTACTTCTTCGGCCGGATCCCGCTCGTGCTGGGTGGGAACGTGATCCAGACGCAACGGCCGATCGTGGAGTTGCGCTGCGAGGGTGAGGCGGGCTCGCCCGACGCACCCCCTTCCGTTACCGACTTCCCCAACTGGTCGACCGACGGGAGCGACAACCCGTTCGGTTGTCGGGGCGGTTCGGACGCGGTGATCCCGACGCCGACCTACACGGTGTGGTCCGACGATTTCGAGTACCCGGAGACGTTCCGGGCCAACGTCGGGTTCGAGTCGGTGCTCGGCGCCAACTCGCGATTCTCGGTCGACCTTCTCTATTCGGCCGGCTACAACCAGTACAACGTCCGGAACCTCAATCTACGCCCCGAACAGTTCCGCATCGCGGGCGAGGATCGGCCGGTGTTCACCCCGATCGGCGTCTTCGCGCCCGGCGACGACAATGCGGTGAATTCCCGCATCAATACGGACTTCTCCGAAGTCTACGCCGTCTTCAGCGACGGTCAGAACCGGGCCTACCTCGCGAACGTCGAGTTGAGCCGGAACTTCGGCGGGGGCACGCGCCTCACCGGGTCGTACACCTTCAATCGTGCCTACGACAACATCTCGTCGTCGTGCTGCACCTCGAACAGCCTCTACGGAGATCCCGTCGTCGGCGCGACGAGCCCCAACGACCTGGGCGGCCCGGGCGACACCGACAAGGCGTGGGGAATCAGCCAGTTCAGCCGTGATCACAGCTTCATCCTCAGCGGACAGATCCGTCTCCCCTTCGGGATCGACCTGTCGGGATTCTGGCGCCTGACCAGCGGTCGCCGGTTCACCCCCGTGGTCGACGGTGACCTCAACGGCGACGGCCTCGACGACAACGACCTGCCCTTCGTCTACTCCGCCGCGAACCTTCCTCTCGCATCCGCAGGGACGCCCGACGAGGCCGCAGAGCGCGCGACGTACGCCTCGATCCTCGAGAGCAACGCCTGTTTGTCGGGCCAGGTCGGTTCGTACGCGCAGCGCAACAGCTGCACCGGCCCGTGGGAAAACCGCCTCGACCTCAGGCTCTCGCGTTCCATCCAGACGTTCCCGGGTCAGCGCGCGGAGCTTCAGCTCGACCTCTTCAACGTGATCAACGGGGTCGGCAGTCTCCTCTGCGACGATGCCAACCGCGCCGACGACCCCTTCGCCGGTTCGTGCGGGTGGGGGCGCATCACCACCGTCACCGGTCGGGACATCCTCAGCATCTCGAGCTTCGACCGCGAGAACCGCACGTACCGGTACCGGGTGGACGACACCTTCGGCGAAGAGCGAACGCTCGGTACCAACCTGCTGCTCCAGTTCCAGGCCCAGATCGGGCTTCGCTACTACTTCTGATCCCGCGGTACTGAAAAATCGAACCCCCCGGTCGGGCTCAGGCCCGGCCGGGGGGTTCGTGCATGCTACTCCGCGTCACGCGGCGTTTGCGCGGCGGTCAGTTCCCGCCGGGCCAGGGCACGCCCAGATCACCGGAACCGGACCCCATACCCGTCATGACGAACTTCTGGAGGCGCTTCCCTTCGTAGGTCTCGGTCGTGTAGAGGTTGCCCTGCGAGTCGGTGTCGATCGAATGGACCGCGAAGAACTGACCCGGCTGGCGGCCGCCGTCACCGAACCACGCCAGCACCTCGAGTTCGGCCCGATCGAGGATGTAGATGCGCATGTTCTTCCCGTCGGCCACGTACAGGAACTGCTGCTCCGGGTCCTTCGAGAACGCGACATCCCAGGTCGATCCGTCGCCGAGTGTTTCGGGCGCCAGCATCACCTCGTCGACGAAGGTGCCGTCCGACTGGAACACCTGGATGCGGTCGTTGGGGCGATCGCAGACGTACACGAGACCATCGTCGGACGGGTCGGCGCAGTGCACAGGGTTCCGAAACTGCTGCGCCGGCTCGGCCTGCGGGTCGTACGGCCCGAGGTTCTCGTCGGAGGGTTCGTTGCCGTAGGCGCCCCAGTAGCGCTTGAGTTCACCCGAGTCCATGTCGATCACAGCGACACGCTTGTTGCCGTAGCCGTCGGCCACGTAGGCCTCGTTGGCCGACGGATCGAAGGAGATCTTCGCCACCCGCCCGAAGTGGTCGGCGGCATGGGAGTCGATGTCTCGACCCGGCTCGCCCACCTGCATGATGAATTCGCCGTCCCGGGTGAACTTGAGGATGTGTGAGTCCTGGGCACCGTTTCCACCGATCCAGATGTTGTCCATGTGGTCGATCGACAGACCGTGGTTGGACTGTGGCCAGTCGTATCCTTCGCCCGGTCCTCCCCAGGAGTTCACCAGGTTCCCGGCCGGGTCGAACTCGAGCACCGGTGGGGCCGCGCTGCAGCACTCCCCGGTGGGCGGGTCGGCGTCGGCTCCGGCCTCCGTCCGTGCGTTGAGAGACGCGCCCCGGTGAATCACGAACACATGGTCGCGCGAATCCACCCCGACCCCGATCACCGACCCCATGAGCCAGTGATTCGGCAGAGGCTTGGGCCAGAGCGGGTCGACCTCGAAGATCGGAATCGCGCCGTCCTGGACGGACGTCGCGGTCTCCGGCGCGGGGTCGGCCGCGGAGTCGGCGGTACACGCCCCGAGGCTCAGGGTCGCGGTGCACGCCAGCAGGGTGGCGCCGAGGATCAATCTGCGATTCGACGACATGCGTCGGCTCTCCGGTTCCGGTGATGGGCCTTTCGGGGGTCGCGGCGGTGTGCAACAATGGGGGCCATCCTACGGTCCGAGTGTGGGTCTCGTCCAGCCAGCGGACGCCCCGCCGTTGCCAACCGGCCTTTCCGGAGTCCATGGAGTCACACGCATCATCCTCATTCCGGGCCCGGTGCCGGCGCCTCATACGCCCTCTCGGGGTGCTCCTCTGCGCCGCGGCGCTCCTCGTCGCCGGGCCCGCCGCCGGCGCCCCGTCGTCCGGTGGACCAGCCGGACCGGGTGGAGCGATGCGGGGCGGAGTCGCTCGTGCGGTCGTCCCTCACGAGGTACCGGCCAACGTCGCGGTTCAGGCCTACATCCGACCCGTCGACTCGCTCCTGACCGTGTTGGTGCGGGTCCCGCTGGAGAGTATTCGCGACGTGGAGTTTCCGCTCCGAGCGAGCGGTGCTCTCGAGTTGACCGATCCCGAGTTGGGCGCGCTGCTCGAGGAGGCCGCCACCATCTGGATCGCCGGCTACCTTCGGTTCTTCGAGGCCGGCGAGGCGCTGGGTGACGAGCGGATCGTGACCACGCAACTTTCAATCCCTTCCGACCGGTCGTTCGTTTCGTACGAGGCGGCGCTCGAGCGTATCCGCGCACCTCGGCTGGACTCCGCGGTCGAGCTTCGACCCCGGCAGGCGTTCCTCGACGTCGAACTGTCGGTTCCGATCGTCGACCCCCGGGCCCGCTTCGCGGTCGAGCCCGAGCTCGCGCATCTGGGGATCGAGACGATCAGCGTGCTCCACCTCGTCTTGCCCGATGGTGAGGAGCGGGTCTTCCAGTACACCGGAAATCCCGGGCGGGTGGAGCTCGATCCGCGCTGGCACCAGGCCTTCTTCCGGTTCGTGGTCATGGGCTTCCGGCACATCCTCGGGGGGCTCGATCACGTGCTGTTCGTGCTGTGCCTGGTCCTTCCCATCCGGCGCATCTCGACGCTCATCCCCGTCGTGACCGCCTTCACGCTCGCCCACTCCATCACCCTAGCGGCGGCGGCGCTCGGCATGGCCCCGGCGGGCCTCTGGTTCGCGCCGTTCATCGAGACGGTCATCGCCGCCTCGATCGTGTGGATGGCGCTCGAGAACATCCTCGGGGTCGGTCTTTCGCGGAGGTGGGTGGTGGCCTTCGGGTTCGGCCTCGTCCACGGCTTCGGCTTTTCGTTCGTTCTGGCCGATTCGCTCCAGTTCGGGGGGCGCCACCTCCTCACTTCGCTCCTCGCCTTCAACGTCGGTGTCGAGCTGGGTCAGATCGCCCTCGTCGCGGCATTCGTTCCGGTCCTGGCCCTGGGGTTCCGCCTGCTCTCCGCCCCGCGCGTCGGCACGCTGGCCGCCTCTACGTTGATTGCGCACACGGCGTGGCACTGGATGACCGATCGTGGAGCAACCTTGTTGCTGTACGACGTGCGCCTACCGGCGCTGAACCCGTCGCTTCTCCCAGCGCTCCTCTTCTGGGTCGCACTCGGGCTCCTGAGTGCGCTGGCGGCTCGGGGGCTCAACCGCTTGTTCACGCGGCCGCCGTCCGAGCGCGCTCCCGCCGCCACCTCCGGCTGACGGACCGGTACTCGCGGTCTCGGGCGGGAACCACGGGTCCTCGGGGGGTATTCCCTTCGCACATATTTCAAGATTGAAGCGGAGGTGCGCCATCCCGTGGCGCGACCTCGACGACGGAGAGTTCCATGACCACTGCACTTCACGCCACGGAAGGCTCCGTGGCGCCCCTTTTTCGCCCCGCGACTCTGGGTCCGTTCACTCGCCCGCACCGCGTGGTGATGTCTCCCATGACGCGCAGCCGGGCCGCCGAAGGAAACGCCGTGACGAGCCAGACGGCGACCTACTACCGGCAGCGAGCGTCTGCCGCTCTCATCGTTACCGAGGCGACACAGGTCTCCCCAGGTGGGGTGGGCTACCCAAGCACGCCCGGAATCCACACCGATGCCCAGGTCGAGGCTTGGCGTCGCGTGGTCGACGCCGTCCACGCCGAGGGTGGTGTGATCTTCCTCCAGCTCTGGCATGTCGGCCGGATGTCGCACCCGATGTACCACGGGGGCGCATTGCCGGTGGCACCGTCGGCCATCGCACCCCTCGGTGAGGTGTTCACGGCCGAGGGCATGAAGCCGTTCGAAACGCCCCGAGCCCTCGAAACCGACGAGATTGCCTCGGTGGTCGCCGAGTTCCGGCACGGCGCCGAAATGGCGAAGAAGGCGGGCTTCGACGGGGTCGAAATCCACGGCGCCAACGGCTACCTGATCGATCAGTTCCTTCGCGACGGGTCGAATCGGCGCACCGACCGTTACGGTGGGTCGATCGAGAATCGCCTTCGCTTTCCTCTGGCCGTTGTCGACGCGGTCGCGGCCGTGTGGGGTCCGGAGCGTGTGGGCGTCCGGATCTCGCCTTTGAGTGCCTTCAACTCGATGGATGATTCGCACCCGGCCGAGCTGTTCGGTGCGTTCGCCCGCGAACTCGGCGAGCGGAGCCTCGCCTATCTGCACATCGTCACCGACGACGGCTTCTCGGACGACCGCTCCTTCGACGTACTGTCGCTTGGCGAGGCCTTCGAAGGCGCCGTGATCGCGGCGGGCGGGTTCGACGCCCAGTCCGCCACGGAGGTCGTGGAGTCGGGGCGCGCCGACTTCGTCGCCTTCGGTCGTGCATTCCTTGCCAACCCTGACCTGCCCGCTCGACTCGCCCGGGGGGCCGAGTTGAACGCCCCCGACCCCTCGACCTTCTACGGTGGCGGTGAGGAGGGCTACACCGACTATCCCACCCTCACTGGTTGACGTCGGAGTGAGGCGGGGTGGGAGCGCCGCCCGGGAGTCGACGGGCGGCTCCACTCCACATGTGCGAGTGCCATGACCGGGGTGTCCGGGCTCGGCGCGGACCTTGCAACGTTGTCGAGGCATCGCCCGAGCCGGACCTAGGTGGCCGGGTGCCGTCGACCTCTTCCAGGGGATCCCATGGCGCGTGTCTCGCCCCTCATGCTCGGCGCAGTGCTGGGCGCTTTCGCCCTTTCCGGCTGCGAGCCGGAGCCCGATCCCGTGTCGCCCCCCGACGACGACCCGACGCCGGCAGATTCTATCCAGCGCTGGTCGGATCCTTCCGTTTGGCCGTCCGGCCAGGTGCCCGAATCGGGTCAGTCCGTCGTGGTCCCGGCCGGTTCCGTCATCGAGCTCGATGTGTCCCCCCCGGCGTTGGGAGGACTCCGCATCGACGGCGAGCTCGTGTTTGCGCGCCGGGACGTCGACCTGACGGCCGACTGGATTCTCGTGGCGGGGCTTCTCCGGCTTGGAACCGAAGACGAGCCCTTTTCGCACCGGGCCCGCATCACTCTCACCGGTGCCCTCGACGTCGAAGCGGCGGTCGGGATGGGGGGACGCGTGCTGGGGGTCCTTCCCGGTGGACGACTCGAGGTGTGGGGTGAACACCGTACGGCATGGACCCGGTTGAGTGCGACCGCCGCCGAAGGCGCGAGCGCGGTTCAGCTCGCCGGCGAGGTCGACTGGCAGGTCGGCGAGCGGATCGTGGTCGCACCGAGCGGGTTCGATCCCCGACACGCCGAGGTCCGCCAGATCACCGGAATCGAAGCGGGCGGCCTCATCCTCGACCAGCCGCTGGACCATCTCCATTTCGGAGAGGTGCAGACCATCGCCGGCCGCGCGGTCGACCAGCGCGCCGAGGTCGGGCTTCTGAGTCGCGCGATCACGATCCGCGGGGCCGGTGTCGGCGACGATGGTGTGGTCGAGTCGTCTGCGGTGGGCGCGGGAGGGCACGTGATGATCCTGGCGGGGGCACACGCCCGCATCCAGGGCGTCGAGCTGCTTCACATGGGCCAAACGGGGCGGTTGGGGCACTATCCGGTGCACTGGCACCTGGCCGGAGACGTGTCGGGGCAGTTCTTCCGCAACAGCGCCGTGTGGCGCACCAACAATCGCTGCGTGACGGTGCACGGGACCGACTACCTCGAGGTGGCCGACAACGTGTGCTACGATCACCTCGGGCACGGCTTCTTCCTCGAAGACGGAGCCGAGACCGGCAACCGACTGGTCGGCAATCTCGGGATGATGGGCCGACGACCCGACGGAGCCGCGCGCCTGCTTCCCTCCGACGATCGACCGGCGACGTACTGGGTCACCAACCCCGACAACCACCTCGAAGGAAATGTGGCGGCGGGCTCGCAGGGGATCGGCTTCTGGTACGCCCTCCCCGATCGCCCCACCGGTCCTTCGGCCGGTGAACCCGACCGACCGCGGCGAACTCCGCTCGGCGTCTTCCGGGACAACGTAGCGCATTCGAACCAGCGTGGTGGGCTGTTCGTGGACCACGGACCCCGTCCCGATCTCCAGGTCGAGACGACGAGCTACCGCCCGATTCGTGTGCCGAGCGACCCGGACTCGGAGGTGGTGCCGGCATCGTTCGAGAATCTCCTCGCATACAAGAACAGTTCGCGAGCCGTGTGGCTTCGGGGCCACGCGCACGTACTGCGGGGCGCCATCCTCGCCGACAACCAGATCGGCGCCACCTTCGCGAGCTCCGAGAGCTTCCTCGAAGACGCTCTTGTGGTCGGAGAGTCGCGAAACAACACGACGCGTCGAGACGTCTATCGCGGCTTCGAGTTCTACGACGGCCGGGTCGGAGCCCGGCGCGTGACCTTTCAGGGCTTCGCCGGTGCGGGGAGCATCCCGTGGAGTGCGCTGGGCTACAACCGCCGGAATGCGTTTTCCGTCCATACGGGCAACGTGGCCGAGGATCTCGAGTTCATCGACTCCAACGTGGTGTATCTCGAAGATCCCGAGGCCGACAAGGACGGCGACAAGGGTGCGGTGTTCCTCGATGCACTGGGCACGGTCTCCGGTGAACCGGGTCGGTGGGTCGTCGCGAACACCCCTTTTCTTGCGACTCCGGACTGCACTCCGCGCGGCGAGTGGAATGCACAGGTGTGCCCGGGGCCCTACGTGCGGCTCCTCTTCCAGTCGTCGGCAGACTTCGCTCCCATGGAGGTGGTGCGCGACGACGGTGCCCGGGAGCGGTTCGTGGGTACGGGCAACAATCCGGCCCGTACATCGGTGAGCCTCGTGGCCGACCGGCGCTACGTCTTCGAGACGACGGCCGACGCCCCCGACCTACGTCTCAGCCTGAGAGACGCCCGCCCGGGCGAGTGGGTCGAGGTCGAAATCCCTCTGGCGACGGCGCCTTCCCGCATCGAGCGGGACTACTGGGCCGGCCACCCCATGGATCCGGCCGGGTCTCTCGCCGAGATGCGTGCGGGCGACGGCGCCCTCTATTGGTACGATGCACAGCCGGGACGACTCCACCTGAAGATGGTCGTGCGGTCCGATCGCAACTGGGCCCATCTCCGGCTCATCCCATAGGTGCCGGGGAATGCAGAGCGGGCACCGCAAGGGCGGGCTTGCGTCTTTGCGGTTGGTGACGGACGGTTACCGAACGCGACCTCGGGCGTAGGGTTCTTCGATCGGGGACGCGAGTCCGCCGACCTCGGGCGTTTCGTGAACTGCAACCGGATGCTGCCGCGGCCGCATCGCGGGGGGAGAGTCCTGACGCATGACGAATCGATCTAGACGCAGGGAGTGGGCCCGGTGGTCGGCGCTCCTTGCCCTGCTTCTCGTGGTGGGCACCGCGTGCGCCTCCAGCGGCTCGGGCGAGCGACGCGGTTCGCGCAACGTCTTGACGCACGAGGTGCTGGTCGAGACCGAGGAGCCCAACCTCCTGTTGGCGGTGCAGCGGCTGCGGCCCGAGTGGCTACGGGCTCGGGCGCAGAGCATCGAGGGAGCCCAGGTGACCGTCTTCGTCGACGGTGCCCAGAGAGGAGGCGTCGACCAGCTCCGCGACATCCAGATTCTCAACGTGCGCGACGTCACCTTCTTGTCGGCCAGTGAGGCCGGCTTCCGCTACGGCACGGTGGGGGGCACCGGGGGCGTGATCGAGGTACGCACGCGAAGGTAGGACCGACGCCGTCGGCGCGGCCTCAGCGTCGCACGTACTTTCGGACGGTGCGCGGTCCTACTTCGGCTCCATACAGATCGCCATTGGCATCGATCGCCACCCCCTCGGCCCCGCTGGTCCCCGAGTCGTCGGGATCCGGCTCCGGGTCGGGCACGAAGGCCGTGAGTTCGAGCGTCAACGCGTTCCCGATGTAGATCCCGCGGGCGACCCCGGGGTTGCGCCCCGTGTTGGACTCCGAGTCGGTCACGTAGACCACGTCGTCTTCGATGTAGATGCCGCTCGGCCGACCCATGTGCGTGATCGTCTCGAGGTGGTTGCCCTCCTGGTCGAACAGCTGAATCCGGCTGTTGGCGCGGTCGCCGACCCAGATGCGTCCCCGAGAGTCCATCGCCATGGCGTGCACGTCGCGAAACTGGCCGTCGGCTTCACCCGTCTCGCCCCACTCCATCACGAATTCGCCGTCGTTCGTGAGCTTCACGATCCGGTTGTTGCCGCCGGCATCGTGCCCGTCTGCGACGAAGATGTGACCATCGGGAGCGACCACGAGGTCGGAGGGTTTGGTGAAGACGTCCGGCGCCGAGCCGGGTACCCCGCGCTGGCCCAGGCCCTGCAGGAGTTCGCCCTCGGGGCTGAACTTGTAGATCACGTGCCCCCACCCCTCCGGCACGGCGGCGTAGCCCGTGGCGTCGGCGACCCACACACTCCCGTCGTCTTCGACGTACATGCCGTGCGGCCAGGCGAACATCCCGGCGCCGAAGCTGGTGATCAGGTTGCCGTCGAGGTCGAAGCGCATGATCGGGTCGACGTCGCTTCCGACGCAGACGTTGGCGCCGCAGCGCTCGCCCACCCAGATGCTCTGCCCATCGGGGGCGGGGTAGATGGCACTGACGGCTCCGAACTCCCGGCCGGCCGAGGCCTGCCCAAAGGTGGAATCGCCGACGACGTAGGGGTTGGGGAGCTGCGACACGTCCTGCGAAGCGACGATCGTCTCGCCCTCGTCGGCCCCGGTGTCCATCGTTTGCGCGTCGGGGTCGCCGCCGCCGGCGCAGGCGCCCATGGCGAGAGTCAGGAGGAGGAGCGACGGGACGAAGGCAGGGGTTCGGTTCGGGGCGAGCATTCGAATCCTCGACGGTTGCAGGTCCACGCTACGGGGCGACGGTACGGCGGGATCCGGCGCCTCCGCAAGCTGTTGGCTTGGGGCCTGTTCACGCTACGGGGGTCACCGCCGTTGCGACTGAAATCGTGTCCATCCAGACGAGAGGAGCGAAATTTGGCAGCGTCAAATGAGCGACGAACAACGCCGAGGGGCGCGATCTCAGCCTCGGCAGCGGCGATCCCCGTAGCGTGAACAGGCCCTAGTGTAGTGTCGCCAAAGTCTGGTGACCGCCGAGGGTGCGGAGGCGCCGCGGGGGCG
>JANQNV010000177.1 GCA_028279425.1 Longimicrobiales bacterium | reverse complement strand
AACTCCTTGCCGTAGCTTTCGCTACGCCGCGTCGCTCCGCCTCGCCACCCAAGCCCACACCCCCTCTCGGTACGCTCCGGACTTCTCAAACGGGACACTAGTCGGGGCGTATGACGTAGGTCGGGCCCTCCGGCCCGCTCCATTGAGGGGGCTCGGACTCGTCGGTTATCTTTGGGTTTGCCTCGCGTCCCCGCATCCGAGAGATCCGGCATGAAGGCCGCCGCAATTCGTCAGCGCTTTCTCGATTACTTCGCCGCACGCGGCCACGAGCCGCGCCCGAGTTCCTCACTCGTGCCCGCGAACGACCCCACGTTGTTGTTCACCAACGCGGGCATGGTGCAGTTCAAGAGGGTCTTCCTGGGGCAGGAAGAGACGCCGTTCCGACGGGCGGTGACGTCGCAGAAGTGCGTCCGTGCCGGGGGCAAGCACAACGACCTGGAAGAGGTGGGCAAGACGCGTCGTCACCACACCTTCTTCGAGATGCTCGGCAACTTCTCGTTCGGCGACTACTTCAAGGAAGACGCCGTCGTGTTCGCCTGGGACTTCCTCGTCGACGACCTGGGCCTCGATCCGGCGCGACTCGTGGCCACGGTGCACGACTCGGACGACGAAGCCGAGCGGCTCTGGATCGACGAGGTGGGGATGGACCCGGGGCGCGTCTTCCGCCTTGGAGACGCCGACAACTTCTGGCAGATGGCCGACACCGGGCCGTGCGGGCCGTGTTCGGAGCTGCACTACGACGTTCGGCCGGACGCGGAGCGCGAAGGGCCGCTCGATCGCGACACCTTCGTGCGCCTGAGCGACGAGGGCAGCTTCCTCGAGCTGTGGAATCTCGTCTTCATGCAGTTCGACCGCGATGCCGACGGAGTCATGCACCCCCTTCCGGCTCCCTCGATCGACACCGGCGCCGGGCTCGAGCGGCTGGCGGCGGTGTTGCAGAACGTCGACTCGAACTTCCATACCGACCTGTTCCTTCCGCTGCTGCAGCGGGTGGGCGAGGTGGTGGGGCGCCCGTACGACGCCGCGAGCGACGAGGGGCTGTCGTACCGGGTCCTCGCCGATCACGGTCGGGCGGTGGCCTTCCTTCTCGCCGACGGGGTGTTCCCCTCGAGCGAGGGACGTGGGTACGTGCTGCGCCGGATCCTGCGGCGCGCGGTGCGGCACGCCTGGATCCTCGGTCGACGGGAGCCCACCCTCGTGCACGTCGTCGACGCGGTCGTCGACGAGATGGCCGATGTGTTCCCCGAGCTGCCGTCGCGTCGGGAGCATCTTCTCTCAGTCACCCGAGCCGAGGAGGAGCGGTTTCTCTCCACGATCGAAGGGGGACTGGGACGCTTCGACGAGTTGGCTCCCGAGGACGGCGAAGGTGTGATTCCCGGCCCCGAGGTCTTCCGGCTCTACGACACCTTCGGGTTCCCGCTCGACCTCACCGAGCTGATGGCCGCGGAACGCGGTTGGCGGGTCGACGCCGAGGGGTTCGAGGCCGCTCTCGAGGCCCAGCGGGAGCGGAGCCGCGCCGACCGGGCCGCGAGTGGTGTCCAGATCGACGACGCCGAGGGGTTGGACGGGTGGACGATCCTCGATGAGGGTGAGCAGCGCTTCGTGGGATACGAGAGCACGGCTGTGTCGACCACCCTCCTCGCGGCGCGCGCCGGCGAAGGCCGTGCTGCCCTGATTCTTCGCGACAACCCCTTCTACCTCGAGTCCGGTGGGCAGGTGTCGGATCGGGGCGTCGTCGAAGGTGAGGGGTGGACCGTCCAGGTCGACGAGGTGCGCCCCGTGGCAGGGAAGACGGTGGTGACGGGATCGCTCCAGGGAGCGTTCGACGCCGGCGGGGCCGTGGAGGCCTCGGTGACCGCTTCCGTACGGCGGGACACCGAGCGGAACCACACCGCGACGCACCTGTTGCACGCGGCACTGCGCGACGTGCTCGGAGTGCATGTCGTACAGCGGGGCTCCCTGGTCGCCCCGAATCGGCTTCGGTTCGATTTCGCCCACACCTCCCCGATGACCGAGGAGGAGCGCGGCCGCGTGGAGGCGCAGGTCAACGCCGGGATCTGGGCCGACCATCCCGTCGTCATCGAGCAAATGGCACACGCCGACGCCGTCGCGCAGGGGGCCATGGCGCTTTTTGGCGAGAAGTACGGCGACGAGGTCCGGGTCGTTCGGATTCCCGACGTCTCCATGGAGCTGTGCGGCGGCACCCACGTGCGCCACACCGGCGAAATCGGCCTCTTCAAGCTGGTGTCCGAGTCGGGTGTCGCGGCGGGCGTCCGTCGGGTGGAGGCGCAGACCGGTCCGGGTGCGTTCCGACACTTCGCCGAGCTGGAGGAGCGCCTGCAGGCCGTCTCGCGCACGCTGAAGACACCGGTCGACAACGTGGAGCGGAGAGTCGAGCAGCTGCTCGAAGAGCGCGCCGAGATCGGGCGGATGCTCGATGAGGTCCGCCAGGGCGGTGGTGGGGGGGAAGCCCTCGCGGTCGACACCCGTATCGACGCCCCCAGCGGTGGTTTTCGCCTCCAGGCGGCGCGCCTGAAGGTGCGCGACGCCGACGGGGCTCGTGCGTGGGGGGATCGCTTCCTGGAAGACGTGGGCTCGGGAGTGGCCGTGGTCGCGGCGGACCTTCCCGGCGATCGGCACTCCCTCTTCGCCTTCGTGACGGACGATCTGATTTCCAGAGGTCTTCGGGCCGACCACGTGGTGCGCGGTGTGGCCGCACTCGTGGGGGGGAAGGGAGGAGGGCGACCCCACATGGCGCAGGCCGGGGTCGGGGAGCCGGAGGGGCTCGACGAGGCTCTCGTCCGTTCGGAGGGGATCGTACGTGAGCTCGCTTCATGAGCTCGCGCCCCACGGTTCGTGAGTGGCTGGCCGCGCGAGACGCGCCGGTCCCCCTGGGCTTCCAGGCGTGGATGAACCCGGCGCACCCCGATGCGCCGGCGTCGCCGACATCGCTGGTCGCCGAGGCGGTCTCGGCGCTGCGCAGGGCCGAGGAGCCGACGGGCCGGCCCCGGCAGGGTGCCTTCGACCTTCTCGTGGCCGACGGGTATGCCACCTGGGCCTGTGAAGCCGCATTGGACGAATCCGATGCCGTCGAAGCCCTGCGACGAGTCGTCGACGCTCTGCTCGAATGACCGATCAGGCCGCGTTCACCGACCTCCACTCCCACCTCGTTCCGGGAGTCGACGACGGGGCTCGGACGCTCGACGAGGCCCTCGATGGGGTCGCGCGGATGGTCGAGTCGGGTGTACAGCGCGTCGTGACCACCCCCCACTTCGACGCCTCCCTGCTGCGAGATCCCGGGCGTGCCGACGAGCGACTCAGCCAGGTCGACGAGGCGTTCGCCGCACTTCGGGCGGCCGTCGCCGATGTCCACCCCGACCTCGTGATCCAGCGGGGGCACGAGGTGATGCTCGACGACCCCTTTCCCGACCTCTCCGACGAGCGGCTTCGGCTCGGGGCCACGACGGCGGTCCTGGTGGAATGGCCGCGGCTGCGCATCCCTCCCGCCACGCCCGACGTGGTCGCCCGCATCCGTGACCAGGGCTGGGTCCCGGTGATCGCCCACCCGGAGCGGTATCACGGTCTCGCCCGCGAGTTCGGCTTGATCGGCGCGTGGCGGCGGGCCGGCGCGCGACTGCAGCTCAACCACGGCTCACTGGTCGGGCGATACGGGGCGGCGGCCCAGGCGGTCGCGTTCCGTCTTCTGGAGGGGGGGTGGATCGACGTCATGTCGTCCGACTTCCATTCGCGGGCGCACCTTCCGGTCTTCGTCGACGAGGCTCGGCAGTGGTTCGAGGAGCACGGTCAGGGCGAGGTGTTCGACCTTCTCACCCGCCTGAACCCGCAGCGCCTCTTGGCCGACGAGTCGCCCGAAGCCGTACCTTCGTTCACGATCGAACGCGGCTTCTGGGAACGTTTCACCGGCTTCCTCCGACATCGCGAGTCATGACTGAATCGTCGATCCGTAGCTACCTGACCACGCTCGCCCGCACGGCCGAGCGGGCGGCCGAGACCCTTGCCACCGACGCCTCGGCCGCGGCGGACGTCGTGCTCGAGACGCTCGAACGAGGGGGCACGCTCTTCTTCTGTGGAAATGGTGGCTCGGCGGCGGATGCCCAGCACCTCGCCGCCGAATACGTGGTGCGGTTCCAGGAGCGGCGGCCCGGCTTGCCGGCGATCGCGCTCACGGTCGATTCTTCGATTCTGACCGCGTCGGGTAACGACCTCGGCTTCGAGCACGTCTTCGCCCGTCAGGTCGAAGCGCTGGGCCGCGAGGGAGACCTGCTGGTGCTCCATTCGACCAGCGGCCGGTCCGAAAACCTGCTTCGGGCGGCGGCCATGGCTCGGCTGCGGGGCGTCGGCACCCTCGCGCTCCTCGCCCGCGACGGGGGGCCCCTCGCGTCGGTGGTGGATCGAGCCCTGATCGTTCCGACCGACGTCACCGCTCACGCGCAGGAGGTCCAGTTGGCGCTCGGCCATGCGATCTGCGCCGAGGTCGACCGCGCGTGGGGCGGGGGCGAACGAAACGCCACGGTCGTGGCGGCCCTGGCTCGGATGCGCCGAGCCGAGAAGGCGCAGACCCTCTGGTACCGCGCCCTCGCGGCGCGCGCCGAGGCCGAGGGAGATGCCGCCGGGTCGGAGCGGTTCAACGGTCTCCACGCCGATGAGCAGCACCATCTCTCCCGGCTCACCGCTCGCCTCCTCGAGTTGGGCGTGCCTCTCGCCGAGCTGCGCGACGTTCGCCGGCCGGTGCTCCCCGACGAGGCGCTCGACGAGGCCGTGCGGCGACGTGAGGAGGCCGAGGTCCTGGCATACGAGGCGTTGAGCCAGCTGGCGCTCGACGACGACACCCGGGCCGTCGTCGACGAGATCCTCGAGTCCGAGCGCCATCATGCCCGGGCGCTCGGGGGCAAGTGGATGCCGGCGTGAGCGCGCCGCTTCTCGACCTGTCCGGGCGGGTCGCGGTCGTCACGGGAGGCTCGCGGGGTGTGGGCCGCGCGACGGCGCTGATGCTGGCGCGCGCGGGCGCCGATGTGGCGTTGTCGTGTCGCTCGCGCGTGAGCGACGCCGCCGACACCGTCGAGACGATTCGGGCTTCGGGACGGCGCGCGTTGTACCGGTCGGGTGACCTGTGCCGCCCCGAGGCCGTCGCCGAGCTCTTCACGGCGGCCGAAGACGAGCTTGGTCCCATCGATATCGTCGTCGGGAACCACGGGGTGTGGCCGCCGGCCGACGTCGCCTTGGCCGACATGGAGGCCGAGCGGTGGCGGGCCACCCTGGAGACCAATCTGGACTCGATGTTCTACGTATGCCGCGAGGCGGCGAGGCGTCTGAGGGACGACGGCCGACTCGTCCTGGTCTCGTCCACGGCGGGCCAGCGTGGGGAGGCCTTTCACGGGGACTACGCCGCGAGCAAGGGGGCCCTCATCTCGCTGGTCAAGGGCTTCTGCGTCGAGCTCGCCGGCCGTGGAATCACGGTCAATGCCGTGGCCCCCGGGTGGATTGACACCGAGATGGCGCACCCGGCCTTCACCGACGGCCGCCGGCGCCGCATTGCGGCCGCGATCCCGATCGGCCGTATCGCGAGCGCCGACGATGTGGCCGGCCCGATCGTGTTCCTCTGCTCCCACCTCGGCCGTCACGTGACGGGCGAGGTGGTCAACGTGAACGGCGGCGCGGTGCTCGTGGGGTGAAGGCCGAGCGGCTGCCTCTCGATCTCGAGGCGCCCCGCGAGGTCGGCTGGCTCGCCTCGGTGCTCGAACAGCGCGGATTCGACACGTGGGCCGTCGGGGGCGCCGTCCGCGACGCGATTCGGGGTGCGACGTCGAGCGACTGGGACTTCGCCACCCGGGCGACCCCCGACGAGATCCGGAGGGCGTTCGAGAAGACCGTGCCTCTGGGGGTGGACCACGGCACGATCGGGGTGATCGATCCCGCGGGGGTGATGCACGAGGTCACGACCTTCCGAAAGGACGTCGAAACCGACGGACGTCATGCGGTGGTCGCCTTCGCGTCGCGCATCGAGGACGACCTGGCCCGCCGCGATTTCACGATCAACGCCCTGGCCTGGCATCCGCTGCGCGGCGAACTCCTCGATCCATTCGGAGGGAGGGCCGACCTCGCGGCCGGGGTGTTGCGGACGGTGGGTCGGCCCGAAGAGCGCTTCGCAGAGGACTACCTTCGCGTGCTGCGAGCTCTGCGTTTTGCGGGTCGCTTCGATCTCCGCATCGATCCGGCCACGTGGCACGCGCTCTGCGCGGCGGCGCCCCGGGTCGTGGGCCTCAGCCCGGAACGGATCCGCGACGAGATCGTGAAGATGCTCGAGAGCGCGGTCCCTTCGAGGGCGCTGAACGACATGCGCCGGTCTGGCGTGTGGGCAGCCTTCGCCCCCGAGGTCGCCCGGGTCGAAGACGCCGACTGGGCGATCACCGTTGCCGAAGTCGACGAGGTGCCGCGCGGGCACGCCTGGCTGCGCTTCGCCGCGCTCTGCGCACGTCTCGGGGCCCCGGCCCCGACCTCGGGCGATCCCGATGAGACGCTGGTGTCCGGCCTCCGGGCCTCGGACGACACGGCGGGGCGGGCTACGCTCAGGGCCGCGGCCCTGCTCATGCGGCTCCGGGTGTCCAACGCCCAGGTGGACGCCGTGACCGGCTGGATCGCGCAGGGTCTGAGCCCACCGGCGGCCGACTCGGGCGCGGAGCGGCGGCGTTGGCTCGCCCGGGTGGGGCCGGCGCGGCTCGACGGGTACGCCACGCTCTGGCGTGCCCGGCACGCGGTCGACCCGGCGACCTTCGGCGACCCGACGGCGGCCGTCGACGCGCTGACGGCGGAGCGCGCGGCCGAGCCTCCGCTCGACGTCGGTGCCCTCGCGGTCTCGGGGCGCGACCTCATCGCAGCGGGGATGCGCCCGGGTCCTCGATTCGGGGCCATTCTCTCGGCGCTGCTGGACGAGGTGATCGAGGATCCCGAACTCAACACACGTGAGCGGCTCCTCCCGCGCCTGCTCGACCTCGCGGGGAGCCCGTGACGGTCGAAGGGGATCTCTTCGAGGGGACCGGCTCGAGCGAGCCGTCGACGCCGGCTCCCCGCCTGCCTCGTCCCGGTGCGCCCCTCGCGGCGCGCATGCGGCCGCGCACACTCGAACAGTTCCGCGGGCAGGAGCACCTGCTCGGGCCGGGGAAGGCGATTCGGATGATGCTCGAGGACGGCGCACCCTCGAGCATGATCCTGTGGGGTCCCCCCGGGAGCGGAAAGACCACCCTCGCCCGGATCATCGCCGAAGAGACGGGGGTGCGCTTCGTCCCGTTCAGCGCCGTCAGCGAGGGGATCGCACGGGTACGCGAGATCGTAGCCGAGTCGAGCCACCGACTCGAAGCCACCGGTCGTCGGACGATCCTCTTCTGCGACGAGATCCACCGCTTCAACAAGGCGCAGCAGGACGCCTTCCTGCCGCACGTCGAGGCCGGCACCGTGATTCTCATCGGGGCCACCACCGAGAACCCCTCATTCGAGATCGTGCGCCCGCTGCTGTCGAGGGCGCGCGTGTTCGTGCTCGAGCCCCTCGCCTCCGACGATCTCGAGCAGGTCCTCGGGGCCGCGATGTCGGATGTGGATCGTGGCCTGGGGGCCATGCAGCTGACCGCCGACGACGGCGTTCTCGCGAGCCTCGCGGGAGCGGCCGATGGCGATGCGCGTCGCGCCCTCGGCGCCCTGGAGGCGGCGGCCGGGCTGGCGGGCGTCGGAGGTCGGATTACGCGGGAGACGTTGGCCGAGGCGCTCCAACATCGCTTCGCCGTATACGACAA
Organism: Longimicrobiales bacterium; assembly: GCA_028279425.1. Taxonomy (GTDB): domain Bacteria; phylum Gemmatimonadota; class Gemmatimonadetes; order Longimicrobiales; family Gaopeijiaceae; genus Gaopeijia. Next base: position 16,031 of record JANQNV010000177.1, on the reverse strand, counting down.
GTCGGGCGAGGAGCACTTCAACCTGATCTCGGCCCTCCACAAGGCCGTGCGGGGGAGCGACGCCGACGCGGCGCTGTACTGGTTGGCCCGCATGCTCGGGGGTGGCGAAGACGGCCTGTACATCGCCCGGCGCCTGGTGCGGATGGCGTCCGAGGACATCGGGTTGGCCGACCCCCGGGCGCTCGAAGTCGCGTTGGCGGCGCGCGACGCGTTCCACTTTCTCGGCCCGCCCGAAGGCGAGTTGGCGCTGGCCGAGGCCACCGTCTACCTCGCGCTCGCGCCGAAGTCCAACCGGGTGTATCGCGCGTGGGCCGAGGCGCGCGAAGCGGCGCGCGACACTCCCGCCGAGCCCGTTCCTCTGCACATCCGCAACGCCCCGACCGGTCTCATGAAGCAGCTCGGGTACGGCGAAGGATACCAGTACGATCCCGACACGGCGTCGGGTGTATCCGATCAGCGATACCTTCCGGAGAAACTCGAAGGACGCCGCTTCTATCGGCCGGGTTCGCTGGGTTTCGAGAAGACGCTCGACGAGCGGATCCGCTGGTTCGAATCCCGGCGGGGGCGATGAGCCGCCCGCGGGTGTCTCCCGAACCGTTCGACCCGACGCTATCGTAGTGGGAGGGGCGGCCCCGTGGCCGTTTCTCCGCCCTGTGGTCCCGCAACCCCGCGACGCCGATTCCCACCCAGCTGATCGACAACCACCGGCCCGTCGACCGGGCGGTCCTCGTGGCGGCTCCGCCACGAGACCTCGATCCCCGCATCGCGGAAGAGCACCTCGAAGAGTTGGCTCGCCTGACCGACACCGCGGGCGGCCGGGTCGTGGCCGTGGTTCGCCAACGCATCGACTCTCCATCGCCCAAGATGTACATCGGCGAGGGCAAGGCCGACGAACTCCGCACCGTGGTGGAGTCGAGCGAGGCCGACCTCGTCATCTTCGACGAAGAGCTCTCGCCCGCCCAGGGCAAGAACCTGGAGCAGCACGCGGGCGTGAGGGTCATGGATCGCCCGGAGCTGATCCTCGACATCTTCGCCACCCGCGCGCGGTCGCGGGAGTCGCGCATGCAGGTCGAGCTCGCCCAGCTCCAGTATCTGCTGCCGCGGCTGAAGCGTATGTGGAATCACCTCTCGCGAATTCGAGGCGGAATCGGACTGCGAGGGCCGGGTGAGACGCAGCTCGAGACCGACCGCCGCCTGATCGGCACCCGGATCGCCGACCTGCGTCGCAAACTGCGCGACGTCGCGCGCGCCAGGGAAATCCAGCGGCACTCGCGGCAGGGGGAGTTCCGGGCGGCGCTCGTCGGCTATACGAATGCCGGGAAGTCGTCGCTCCTCCAGGCGCTGTCGGGCGCCGACGTCTTCGTCGAAGACCGGCTGTTCGCCACCCTCGACTCGATGACGCGGAGCGTGGATCTCGGCGATGGCTACTCCGTACTGGTGACCGACACCGTCGGGTTCATCCGCAAGCTCCCGCACCACCTCGTAGCGTCCTTCCGCTCGACCCTCGAGGAGGCGCGAGAGGCCGACGTCCTGCTTCACGTGATCGATGCGTCGCACCCGGATCGTGAAGAGCAGGAAGAGGTGGTCGCCGACGTGCTCGAAGAACTCGAGCTCGACGATCGGCCGCAGGTGTTGGTCTTCAACAAGATCGACCGGCTCACGCACGACGAAGAGGCCGCACTCCGCGATCGAGTCAGGGCCTTCCGACCCGTGCCTGCCGTCTTCTTGTCGGCGCACCAGCCCGAGACGCTGCCTCGCCTCCACGAGGCGCTCAAGGCCCGGATCCGCGCCCAACTCGAAGAGGTGACGCTGCGCATCCCCGCGAGCGACGGGAAGAGTCTCGCGGCGGTGTACGACGACGGCGAGGTGCTTCATCGACACGATGCGAATGGTCAGGTGACCGTGCGCGGGCGGCTGTCCGGGCCGGTCCTCGGGCGGCTCCTGAAGCGACCCGGTGTGGAGCGAGTGGAGGCGGGAACGTGATTCTCGAGCGGGTGATGATCGTGGGGCCCGGCGCGCTCGGTCTCTCGCTGGGAGATGCTCTCTGGCAGGCGGACGCGGTTCGCTCGCTCCTGTACTGCGGCCGACGACCCGAGCCCCCGTCCCACCCGCTTTTCGGGCAGGGGATCGCCGAGTACCACTTCGGGCTCGCCTCGCCGCCGCCCGGCACCGAGGCGGTGGTGCTGGCCGTTCCGGACGGCGTTCTCGCCGAGCTGGCGCACGCCCTGGCGGGGCAGGGCCGCCCCGCGCCCGACACCGTGGCCCTCCACACCTCGGGGAGCTCGAGTGCCGAGGTGCTCGGGCCCCTCCACGCCGCCGGCTACTCCGTGGGCACCTTCTTCCCCCTCCGTGCGATCTCCCACCCGTTGACGGGAGCCGACCGCTTGCATGGTGCGGCGATCGCCGTGTCGGGCGAACCCCCGGCCCAAAGGGTCGGCCACGCGCTGGTGCGGGCGCTCCGGGGGAGGCTGCTCGAGGTGCCCGTGCAACGCAGGGCCGTCCTGCATGCGGCCTCCATCCTGATGTCGAATGGGGCGGCCGCGTTGATGGCGGTCGGCGTCGACCTCCTCGCGCGGGCTGGGGTGGCGGGTGACGGGGCGCGGGTGGTGTTGGCCGATCTTGCCCGCGACGGACTCGACGACGTCTCGGAGACCGGGGATCCGGGCGTGGTCCCGGGTCCTGTCTCGGCGGGCGATCACGAGTCTCTCGGCTTGCATCTGAGGGCGCTCGAGGGCGCGGATCGCGATGTGTACCGGGCGCTTTCGCAGGTGTTGCTCGATCGCGCCCCCGGGGTGGCACCGGATGTGGGTGACGCGCTGCGATTCCTGCTTCGGACCCCGGCGACCGGCGATCTCGAGGAGGCGCTGTGAGATTCTTCGTCAACATCGATCATGTCGCGACCGTCCGCGAAGCCCGCAAAACCGACGAGCCCGATCCGGTTCGAGCCGCGGTACTCGCCGAACTGGGCGGCGCCGACGGGATCACCGTCCACCTCCGGGAGGACCGGCGGCACATCCAGGACCGCGATGTCCGCCTGCTCGCGGAGACGCTGCGCACGCCCATGAACCTCGAACTCGCGCTCGTCGACGAGATTCTCGACATCGCGTGTGAACTGGCGCCTCACCAGGTTACCCTGGTGCCCGAGCGGAGAGAGGAGGTCACCACCGAGGGCGGGCTCGACGTCGTCTCGCCGGGCACCGTCGACCGGGTGGCCGCGGCACTGCGGCGCTGCCGGGACGCCGGGAGTCGCACCTCGCTGTTCATCGACCCCGACCCCCGCGCCGTCGAGGGCGCCGCCGCGGCCGGGGCGCAGGCGGTCGAGTTCCACACCGGCGAGTACGCTCACGCGGGCGCGTCGGGGCGGGAGCGTCAGCTCGACCGGCTGAGAGGGGCGACGGCGCTCGCCCGCGAGGCGGGGATGCACGTGCACGCCGGGCACGGGCTGACCTACGAAAACGTCGCGCCGGTGGCGGCCATCGCGGGGATCGAGGAACTCAACATCGGCCACAGCGTCGTGTCGCGCGCGGTCCTCGTGGGGATCCGCGAGGCCGTGGCCGACATGGCCGCGATTCTGCGCAGGGCTCGACAGGGTATCCGTTGAGCTGGAAGGCATGGCTGGGAATCGCCCTGTCGGCGTTCCTGATCTGGTTCACGCTTCGAGACGTCGACGCCCTCGAGGTGTGGGAGGCGATTCGGGCGGCCGACATGCTCATGCTCGCCGCGGCCGTATTCGTGGCCACCTTCGGCTTCTTCATACGAGCGCTCCGCTGGAAGGTGATCCTTCAACCGGTCGAGCCCGATACCCGACTGCACGATCGGTGGGCGGCGGTCAACATCGGCTTCATGGCCAACAACCTTCTCCCGGCCCGGGTGGGTGAGTTCGCGCGAGCCTTCAGCTTCGCGCGACTCGACCCCCGGGTGGGCGTCAGCGCCGCGTTCGGGTCACTCGTCGTGGAGCGCGTGCTCGACGGCCTCGTACTGGCGGCCTTCCTGGTCGGCACCGTGCTCATGCCGTCGTTTCCCGACGTGGAACTGGGAGGCGGGTTCACGGCCATCCTCCGCAGCGCGGTGGTGTTGCTCGGCGGGGTTGGGGTGGTGCTCGCCCTCCTGCTCGTCTTTCCGACTCGGGTCGTCGCCATCACCGAGGGGCTGGCGCGCCGGTTGCTTCCCGACGGGGCGGCGCTACGTGTCATCGAGGCGCTCGAGGCGTTCCTGCAGTCGCTGGGAGTGATCCGCAACCCGGTCCTCCTGATTCAGGCGATGGCGTGGACGCTCTTCTTCTGGACCTGGCACGGCCTCTCGTTCTGGCTCGGGATGCTGGCGTTCGACATCGACGCGGGACTCGTCGCCGCCTTCTTCACGGAGGCGGTCGTCGGCTTCGGGGTCGCACTTCCGGCGGCGCCCGGGTTCTTCGGCACCTTCCACGCCTCGGTCGCGTTCGCGCTCGAGACCGTCTACGGCGTGGGCGAGGTCCCCACCCTCGCCTTCGCCTACGGGTACCATCTCGGAGGCTTCATCCCCGTGACCCTCCTGGGGTTGTGGTACGCCCGCTCGATCGGCCTCAGTCTGGGCGATGTGCGCCAGAGCGAATCGAAGGTGGAAGCGGCGGTCGATGCGGATCTGGTCGACCCGAGCGATCTTCCCCATGGCTGAGGGGACCCGGGTCGTCGACGAGGTCCGCCTGCTCGCCCCCGCGAAGGTCAACCTCACGCTGCGCATCCTGGGTCGAATGCCCTCGGGATTCCACGAACTCGAGAGCCTCTTCCAGGCCGTCGACCTGTGTGACGAGCTCGTGGTCCGTCGCACGGAGGGGTCGGGGACCACACTGGAGGTGGCTGGCGCCGATGTCGGGCCGGTCGACGACAATCTCGTAGTGCGGGCGGCTCTCGCCTTCCGAGAGGCCGGCGGCATCGACACGGGTCTCGCGCTTCGTCTCGACAAGCGCATCCCGGCCGGAGCGGGTCTCGGGGGCGGATCGTCGGATGCCGGCGCCACACTGCGGGCGCTCGACCACATGTTTCCAAAGGCCGTGTCGGGCGCCACCCTCCGAGCTCTCGCCGCCGACCTCGGGTCCGACGTCCCATTCTTCATCGGGCCCGCCGGACTCGAGCTGGGGCGGGGCAGGGGCGAGATTCTGCGCGCCCTCGACCCTCTGCCCGCTGCCCATCTCGTGCTCGGGCTTCCTCCGGTGCACGTGCCGACCGGTCCCACCTTCGGCGCGCTGGCCCGAGCTCGGCGGGAGCGAGGCGGGCGGCTTCCCGAGCCGTTGTTCGACGCCCACCCGATTCCCTCCACCTGGTCGGCGGTGGCGGCGCTGGCCGTCAACGACTTCGAGGACTCGGTGGCGGCCACGTATCCGGAGGTGGCCAGCACCCTGACGGCCCTTCGGTCGACGGATCCGCTCATGACGTTGCTGTCCGGAAGCGGGGGGACGGTCTTCGCGGTCTACACCGATGCCGCGGCGGCGGAGGCCGCACGTCGAGAGGCCGCGGGCGGCTGGCCCTCGATCCGCTTCGAGCGGGTGGCGACGCTCGCGACGCTCCCGGGGTTGAACGCGTCCGGGCGCCACCCGTAGCTTGCAGCGGCGGCCCCCGGCGGGGGCCGTCTGCTGGCCCGTCGTCTAATGGCAGGACACCGGTCTTTGGAACCGGTTGTGGTGGTTCGAATCCACCCGGGCCAATTTTCGAGAAACCGCGTGGTTGCGCGACATCCTACAGGGCCTCCGTTTCGGGGTCGACGTCACGTGTATCTTCACGTGTATGTTCAGGGGGGTTTTCGGGGCGTTCGATGGCCGATCGGACCGACTCCACGTGGCCCGTGAGCCGTCTCCGGCTCGCCTTCCGGTACACCCGCTCCACCAGCTCCCTCGAGGCGTTGCCGGTCTGGTCGCCGACGAGCGATGCGTCCCCGTGGGAGACCTCCATCGCCGTGGTGATGTGGCGGCGCTTCAGGCCGTGGAATGCGCGGCCGCGCACCCTCTCGACGCCGAGGATCTCTTCGGCTCGGTGGAGCCCGGCGATCGCGGCTCCCTTCGTCCAGGGCCGGGTGCGCGCCTCCTGGTAGCCGAGCCGGCCCGTCGGGAAGAGCAGACCCGACTCGAGCACCTCGGACTCCTCCATCGCGCGGACCAGGAGGCCCGTCGTCTCGATCGAGACGGGACGGATCGCCGAGCGCCGCTTCTTGTCGGTCTCCGCAGCGAACCGAAGCGCGACCCGCTCCCCTTCGACGACGACGTCGGTCGTGCGGAGCGCGAGTACGGCCGTCACCCGCCGGCCGGTATCGACGACCACGTTCACGGCCAGGGTCACGCGCCAGTCCACTCGAGGGTCCGGCGTCCAGAGCTTCCGGGTCTCCGCTTCTGTGTACAGGAGCTCGTCCGTCTCCGGCGAGTACTCGGGCATCGAGAGGCCGAGCAGCGGGTTCTTGTCGAGCATGCGCGCCTTCTCGTGCGCCCACCGGATCGCGGCGCGCAGGTTCGACAGCTTCCGCTTCTCCCACCGGGTCGAGTACTTCGCGCGGATCCGGGCAGCTCGGGCGACCTTCTCGACCGCGGCGGTCGTGAGCTGCGCCGCCTGGAACGAACGCCCGAAGTGACCGATCCAGAAGTCGCGCGAGCGGCGGTGGTCCTCCGCATGCTGCCGGCTCCAGTCCTGCGCCGCGGCCGATTCGAAGTAGCGCGCGAAGACGTCGTTGAGCGTCGCGGGGGCCGTACGAGCGGCGGCCACCTTCCCGGTCAGGATCTCGAGGCGGCGCTCGGCGGCGATCTTCTCGGCCAGCGCTTTCGCCTCCGGGCGTCCCATCCAATCCGGGAGCTTCACCTCCCGCCGGCGGCCGGTACCGGGCACGACGTCCCACGCCATCGTCATGAAGAGGCCCGGCAGGTCGCGGCGCTCGTACACGCGCACCTTGCTCGAGGGCTCCGTCGACGTCTTTCGGCGTCCGGTCTGGTAGCTGAACGGCTTGCGGGGCACGTGGGGTCAACCGGCCCGGGCGTGCTCGAGGTACACCTGGGCGAGCTCGTCCAGGTCGTCGGTCGCCTCGACCGGGTCGTGACCCCGACGGGTCGGGATCCGAAGCGCGGCCTCGCGGGTGATCTCCCAGCCGCGCGGCCCCCGCCGAGCCGAGCCCTCCGCCTCGAGCTCCTTGTAGAGCCGGTAGAGGTAGGAGTCCGATCTCCCGGTGCGGATCCTCACCTGGGCGTGCGACACGTAGTCGACCGCGTGCTCGTCCGTGATCCGGCGCAGCTCGTCCGAGCACTTTCGAAGCGCGACGGCTGCGCGATCGCGGGGGTCGAGCGATTCCAGGCTGGCCGCCTTCTCGTCCCACAGCTTCGCGAGCTCCTCGGCCGCCTCGTCGCGGGTGAGCGGGTCCGACATCTATGCGTCCTCGGTTGGGGTCTCGGGGTCGACGATGGAGGCGGCCCGGAAGAGCGCGGCCGCGGCGGCCAGCATCAGCACGATCAGGACGAGCGCACCGATGAGGCCCACGTAGGCGAAGAGCACGAGCAGCGACGTCTTCACGGCCCGGGCCTCCGATTGAGGTGGGTGGGGGTCCTCTGGCCCGCCCCCCGACGCCGCCGGGGCGGGGCCGTCCGGCCGCACCTCGTCAGGGGGTTCCGGCAGTCAGGGAACGGGGACAGAGGACGGCCGGTCATGCGATGGCGCCTGCCGGCTCGAGGCGCTCGAGGACGCCGATGGCCGTCTCGAGCTCGCTCGCACGCGTCCGGGCTGCTTCGAGCTCGACCCTCAGCCGATCGACGATGTCCTCCAGCGTGAGCGCCTCTCGACCACCTCCGGCCGGAGCGATCGCCGGCTCGGGTTCGGACGACTCTTCCGGCGCCGTAGCCTCCGGCGGGGGTACAGGGTCCGCCGCGGGGGCCGGGGCGACCGGTGCGGGGCTCTCGGGGGGCGTGGCCGGCGCGCCATTAAGCGCGGTGGACCGACCCCGGCGAACCCTCTCGGCATCGGCGGCACTCGTGCGTCGCATCGGGCCGCCAACGATGCCGAGCTCGCGACGGATCGCGGGTCCGTGGTGTCCCTTGAAGGTGGACCACGCGATCTCGACCCCTTTCCCGAGGATCTCTTCGAACACCTCGAGGTGCGACGCCTGGGGATCCTTCTCCCACCTCTTGCGAGCGATGTCCTTCGCGCGTTGGGTGGCCTTCGTGTGGTTGGCCATCTGGGTCTCCGTCATTCGTCGATGGTCATCTTGGCTCTCCTCCTGGAGAGCCCGCGCGGCCGAAACCGTGGCGTGCACTTCCGTCTCGGGGAGCTTCTTCCAGGTCGCGCGTACGAGCTCCTCGAGCTCACGAGGTGGTGCGGTCCGGCCGAGTCGCCGCACGATCGATCGAGCCCGGTTGCCGCGACTCCTCTCGAGTCGCCGGCGAGCCGCGTTCTCCCGTTCGGTCGCGAGGTCCATGGTTCTCACCCGCCTCGATCGATGTGGGGCCGGACCCGGGGCTTGGCGGACTCCGGAGACCGGGGCGATACTTCGGCGCCATGGGTCTCCACCACCGTGTGGAGGAGTGGCCGAGGTCCGTTCGGGTCGTCTCCCGGGCGGGCCTCCCTCCGTTCCGGGATGAGGAAGCCCAGCCAGCGCACCGTCCGGCGAATCACGCCTCGACCTCGAGCGCGTGGAGTTGGGCGTCGACCGCGAGCAGCAGCGAGACCTGGACGGAGCACTCGCGCAGAAGCGCCGACCGGTAGCTGTGCATGGCGTCGCGCGCGTCGTCGAGCTCGCGGGACGTCGGGTTGGGGCGGGTGAGGGGACCGAGCGCGCGGGCGAGCTCGAACTCGGCGATGTTCTCGGCCGCTTCGGCTTCCGTCTCGCGCACCATCCCCTCCTTGACGAGGCGCAGGAGGTCGCCACCCTGGAAGCCGGCCATCGTACGGCGCAGGACGACGATCGCGCCGACGACGAGGGCTCCGGGGTTCACCCTCGGGCCGACCTTCGCGGCCTTCTCGGCCAGGGCCTGGAGGGTGTCGTAGAACTTTGCCGTCGGGCCGCGAGCGTGGCCGTTCACCTGCCGGCTGATCCACGGCTCGCCCACGCCGAGGGCAGAAGCGAGAAGGCTCTGGGTTGTAGCGGACTCTCGGAGGAATAGCTCGGAGTCCGCGGGTGCTGTAGTCGGGGCCATGGGTGGGGCTCCTGTAGCAGTGAGTAGAAAGAATCCGGCCCCCGGCTTTCCTTGCCGGCGTCTGTGGGCCCGGGCGAGCGTGATCAGGCCGCCGTGGCTGGCTCCGGCTCAAGGGTCTCTTGGACCTTCTCGAAGTAGGCGAGCACGTCGTTGAGGGAGATCTCCCGTAGGAGGTGTGCTTTCGGGACACCGCGGAGGGCTGCGACGGCGACGACGGCGCGTTCCTCGTGCGGTGTGAGCGCGAGCGTGAGGCGCTGGGTATGACGTTGCGGTTCGCGTGCAGTCATGGGCATCTTCCAAAGTTGTGCCGTATACCGACCAGCGGTGGGGCCAAATATCACATTTGTATTGAGGATACGGTCTACAGAATGACTGCGCAAGAGCGCTGGGATCCGAAGGTGTTTGCTCGCCGGGTGAAACAGGCCCGGAAGTCAGCAGGACTATCACAGGAGGCTTTGGCGGAGGCCCTTGGTATTCGGCAGGCCACCGTGTCGGCCTGGGAGACGGGGAAGGCGCTACCGTCCGTCGAGGTGCTCGCGGAGGTGTCGGTTCGGCTCGCGCGAGAGCCGGGGTGGCTTCTCGGGATAGCCGACGCAGTGCGGGAGGCCGGCGAGGTGACGGAAGGGGACGCGCGACGAGCCCAGATAGAGCTCGATCGGGTTAGGAGGAGGTTGCGCCACCTCCTGACTTCGATCTCGGGCGATCAGGCGGTCGACCATCAGGCCGTCCTCCTCTTCAGGGCGGAAGCCCTCCGCCAGGATCGCCTGCTAGCGAAACGTCACGGGCGCTTGGCTTGGCTCGCGGTTGCCGACTCGATCGCGGAGGCATGGCTGTCGTCCGGATTGGTCACCGAAGACGACCTCGGACTCTGGACCAACTTCCGAGAGGTGGCCGCAGCGGGCGCAGACCTCCCGGCGGTCACGTGGCGGGAAGTTGGCATGTCGGCCGGCCAGGTAACGGCCCTCATGGGTGGAGAGTAGGCTCGGCCCAGTAGGACTGGGAGAACCCCGATGGCCGCCTCGAGTCGATAGGAATCCCGCGTGCCGCGGAACCGGACCCGGAGCTGCGCCCGGTACCCACGCACCGAGCCGAGTTCGAAGTAGAGCGGGAGCGCGCCCGCCGCGAATCCCATTCGGGCGATCTCCTGGTGAACCCCGTCCGCGATCTCGACCTCAACCCCGGTCTCCACGATTGCCGGATCGAGCAGGAGGCGGCGTAGGGCGCTGCGGATTGCTGGTGTCGCTCGGAACATCATTGCTCCTCCGAGATCGCGGTGGTCGAGGATCGTCCTCGAGGTGGGCGAGCGAGCAGCATGGGGGGATACTGTCCGGCCTTTTCAGATTCGGGTGTCGCGGTGCCGTGTATGCGGTCGCGGAACAAGCTTCTAGCGCCCTGGCTGCGAATTGTTCATTCTACGCGGTGCGGGTTTACTACTTGTCCTCTACACTCGATTCCCTCACATGCGCCTTCTTCGATTGGGTTTTCAAGCGGTCGCTCTCGCCGCCCTTTTCGTAGCGCCGGCACAGGCGCAGTGGACGCTGGAGACGCAAACCGATCCCATGACGGATCAGGCATCCACGACCGTTACATCCGCCGGCGTTCGGTCGGTCGAGCCCATGCCGGCCCCATATGACGACCTTCAGGCGTGGTTGGTTTTCGGGTGTGTCGACGCCCTTACAGAGTGGGTGAGTGTGGGGTTCTCGGTCGCGCCGAACCTCACGAATGCCCGTCCCGCTGGCGGCTTTGACATCGTTCCTGCGAGGACGAGATGGGATGACGAGCTTCAAGAGGATCTGCTCCGCCATGATTTCGGTAGCCGCTACCTGGTGTTCCGGCGAAGCCAGCGCGCTCGTGGCCTGATGGAAACTAGCGGCTCTATCCTCCTGGAACTCCACTGGTATGGGGCGGGCCTAGCGTACTTTCGCTTCCCGCTGGACGGCGCCGCCGATGCCATATCCGAGGCCCGAAGCAAGTGTCGCTCCGTGCTAAGCTTCGAGGCGTTTGACGACGTACGCCTCGAGGCATCGATCGGCGCGGTGGTGCGTTAGATGGGTGTGGACGCCGGAGGTCCTGGTGGAGACCAGCCGAGCCACCCGATTCGGGTGCGCCATGAGGAGAGGGAGTTGGTTCGCATGATGCCGGTGAGGCTCTTCTTGGACGACGTGGAGTATCTCGGCGAGCTCCTGGGGACGACGACATTTCGAGACGAAACGTATGCCGCGCCTTCGATCCGAGATCTGACCGCAGGGCGTCGAGCAACTCTCCGCGAGCTGCATCTTGAGGGACCCGGCGCGAGCATCGAGTTCGACAGGGCCGGGCTCTGGATCAGGGGGACTCGCGACGAGCTTGCGCGGATTCGAGGCTTCCTGAGGGGCAAGCGGCGCGCAAGGTTCCTTCAAACGCCGTTGCTCGTTCTCCCCATTTGCGTCCTCTTGATACTGGTGGGGTGGATTGTGGCAGCGTTGGAACTGGGCTCGATTATGAGTGCGGTCGCACAGTTCCTGATACTGGTCGGAACGTTGGGTCTGGCTTTCCTGTTCTTCGCCTATCCGCCCTTCGGGAATCGAATTGAGCCGTACCCCGCACGGGAGCACGTTTCGTTCTTCGAGCGGAACTTCGACACGTTGATCGTCCGTGTGATAATGTTCGGCGTGGGGGCGCTAGGCATGCTTGCGGGGTACGTTCTTCGAGGCCTCCGTGAGGGCCGCCCTTGACCTCGGGTCGATGCCATTCCGCGCGGACACGGTGAGCGAGGTCACGGTTCGGTCCATGAGCAAACTGACCGGAGAGAGTAGTGCCTGACGTCCTTCAGAAGTACGCCGTGTTTATCGCGTCTCCGGGCGGCCTACAGGCCGAGCGGGAGGCAGTGCGCGACCTATTCACCGAGTACAATCAGAGCGAGGCCATCCCCCGCGGGGCTCTATTCGAGCCCGTGGGGTGGGAAGACACTTTCGGTGGGATCGGACGACCGCAGGGCCTCATCAACGAGGACGTTCGGCGCTGCGACTATTTGCTACTCATGCTGCGTGATCGATGGGGTTCGGCTCCGGGCGCCACCGGGGGGGCGTACAGCTCCGGCACCGAGGAGGAGTACAATGTCGCACTGGAGTGCTTCTCCGACCCCGACCACCGCATGAACGGGATCGTCATGGTGTTCCACTCTGTCGATCCGGCAAGGATGGTGGATCCAGGACCGCAGCTAGAACGGGTCCTTGACTTCAAGCGGCAAGTCGAGGACGAGAAGGCGCACCTCTTCCACACCGTCGACTCGATGCGGGAGTTTCGTTTGCTGGTTCGCCGGCACTTGGGTCGTTGGCTGCGCGACCATGGTGACGGGCCTCCGGGGCAGCGATTGGGGCCCCAGACACCGCAGCCAGCGGGACATGCCGACCTTCCGAGCACGGACGTTCCGGCGGCTCCGGGAACGGCCCCTGAAGGGGTGAAGGTCGCATGGTCGCTAGCCGATGCGGGCCGGCTGGTCGAGGCGGAGGTCGAGTTCTCGAAGGCGATCATCGGCGGGAACGACGCCTACGCCATCATGGAGTACGGACGCTTTCTAGCGCGGACCGGCCGCTTGGATCAAGCCATGGTCTACCTCATGAACGCCCAAGTGGTCGCGCAACGCACTGGGGATGACGCCCTTCTTGCGGCGGTCTACGGCAACCTCGGGATCCTCCTATCCAGTCGTAGCGACCTCGACGGCGCCGAGGAGATGTACCGGAAGTCCTTGGAGATCGACGAGCGTCTTGGGCGCTGGGAGGGCCTGGCCGCGGACTATAGCGGTCTCGGACATGTTCGGTTCGCACGTGGCGACCTCCACGCCGCCGAGGAGATGTACCGCAGGTCACTTGAGATTGGGCAGCGCCTCGGCCGAGAGGGGGCCTTGGCGGTCGACTATGGCAACCTTGCGAACGTACTGCTCTCACGAGGTGACCTCGACGGCGCCGAGGAGATGTACCGGAAGTCCTTGGAGATCGACGAGCGTCTCGGCCGCGCTGCGGGCGTCGCTCTCAGCTTCGGCAATCTCGGGGGTCTGTTGTTTCGACGTGGCGACCTCGACGGCGCCGAGGAGATGCACCGGAAAGCCCTGGAGATCAACAAGCGTCTCGGCCGTTTGGAAGCCGAGGCTGGCAACTACGGGAGCCTCGGCAGCCTGGCGTGCGAACGTGGCGACCTCGATGGGGCCGAACAGATGCACCGGAAGGCCCTGGAAATCAACGAGCGTCTCGGCCGCTTGGAGGGCATGGCTGACAACTACGGCAACCTCGGAATCGTTTTGGGCGAGCGTAGCGACCTCGACGGTGCCGAGGAGATGATCCGAAGGTCATTGGAGATTGAGGAGCGTCTCGGCCGCTTGCGGGGCATGGCCTCGGACTACACCAACCTCGGGATCGTACTGTCTGAACGTGGCGACCTCGATGGGGCCGAACAGATGCACCGCAAGGCCCTGGAGATAAGCATGCGTCTCGGCCTCCCGGAGAGCATGTCCAGCCACTACCGCAACCTCGGAGAGGTCCTGAACGCCCGTGGCGACCTTGAGGGCGCGAAGGAGATGTACCAGAAGGCATTGGAGCAAGCGACCGCGCTGGGGCGGTCTGATCTCGTCGCGGAGATACGTCGACTCGCGCCGGAGCTTCCAGTTCCGCCCGCGCCGCAGCGTGACCCTACCTGACGAACTCTCGCCATCGCGCGCGTCTACCCTCAGCTAGGTCGAGCCTTCGATGCCCACACTGACCATCTGGTGCAGTTACCCGAACGACGACGAGAAGACGCACATCTCCTACGGGTTCGAGACGCTCGAGGAGGCGGAGGCCGCTCGTGAGGCCGTGCTCGAACTAGTCCAGAGGGGCGGCGAGTTCCACCTGGCCGGGGACCACCTTGGGCCGATGCCGTTCCACGCGGACACGGTGAGCGAGGTGGTGGTGTGGGAGTAGCGGGCCGGGTGGTCAGTGGTTTCTTGCGATCCCGTCAGGTAGTTTACGCCACGGTGTTCCCGTCTTTGATGCACTCACCTTACAGCTTCGGCTCCGGCGGCGGTAGTTTCCCACCACCCACTGTCATAGCCTGAAAGACGCGCTCGAACTGCTCCTCGAACTTCGCGTTCTCCGACTCCCACCCGGTGAAGTCCGCGGCGAGCCGTTCCGTCAGGTAGCTCCTGTACTCGTGCTTCCAACCGTCGAAGAGGTAACCGTCCAGGTCGAGCGGGATCAATGCGAATACCCTTTCGCCGCGCTCCTTGTACAGCCGCCGCTCCTTCTCGATGGCCTTCTCGATCTCGCGCTCCACCCACCAGCTGGTGAGCGACGTCTCTGAGCAGCAGAGTAGCGTCTTGTCCCATAGCCGGATGCCTCGGTCGATCTCGACCATGATGGAGTCTCCGGGCAGCACCTCATGCTTGTCCCGCCACACGCGTACGCCGCAGCCCTGGAGCTGGTCATGCAGACGCCTCGCAAACGACCGGTCAGGCTCAGAGTGACTGTATGAAATGAAGCCCGAATAGAGTTCGATGCCTCCCCCAGCGATCGAGGGCCAGTACTCGATGAGACGCTCTGGCCAACCGCACCCGCGCAGGAAGGAAGAGGGAAGGCCTCCAGAGAGAAGGACTGTCTCGGGATCGAGCGAAGAAGGGCCATTCTGTACAACCGTCTCTAGGCCGGTGGTCCCAACCATGCTGGTCCGGCCGAACGCGACAAAGTCGACCGTGGCATAGTCGACGTTCGCCTCGTTAAGGACGGTGCGCACAAGAGTCGTCCATGAAAGGTACGCCTTAGCGAGGTTCGTTTTGCGGAGGTTGGCCTGGGTGAGGTCGGCCCCGTGAAGGCTGGCCTTAGTGAGGTCTGCCCCGGTGAGGCGGGCACCGATGAGTTCGGCCCGGAAGAGGTTGGCGCCGGTGAGGTCAGCTCCGACGAGTTCGGCATTCCTAAGGTCGGCGCCGGTGAGGTCGGCTCCGACAAGGTCGGAGTAGCTGAGGTCCACCTGCGAGAGGTTGGCCCTGCTGAGGTCGGCCCCGAATAGGATGAGCCCGCTAAGGTCGACCTTCAAGGACCCTCCGTCCTCACGCCAATCGTTCCACGCCGCAACCCCCTCCTGGAGAATCGCCAGGTGTTCCGGATTCGCCATCGTGTCCTCCGTTCCGGTGCGCTCAGAGACTATGCTGCGATCCTAGCGGTGGGCTAGGCCGTCCATCAACCGTCTCAACGGACGGGTCCCCACTACCGCCTCTTCGGAGCCCCAGCGATTGACAGGATACCCGAAGGTGACGTATTCATCCGCAGACGAGTTCGTTCGCTCCATACGCGCCAGGAGGGTCAACCATGCCGCAGAAGATCTACGCCACCCCGGGTGAGTACAGCTTCGTAGTCCCGAAGGGCGTCACAGAGGTGGAGGTTATCGGCTGCGGCGGCGGCGGGGGCGGGGGGAGCGGCTCGGATACGGCGAAGAGGGAGACCTCAGGCGGAGGAGGAGGCGGTGGTGGGGCCAAACCACGCCTCGTGGTAGTCGAGGGCTTGGCTGCGGGGACGGAGATTCCGGTGATCGTCGGTCGCGGTGGGGCAGGAGCCAAGGGGGTGAAGTCGAAAAGCAAGGGGCGAGACGGGAAGCCTGGGCGTGACTCTCGCTTCGGGGGCGAGAAGTTCCGAGGCGCACCCGGTGGGCGGTTCGGAAACGGCCAGAACTTGGGTGGCGGCGATTCCAACGCAGCAGGAGGCCCGGGGGGCGAGGGTGACCCACGCCACGTTGTTTCGGGAGGCCGGGGCTCAGTCGAGAAACGGGCCCGCCCAGGCCACCGGAGTGCCTACGCCAGCGGCGGTTCGGGAGGGCGGCCGAAGGGAAGCTCGGGCGGTGGTGGCGGCGGCGGCGCTGGGTATGGTCCTGGCGGAGACGGTGGAGATGGTGA
>JANQNV010000170.1 GCA_028279425.1 Longimicrobiales bacterium | reverse complement strand
GGCCACGCGGTTGGTGTCGGGCCTCCTGTTCGGGGTCGAACCGCTCGACCCCTCGACGCTGTCTGCGGTGGCGAGCCTTCTGGTGGTCGTGGCAGCCGTGGCCTGTGCCATCCCGGCGCTGCGCGCGGGGCGCCTCGACCCGGTCCGGATCCTTCGCGACGAGTAGCACTGGGGAGCGGGGGGGAGGGGGTGCGGCCGGCCGAGGCGTCGCGAAACGGCCGCGAAGCCTGCATGTTGGGCGGCACCCCCTCCACTCCTCCGCCTCTTTCTGCCCGTGCGACGCTATTCGGTGCTGCGCGGCTCGGGGAGCTATATCCCCGAGACGCGCGTCGACAACGACGCATTCCTGAACCGCGAGTTCTACCTCGACCACGGTCGCCCGATCGACCCGGCCGACAACCGCCGGGTGGTCGACAAGTTCCGTGAGATCACCGAGATCGCCGAACGCAGATACGCGCGTCCCGGCGAGGTGACCTCCGACATGGCGGCGGTCGCCGGCGGCCGGGCGCTCGCCGACGCGGGGATCGACGGCGAGAGCCTGGACTACATCGTGGTCGCCCACAACTTCGGCGACGTGGCCGCCGACCGCCCGCGTCTGGACCTCGTGCCCACGTTGGCGGCCCGCGTGAAGCGAGCGCTCGGCATCCAGAACCCCCGCTGCGTCGCCTACGACCTTCCGTTCGGGTGCCCGGGGTGGCTGCAGGCGGTGATCCAGGCCGACTACTTCCTCCGGTCGGGCGACGCCCACCGGGCTCTGGTGATCGGCTCCGAGACGCTGTCGCGTGTGTCCGATCCGAACGACCGCGACAGCATGATCTTCGCCGACGGAGCCGGCGCCGTCGTCATGGAGGCCGTCGAATCCGATGCCCCGGTCGGGATCCTGAGCCATGTGACGCGATCCGATGCCGTGGATCACGCCGCCCTGCTCACGATGGGCGCGTCGTATCACCCCGCGCCCGACGACGACCGCATCTACCTGAAGATGGAGGGGCGAAAGCTCTACGAGTACGCGCTCCAGACGGTGCCCGGGGTCGTCCAGGAGAGCCTCGACAAGGCCGGGGCATCTCTCGCCGACGTCGACAAGGTGCTTCTGCACCAGGCCAACGCGAAGATGGATCACGCCATGCTGAAGCGGCTCTTCCGCCTCTACGACCTATCCGAGATCCCCGAGGGCATTTTGCCCATGACCATCGGGTGGCTCGGCAACAGCTCGGTGGCGACGCTGCCCACCCTGTTCGACCTGGTGCGCAAGAACCAGCTCGAGGGTCAGGCAATCGAAGACGGAGATCTGCTCGTCTTCGCGTCGGTAGGGGCCGGCATGAACATCAACGCGATGATCTACCGCGTCCCGCAGGCCGGCGGGCCCTCGTCGGGCTGAGACTGTTGCAGCTGGCCGCGCGTGGTGCGGATCAGTTCATGCTCGCGTCGTAGGGAGCGCCGCAGTCGCTCGAAGGCCTCGGTGATCGGCGCCTGGCCCCCGTGCGTGGATAGCACCTGCTCCAGTTCGTCGAGAGCCTCCGCCGTGGTTTCGGTCACCATGGCGAGGTCGCCACACACCTCGCTCAACCATCGGATCGTCTCGAACCACACCTCGTACTCGTTGAGGCGATCCGCCATCTGGGACACGTGGCTGACGTCCTGGGCCGTGCCTACGTACCGCACCACGCCGTAGCGGTCGGCAACCGGCGAAATCGTCGACTTCTGCCGATACCGGGTGCCGTCCTTGCGCTGGTTGTCGAACACGGTCTCCCACGGCTCTCCGGCCCGCAGCGACGTCCACATCTCTTCGTAGTACTCCTTCGAACGGAGTCCCCCCTGGAGGATCCGGGGGTTGGCCCCGATGGCCTCGCGTCGACTGTAGCCCGTGGTCGACTCGAACGCCGGGTTCACGTATTCGATCGTGCCATCGGCCGCCGTGATGATGACCATGTTGGCCGCCTGCTCCAGCACACGGCCCAGCAGCTCCGTCCGCTCTCGCGCATTCACCTCGTCGGTGACGTCGAGCATGATCCCGTAGGTGGCCTCGCGGTCGCGCGTCCGGTCGACCACCGGCGTGGCATAGTGCCGGACCAAACGCACCTCGCCCGTGGGCGACCGCAGCCGGTGTTCGAACTGCCAGGCCTCGCCCTTCTCGACCCCTCGATTGAGGGCCCGCACGAACGCCTGTCGTTCGCGGTCCGGAATGCGCTCCAGAAACGGTGTCGCGTCGGCGAGCATCGCATCGACCGAACCGCCCAACAGCTCCGTGGCGTTCGGGCTCAGCCACATGAATCGGCCCGGACGACCCGAGGCGCGATCGTGCAGGAGGATGAAGGTGACGCCTGGGAGCATGCGGACCAGCAGTTCGTTGCGTCTCCGGGCGGCGCGGAGCGAGCGCGCCACGTCGGGGTCGGCCTCGGTGGCGGGCACGAGCTCGATGTCGCGCCGGGCTTCCCGCTCCACGGCTCGCAAACGCTCCAGCTCGTGGTGCTGCGCCCACCGCTCGAGCGCCCCGGCGATCTCCACCCCGAGTCGGTCCAGATCCGCGGGGATCAGAGCCGCATCGACCCGCTCGTGCACGCGGCCCATCGACCCGGGCACGCCGACGGCCACCACCGGGCCCCGGAAGTGGGTGAGTACGTGTGCCTCGGCCGCAAAAAACGACGGTGCACGGTGGTCGATCACGATCGCATCGGGTCGCTCATCGGCGAGTCGCGCCCTCAGTTCGGCCAACGACTCGACCGTGCGCACCCGTGGACGCACTCCGGCTCGCTCCAGATGGGTCTGGAGAGACGCGCCGAACAGCTCTTCCTCGGTCAGCACGATGACCCGCCAGCGCACATCGGTGCCGGACTCGAACGCGCGGTCGATGGCTTTCGCGGGACTCGGCATGACGGCTCCGGTGGGTCGGGCGCCCGTGCGCCCTCCCTACCGAGCCTCGGCGGATATTGTGCGAGGCTTTAGCCGCCGCACGGCTCGTGTGCGAGGGTGGGTGCGGTGCGGTACCTTGGCGACGCCCTGAACCGTGGCCGTATCCTCCCGAAGGAGCCGAGTGATCCATGATGCTCTGGGTCGGGATCCTGCTGGGCCTCCTCGTCGTCGTCGCCCTCTACGACGTCGTGCAAACCCGGCACGCGATCCTGCGCAACTTTCCCGTCATCGGACACTTCCGGTATCTGCTCGAGGCCGTCGGCCCGGAGCTGCGGCAGTACATCGTCACCTCCAACAACGAAGAGCGCCCGTTCTCGAGGGATCAGCGCACCTGGGTCTACGCCTCGGCCAAGCGGCAAAACAACTACACGGGCTTCGGTACCGACAACGACGTCGAGCGTGCACCGAACTACCTGATCATCAAGCACGACACGCTCGGACACCCCCGCAGCGCGCCACCCACCGAGGACTACCCACTCCCCTGCGCCAAGGTGCTCGGTGGCGCTCGGGGCCGAAGACACGCCTTCCGACCGGCCTCGGTCGTCAATGTGAGCGGCATGAGCTTCGGGTCGCTCTCGTCGGCCGCGGTCCAGGCGCTGAACCGAGGCACGGCTCTCGCCGGCTGCCTGCACAACACGGGCGAAGGTGGAATCTCGCCGCACCACCTCCACGGCGGCGAGTTGATCTGGCAGCTGGGGACGGGGTATTTCGGTGCCCGCCTCCCCGACGGCGGGTTCGATCTCGACGAATGCGTGCGAAAGGTGGAGGCCCATCCCGTGCGCGCGATCGAGGTGAAGTTGAGCCAGGGAGCGAAACCCGGCCTCGGAGGCGTCCTGCCCGGCGAAAAGGTGACGGCCGAGATCTCACGGATCCGGGGTGTTCCCGTGGGCCAGACCGTCATCAGCCCCGCCGGCCACCGCGCTTTCTCGACGGTGGATGAACTGCTCGACTTCGTAGAGACGGTGGCCGGGGCCACCGGGGTGCCCGTGGGCATCAAGTCGGCGGTCGGGCAGCTCGACTTCTGGGTCGAACTCGCCGATCGGATGGCCGCCGAGGACCGCGGCGTCGACTACATCGCCATCGATGGGGGCGAGGGGGGCACCGGCGCCGCCCCATTCGCGTTCACCGATCACGTCGCCCTGCCCTTCAAGGTCGGCTTCAGTCGGGTCTACTCGATCTTCGCCGCCCGAGGCGTACATCACGACGTAGTGTGGATCGGGTCCGGGAAGCTGGGGTTCCCGGAGACGGCCCTGCTTTCGTTCTGCCTGGGGGCCGACATGGTGGCGGTGGCTCGGGAGGCGATGATGGCGATCGGGTGCATCCAGGCTCAGCGCTGCCACACCGGCCACTGTCCGGCCGGCGTCGCCACGCAGACGCCCTGGCTGGTGCGCGGGCTGGACCCCACCCACAAGGCGGCGCGCCTCGCCAACTACGTGATCACGCTCCGGAAGGAGTTGACGCGCCTCAGTCATGCCTGCGGTGTCGAGCACCCGGGGCTCCTCCGCGCCGACCACATGGAGATCCTCGACGGCAACTTCGGGAGCCGCCCCCTTCACGACGTCTTCGGCTATGCGGAGGGGTGGGAGCTGCCCTCGCAGCGCGACGCCGACGCCCTCCTCGAGTACATGATGGAAAAGAACCCGGCCTCTGCGCGTCCCACCATGTGAGCGGAGCCCACCGGGCCCGCCGTCACACCAGACGTGGAGGACGGGTGGAGAGTCGAGTGAAGGGGTGGACGAGGGGGGCGCGGCAGCGCCGTGCGACGATCGTGGCGGGAATCGGGGTGTGGCTCGCGACGGCTTCTCCCCTCGCGGCCCAGCCCGAGGGGCTGCCGAAGATCCTGCCGCTGGAGTTCGAGACCCGAGCCGCCCTCTCCGCGGCTCCGGAGCGCGTTGCGGCCGACGCCGGAGTGTGGGTTCTCGGCCCCGACGGCTACGAGGAGGCCCGGCCGACGCAGAACGGTTTCGAGTGTTTCGTGATGCGTGACCTGCTGCCGGGCGGCCGGCCGGACCGTCAGTCCTTCGCGCCCATGTGTTTCGACGCGGAAGGGGCCCGCACGGTGCTGAAGCGCTTCATCGAGCGTTCCGCGCTGGTACGGGGCGAGGGGATGTCGCCCGCCGAGGCCGACGAGGTTCTCGCCAAAGCCGACGAGCGCTTCACACCGCAGCGACCCGGGATCACCTACATGGCATCGGCCGTGAACGTCCAAACCGATCCTACGGCGCCACGCGGCGCGTTCCGCACCTACATGCCGCATGTGATGTTCCTGGCGCCCGGGTTGTCGGACGCGCAGATCAGCGCCGGTGCCATCCAGGCCGATCCGGCCGAGGCGTTTTTCGGCGGCTGGCCCTTCCTCCCCGGTCGGGCACGGCCCGACGGGTTCGTGGTAGTGCCGCTCGACCGACGCCTCCGCCTCCAGATCCAGGACACACAGCGCGATCTGATCGATCGGCTCGCCGAGTGGATCCCCGTGCGCGAACCCGTGGACTACGGCGGTGAATGAGGCCGCCTGACGAGGCGACTCCGACCGCGCACCGCGAGCGTCTCCAGGCGCTCGCGGTGCTTCACCGTCCGCGTGTGCGCCGTGTCGCTCTCCGCTTCCTTCGCGATCCCGACGCCGCCGACGACGTCACGCAAGACGTTTTCGTGCGCCTCCAGCGGTCGCCGCCGAAGCTCGACGACACCCGGATCGGATCGTGGCTCCACACCGTCACCCTCAACCTGTGCCGGGACCAGCTGCGCCGCCGGGCGCGCGCGGCGGAGCGGCTGGCAACGGACGACGCCCCGGCGACGGCCGCCGCCGCGGGGGCGGATCCGGCCGCTCGACTCGACCGGGACCGAGCCCGACGGGCCCTCGACCAGGCGATCGAGCGCCTCCCCGCGGACCAGGCCCGCGCCATTCGCCTTCGTTTCGTCGAGGGCCTGTCGTACGGCGACATCGCCCGTCGCCTGGGTGTCCCCCAGGGCACCGTCGCCTCTCGCGTGTTCCGAGCACTCGCTCGCCTCGGCCAGGACGTCGAGGCTCTTCACCTCGAGGTACTCTCATGACCGACTCCATCGATGCCCGCCTGCTCGCCCTTCTCGAAGATCGCCTCGACGAGCAGGCGCGCTTGGCGCTGCTCACCGAGATCCAGGACGACCCGGAGCTGCTCGCTCAGCTCGAGCGGGCGTCGGCCGGCTTGATCCGCATCGACGACGCCGGCCTCGGGCGGCTGGGAGCCACACCAGCGCCCGGCCAGGCTCCGCTCCGGCGGGGCGTCCCCGCGTGGTGGCTGGCCGCCGCCGCCGGGCTCACCCTGATGGTCTCGGTTCCGCTGACGGCCCGCCTGGCGGGCTCCGAGGCCACGCCGCTCGCCGGTGCCTCGTCCGTGACCATGGCGGAGTCGGAGGGATCCAACGCCGGGGTCGCGCGCGGCTTCGCGGCCACGCCGCCCGCGGCGCCGGACCCGAGCTACATGCTCGTGCTGCAGGGCGTCTGGCCCGACCGGGACGGCCTCGATCCCGCCGAGGTGCGGGCCCGCGCCGACGAGTACTGGGCCTTCGTCGCGGCATTGGCCGACGACGGACTGCTCGTCGCTGCGGGCGACGTGCGCTTCGACGGCGGACGCCGGGTGGGGTCCGGTCCGCCGAGTCCGCTCTCCCCCGCGGAGGTGCGCTCGCCGGACCATGTGGTCGGAATCGTCACACTCCGCGTCCCCAGCTACGAGGCCGCCGTCGACGTCGCGGCCCGCTCCCCGCACCTGCGCTACGGCGGTACGATCGCCGTGCGGGAGGTCGGCCTGGGCTTCGTGGCCGTGCCCGGGATGGACGACTGGGCGGGGTAGCGCCGCGCGGGTCGCCCGGGGCGCGGAGCGAGGCGGAGGCATCCCCCGAGCGGGGCCTCACGAGGTGGGAGGCGCGCCGCTAGCTTCCCGGCATGCCCGAAGCTCGCCCCTCCCGCCCGCTCCGTCGGCTCTTCGGCTTCGCCCGACCGTACCGGGCCGACGCCCTGCTCGCCGCCGTCTTTTCGGTCCTCAACAAGTTCTTCGACGTGTTGCCCGAGCTCCTGATCGGAGTCGCGGTCGACGTCGTCGTGAACCGGCAGGACTCCTTCCTCGCGCAGCGCGGGATCGAAGACCCCGTCCTGCAGCTCCAGGTGCTCGTGGGACTCACCGTGCTCGTCTGGGTCTGCGAGTCCCTCTTCGAGTACGGGCTCGCCCTGAAGTGGCGCGGACTCGCCCAGGACGTGCAGCACGAACTCCGTCAGGCCGCGTACACGCACATCCAGCGCCTGAGGCCCGACTTCATCGCCCGCGAGCGGAGCGGTCGCCTGATGGCGATCCTCAACGAAGACGTGAACCAGGTCGAACGCTTCCTCAACACCGGAGCCAACGACCTCATTCAGGTCGGCTGCTCGTCGGTGATGGTCGGGGGCGTCTTTTTCGTGGTGACGGCCAATCTGGCCTTCCTCGCGCTCGTCCCGGTCCCGCTGATCATCGTCGGCGCCTTCTGGTTCCAGCGCCGGCTCGGACCGCGCTACGCCGCGGTGCGCGAGGCCGCCGCGACCGTCTCCGGCCGCATCTCGAACAACCTCACCGGCATGGCCACGATTCAGGCCTACACGGCCGAGGATTTCGAGGCGCGCCATCTCCGCGACGCGTCGGAGGAGTATCGAGCGAGCAACACCGAGGCGATTCGGTTCTCGGCCGCGATCACCCCCGTCATTCGCATGGCCATCCTCGCGGGATTCGTGGCCACACTCCTGTACGGGGGCATCCTCACGCTCGAAGGCGCGATCGGGGTCGGCAGCTACTCCGCCCTGGTGTATCTCACGCAAAGGCTCTTGTGGCCGCTGACGCGACTCGCGCAGATGACCGACCTGTACAACCGGGCGATGGCTTCGGTCGACCGCATCATGGGGCTGCTCGACACCCCCCCACCGCCGGCCGCGCCGTCCCCGCTCCCGGAGCCGATTCGGGGTTCAATCGCCTTCGATGCCGTCGACTTCGGCTACGATGGACGACCGGCCGTCGAAGCGCTCTCGTTCGAGGTCGCAGCCGGGTCGACGGTGGCCTTGGTGGGCCCCACGGGCGCGGGGAAGAGCACAGCCTTGAAGCTCCTGCTCCGATATCTGGACCCCGGCCAGGGACGCATCACGATCGATGGGCACGACGTCACCGATCACGACCCGCGCTCCGTGCGTGAGCAGATCGGATACGTCGCGCAGGAGCCCTTCCTGACCGACGCCTCGATCGCCGACAACATCGCCTACGGCGACGCCGAGCCGGATCGCGGTCGCGTCGTCGATGCGGCTCGACGCGCCGAGATCAGCGACTTCGTGGAGAGTCTGCCCGACGGCTACGACACGGCGGTCGGCGAGCGGGGCACGCGCTTGTCGGGGGGACAGCGCCAGCGCATCGCCCTCGCGCGGGCCCTCTATCGCGACCCCCCGATCCTCGTGCTCGACGAGGCCACCTCGGCCGTCGACAACGAGACGGAGGCGGCGATCCAGCGCTCGCTCGCGAACGAGGCGGGGCGTCGCACCACGCTGGTGGTGGCCCATCGCCTTTCGACCGTTCGCGGCGCCGACGCCATCCTCGTCCTGGACGCGGGTCGCGTCGCCGAACGGGGGACGCACGACGAACTCGTCGCCCTCGGGGGCATCTATGCGCAGCTGTGGCGTCTCCAGACCGGCGAGCGTCCCGCGCCCCCGCCGGCGCTGCTCGAGTTTCTCGCCGTCTTCGCCGAGGGCCGCTACTGGGACAGCCACGAGATCCTCGAGGGCCCCTGGCGCGCTCTCCGGAGCG
Organism: Longimicrobiales bacterium; assembly: GCA_028279425.1. GTDB lineage: Bacteria > Gemmatimonadota > Gemmatimonadetes > Longimicrobiales > Gaopeijiaceae > Gaopeijia. The sequence goes on along the minus strand of JANQNV010000170.1, from coordinate 25,221 downwards.
ACTTCTACCAGGGACTGATCCTCTACGCGAGTGCCTGGGTGCATTGGGAGCGCGGCAACGCCCACGGTGTGAGTGCCCAGCTCGCCAAGGCGCTCGAGAGGCTGGAGTCGTATCCGGCGCAGTACCTCGGAATCGACGTCGCCGCGCTGCGGCGCCATTGCACGGAGGTGCGCGACGTGATCGCAGCCGACCCCGATCGGTGGGCGTCCCGGGTGAGGCCCAACGCCATCGACGTCGATGCCAGCCGGATCCGAGGCGACGAGGCCGAGTTCGAGCTCCATCCATCCGACGCCGTCGCTTGATTTCGGTCCGGCACCCCTCTACGAGTGGTGCGCTCGCCCTCACCTCCAGTCCCCGGTGACCATGCCCCGCCCCATCACTCTCTTCACCGGCCAGTGGGCCGACCTCCCGCTCGAGACGCTCGCCGAGAAGGCGGCGTCGTGGGGCTACGACGGACTCGAACTCGCCTGCTGGGGGGATCACTTCGACGTCGAGCGCGCCCTCGCCGAACCGGACTACTGCGAGGGGCGGCACGCCCTCCTCGCGCGGCACGGGTTGAAGGTGCTGGCGATCAGCAACCACCTCGTGGGGCAGGCGGTCTGCGACCGCATCGACGATCGGCACCGCTCGATCCTGCCGGACGCGATCTGGGGCGACGGCGAACCCGAGGGCGTACGGCGCCGCGCGGCGGAGGCCATGGCCGACACCGCTCGTGCCGCCGCAGCGCTGGGCGTCAGCGTGGTGAACGGCTTCACGGGGAGCTCGATCTGGCACCTGCTCTACAGCTTCCCCCCGGTCCCGGAGGCGAGCCTCGACGCCGGGTACGCCGATTTCGCCGCCCGGTGGACCCCCATCCTCGACGTCTTCGCCGAGGTCGGGGTCCGTTTCGCCCTCGAGGTGCACCCGACCGAGATCGCCTTCGACATCTCGTCGACGCGTCGCACCCTCGACGCCATCGGCGGTCATCCGGCCTTCGGCTTCAACTACGACCCGAGTCACCTGGCCTATCAGGGCGTGGACTGCGTGGCCTTCATCGACGAGTTCGGGGATCGGATCCACCACGCCCACATGAAGGACGTCTGGTGGTCGGAGGTGCCGACGCGTGCCGGGGTGTTCGGCGGCCACCTCCCCTTCGGCCACCCCGATCGCCACTGGGACTTCCGTTCCGTCGGCCGGGGTCGCGTGCCCTTCGAAGACGTGCTTCGAGCGCTCAACCGCTCTGGCTACGACGGACCGCTGTCGGTGGAGTGGGAGGACGCCGGGATGGACCGCGAGCACGGCGCGGCCGAAGCGTGCGCGACCCTTCGGCGCCTCGACTTCCCCCCCTCGCAGACGGCGTTCGACGCGGCCTTCGACCAGAGTTAGGAGGCTGAGGCTCGCCCCGTCACCCGGAAAGGGACTGGAGCGGACCCCGTCCACGCGTTTCGGCGTACCACTCGACATGCGAACCTTTCTGGTGGCTCTGATCGCCCTCGGTCTTCTCGCCCCGGCCGCGCCGGTGCGCGGTCAGACGCTGGGCGACGTGCTCGAAGCGATCCGCGTCGGAGGTGGCTGGATCCGGATCCCCGTCGAAGCCGGGCACGGTACGCTTCTGACCCCCGCCCTGCCCTCGGCCGGGAGGGTGGTGGAGGGGTGCCTCGAGATCTGGCCCGGCCACTCGGGATCGTGGAGCCTCGAGGTCAACGACACCTACGGGAACGGCAGCCTCGAAACGACCGCCCTGCCGGCCGACGACATCCCGTTCACCTACGAAACGGGACTCCTCGCCCAGCTCGATGTCGACGTGCGCTGGAGCGAGCCGCGCGACACGACGCTCATGGTGTGGGTCGGGCTCCGTAACGCACGGGGCGAGCGCGACCCCTGTGAACCGGTCTACACCCAGCGCGACGAGTAGCCGCGACGGTCGCGAGTAGCGGGCACAGCGACGACGCGACATCCTGGTGGGGTCTCTCGCACGCCGTTCCCACCGCCCCACTCGGAGTCGCACCCTTGGTCCCGCGCCCCCTTCGTACCGTCGTCCCCGCCGTGCTCGCGCTCCTGATCACGGCCGCGCCCCTCCTCGCGCAGCCGGCGCAGACCAACCCCGATCGCGCCAGCTACGAGCGGCCGCCGGACGCCATCGAGCGGATCCTGCGTACCGACAAGAACCTCGCCGAGCTGTCGTACGCGAGCCCGGACGGCACCCACTTTCTCGTGCCGTCGGTCAACGAGTTGTCCACCCTCGAGTTGATGTCGAAGGAGACCTACCGGCTGGCCGAGCTGGAGGTGCGACCGCAGACCGATCGTCTCTGGCACCTCGACACCTACGGCATCTACGACGTCCGGTTCTACTCGCTCGAACGCCGATCGTACGTCGATGTCGACGTCCCGGACGGCACCTTCCTGAGCGACTTCACCTGGTCCCCATCGGGCGACCGGATCGCCTTCCTCGCGCACCTGCCGACGCATACGGAGGTGTGGACCGCCGACCCGTCGTCGGGCGAGGCGGGGCGCTTCGCGGAGGGGCGCGTGCTGGCGACCCTCGCCACGAGCTCGGGCGGACAGGGGTCGCGCCCGTCGTCGATGCTCCAATGGACGCCGGAGGGCACGTTGATCACGCTCTTCGTGCCGGAGGGTCGCGGCCCTGAACCGCCGCGCGACCGGATCCCCGAGGGCCCCGTGACGCGCCACACCCGCGACGAGCCGACGCGCAGCCCCACCTACCCCAACCTGCTCGACGACGAGCACGACGCCCGCCTGTTCGAGCGCTACACCACGGGGCAGATCGTCGAACTCTCGGAGGGTGAGGCCCCGCGGCGCATCGGCGATCCCGCCATGGTGCGCAGCCTCGAGGTGAGCCCGGACGGTCGCCACATCATGGTCGAGGCGCTGAGCCGCCCGTTCTCGTACATCACGAGCTACCGGGGCTTCCCCTCGTCGCAGACGATCCTCGATCGGGACGGGACCACGGTGGCCACCCTCGACACGACCCCTCTGCGTGAGGGCCGGGGCTCGTTCGGCGGCAACGGGAGCGACGGTCCCCGATCGTTCGCCTGGCGGCCCGACGGTGCCGGTCTGAGCTTCCTGCAGCGGGCGCCGCGGGCGGATGAGGCCGACACGGCCGACCCCGATGCGGCCGACGCCCCCCGACCCGACCGCATCATGCTCGCGGTCGCTCCGAACTTCGACCCGGAGCAGGCAACGGTGGTGGTCGAGAGCGACGACCCCATCGCGGGCGTGACCTACTCTCTCGACGGCGCGCACGCCTTCGCAACGGTGCGGCGGGGTGGAGAGACGGCGCTGCACCACTGGTCGCTCGGCGGGGGATCGACGGCACCCGACGTGCTGCTCGACTTCCAGGCCTCGAGCGACCCGACCGAACAGCCCGGCGATCTGCTGACGCGCGTGACGGGCAATGGCCTGCCCTACGCGATCGTCTCGACGAGCGGCGACGCCGCCTACCTCGAGGGCGACGGATACAGGGCCGACTTCCGCCCTCAGCCGTTCGTGGACCGCGTCTCGTTTTCGGGTGAGACGACCCGTATCTTCGAGGGATCTCGCGACGCCTGGGAGCGTCCACTGGTGGCGCTGGACGACGATCTCACGCGCATGATCGTGAGTCGTGAGTCGAAGACGGAGGTGCCCGACAGCTGGCTGTGGACGACAACCGGCGAGCTGGAGAACCTGACGCGCAACGTGGATCCGTTTCCCGAGATCACCGCGGCACGGCGCCTCGACTTCGCCTTCACCCGTCGGGACGGCCTCGAAGTCCAGGGTCGTGTCTCGCTGCCGGTCGGCTACCGCGACGGCGACCGGGTGCCGGCGATCTTCTGGACGTATCCGCGCGAATACGAAGAGGCCATCGACTACGAGCGCGCCGCGGTGCGCAGTCGCAACCACAACGCCTTCACCCGCATGAGCTGGTTGCGCTGGTCGGACATCTGGCTGGCCGCCGGCTACGCCCTCGTGTATCCCGACATCCCGATCGTCGGCGAGAACTACAACGACACCTACATCGCCAGCCTCGTCGACGCGATGTACGGGGCCATCCGCGCCGTGGACGGACTCGATGTGATCGACATCGACCGGATCGGCCATGGCGGACACAGCTACGGAGCGTTCGCGACGGCCAACATCCTCGCCAACGCCCCCTTCTTCCGCGCCGGGATCGCCGGAGACGGAGCCTACAACCGGTCGCTGACCCCCGACGGCTTCCAGGCCGAGCGCCGCAGCATCTGGGAGGCGCCGAACACGTACATCGAGATGTCGCCCTTCTTCAAGGCCGACCAGATCGAAACCCCGCTCCTCCTCTACCACGGCGGCGACGACAACAACACGGGCACCTTCCCCGTGCAGTCGCGCCGCCTCATCTCGGCGCTCACGATCCTCGGGAAGACCGCGGTCCTCTACGAGTACCCCTACGAGAGCCACACCCCCCGCGCGATCGAAAACAAGCTCGACATGTGGGCCCGCTTCATCGACTGGTTCGACCGCTACGTGAAGGACGGCGCCGAGGAGGTCAATGCGGTGTCGAACGACGACTCTGCGGGCGCGGGCGGAGTCCGATGACGGGGGCGCCGGGAGGGGGCGATCGGGCGCACGGTCTGCGTGGGTCCGCGGGCTGGGTCGCCATCGCGGCCCTCCTCTCGGCGTGTTCGTCCGGCACCCCCGACGACCTGCGGATCGGCGACCTCGCCATCACGAATGTGGCCGTGGTCGATGCCGAGTCGGGGCTGCGCCCGGGGATGACGGTCGTGGTCGACGAGGGGCGCATCGTGCAGGTGGCCGAGGCGGGATCCGGCGACGACGTCTGGTCGGCCTCGACCGCGATCGATGGATCGGGGCACTACCTGATCCCGGGGCTGTGGGACTTCCACGCGCACCTGACCTACGACATGCGCTTCACCGAGGCGATGCCGGCGCTCTTCCTCCGGCATGGCATCACGAGTATCCGCGATACGGGAGGCCCGCTCCGGCTGGTGAAGCCGGTGGTCGACGCCATGCGGGCCGCAGGCGCCTTCGCGCCGCGCGTCTTCTACGCAGGACCGCTACTCGATGGCGAGGCCGTGGTCTACGACGGCGAGAATCGACCCGAACTCGGCATCGCCAACCCGGCGACGGAGGTGGCCCGAGCCAACGTGGCGCGTCTCGCCGAAGCCGGGGTGGACTTCATCAAGATCTACGAGATGGTCACCCCCGAGGTCTTCGAGGTGCTGGTCGAGGAATCCGACGCCCGAGGGCTCCCCCGAGACGGACACGTACCCCTCTCGATGCTCGCCAGCGACGTCGGGCCTCGCATGCAGTCCCTCGAACACCTCCGCAACATCGAACTCGACTGTGCTGCCGGCGCCGCCGAGTTGCTCGACGACCGTCGCGGTATCCTGGCGGCTCGCGGGGACGTGCCCGGCGCCTCGTTGCGGAGTCGTCTCCACAACGAACAGCGACTGGCAGCCGTCGCGGCGTACGACTCGGATCGCTGCGAGATGGTGATGGCCGCGATGGCCTCGACCATCCAGGTCCCGACCCTGCGTCTCAACGCGTTGGGGATCGAATCGCCGCTGACACGCGACGACTTCGTCGCGGCGCTCGCCGACGCCCCACCCGCGGTTCGCACCGACTGGGGCGCCGCCGCGGAGCGTGCCGCCGACGCCGGCCCCGCCCGCGACACGACCTACGGCGCCTTCAGCCTCTTTCTCGTGGGCGAGATGCACGAGCGAGGGGTCCCGATCGCCGCGGGCACCGACACACCCATCGGCTACGCTCTACCCGGGTACAGCCTGCACAGCGAGCTCGAGATGCTCGTGCGGGCCGGGCTGTCGCCGCGCGAGGCGTTGCGGTCGGCGACCATGAGGCCCGCCGAGTTTTTCGGCCTCGACGGGGAGACGGGCACGGTCACCGAGGGCAAGTGGGCCGACCTCGTGCTGCTCTCGGCCAATCCGCTCGACGACATCTCCAACACCCGGGCGCTCGACGCCGTGGTCAGCAAGGGAGAGCTGTTCATGCGTGCGGAGCTCGAGGAGCGGGCGCGCGAGCATTCGCGCTGAACGCAGGCCCGGGGGCATTCGCGCTGATCGTCGGCGCGCCGATCCGCCGCCGCCGCACCGCTGCCCCTCACCGCGCAGACCCGGATCGCAGCCGAGCGCCAGAACGTTGGCCTGACGCCCGAACCGCCCCTATTTTGATCGTGCATGCGGGTCGGCCGCCCTCGCGCGCGCGGGCGGTCCCGGCATCGCGGCCGCCCGGAACAGGCGCGCCCCACACCCCCACGCTGGAGAGATTCGATGCGGGTTTTCGGTATCCTCGTCGCCCTGCCCGTCCTGGCCGCGACACTTCCCGCGGTGGGCTTCGCCCAGGAGCTGGATGCACCGCGCCCGATCGAAGCCCTCAACTCCGTGTGGATCGAGGAGCTCACCTGGATGGAGGTGCGCGATGCCATCCAGGACGGAAAGACGACGGCGATCGTCTCGACCGGGGGCGTGGAACCGAACGGCCCGTACGTCGCCACCGGCAAACACAACTACGTCCTGATGTCGGCGTGCGACGGGCTGGCGCGGGAGCTCGGGGATGCGCTGTGTGCCCCCATCGTCAAGCTCGTACCCGAGGGCTCCATCGATCCCCCGTCGGGCCACATGCTCTACCCCGGCACCATCTCGGTGCGTCAGGAGACCTTCGAAGCGGTCCTCGAAGACGTGGGTCGTTCGCTTGCCGCGCACGGATTCACCGACATCGTCTACATCGGCGACTCGGGCGGGAACCGTCGGGGCATGGAGGCCGTGGCGTCGAAGCTCGACGCCGAGTGGTCCGCGGCCGGGTCGAGCACCTCGGCGCACCACATCGGAGCCTTCTACAACTACTCCGACGTCGAGCGCTACATGGAGGAGGAGCTCGGCTACGAGCAGCCGATCGACGAGGGTCTCCACGACAACCTCTACATCACCTCGATCATGATGGTGACCGACCCGACGGTGGTGCGCTTCGATCAGCGTGTGGCGGCCGGTAAAGCGACGATCAACGGCGCGAGCATCGAACCGAAGGACGAGATCATCGAACTCGGCCAGAAGCTCCTGCAGTTCCGCATCGACGCCACGGCGGCCGCGATTCGCGAGGCCCGAGGCCGATGAAGTCGCTCGCGGGCATCGGGGGCGCCGGGATGGCCCTCGTGGTGCTGGCCGGCACGCCGGCCGCCGATGCGGCATGGAGCGGTGGGACGACGGCTGGCCCGGGACCGACGGGCACGACATGGACCCCTGCGGCGTCCACCGGCACTGCGTGGGCCGTCGCGACGCACGCCTCGTTGCCGTCCGCGGCCCCGGCGCCGAGTCATGCCGAACTCAACGAGGTGGTCGACCGCTACTGCGCGGGCTGCCACAACGAGCGACGCAAGATCGGCAACCTCAACCTCGAAGGCTTCGATGTCGGCGCGCCGTTCGAGCGCACCGAAACCGCCGAACGAATGGTGCGCAAGCTCCGGGCGGGGATGATGCCGCCCCCGGGCCGACGCCGACCCGCCGGCGACACGCTCACCGCCCTCGCGGCGAGCCTCGAAGCGACGCTCGACTCCACGGCCCTCGCCGACCCCGACCCGGGGCACCGCACCTTTCAGAGGCTGAACCGAGCCGAGTACGAGGCCGCGGTGGGAGCGCTACTCGACGTCGAGATCGACGCCGGTGACTACCTCCCCCTCGACACCAAGTCGGCCAACTTCGACAACATCGCAGATGTGCAGATGCTGTCGGCCACCACCCTCACGACCTACCTGAACGCGGCAGCCGAGGTGGCTCGCATCGCGATCGGCGATGCCGATGCGTCCGCCACCACGGCCACCTACACGAACTCCGGCTACACCTCGCAGTGGGATCGCATGGATGGGGCTCCCCGAGGGACACGCGGCGGGGTGTCGGTCGTGCACACCTTCCCGGCCGACGGGCTGTACTCGTTCCGCATGACCTTCGAGCACACCACGACCGGTGGCTTCTACGGGCGGGTGACCCACGGAGAAGAGGTCGACGTGTCGATCGACGGCGAACGCGTGGCGCTTCTGGCCGTCGACCGCTGGATGAGCGTCGCGGATCCGAAGGGCGTCATGATGGAGACCGAACCCGTCTTCGTCACCGCCGGCCCCCACCGCGTGGCCGCCGCCTTCGTACGGCAGAACGAGGGCCCGGTCGAAGACCTTCTGTCGCGTCACGAATGGTCGCTGGCGGATCGGCAGATCGGGGTGAGCGGCTTCGGCATCACCGCACTCGCCCACATGAAGGACCTGATCGTCGAGGGCCCCTTCGAGACCGCCGGCGTATCGAACACGCCCAGCCGCGCCCGCGTCTTCACCTGCCACCCCGACGAGGGCGACGCCCCGCTGCCCTGTGCGCGGTCGATCACAGAGCGCCTCGCCCGCGAGGCGTACCGTCGCCCCGTGTCGGCCAGCGAGATCGACGAACTCGTCGGCTTCTACGAAGATGCGGCAGCCGACGGCGGCTTCGAGCGCGGCGTTCGAACCGTTCTCCAGGCGATCCTCGCGAGCCCCGACTTCATCTTCCGTTTCGAGGAACCACCGGCAGACGCGGCGCCGGGCGACAGCTACGCCCTCGACGACTTCGATCTGGCGACCCGCCTCTCGTTCTTCCTCTGGGGGAGGCCGCCCGATTCGGTCTTGCTCCGCACCGCCGAAGAGGGACGCCTGAGTCGACCCGACGTCCTCGAGCAACAGGTCGACCGGATGCTGGCCGACCCGCGTTCGGAGGCGCTGGCCACACGCTTCGCCGCGCAGTGGCTGCGACTCGACGACCTCGACAAGGTGCACCCCGACCGCCTCCTGTTCCCCGACTACCACGAGCAGCTCGCGCACTCCATGCGGCGCGAGACCGAACTGTTCTTCGACGCCCTGGTGCGCGAGGATCGGAGCCTGTTCGACCTGTACACGGCGGACTGGACGATCGCCGACGAACGCCTGGCCCGGCACTATGGGATCCCGGGAGTCGTGGGCGACCACTTCCGCAGGATCGAGCAGGTGGATCCGGAGCGCCGCGGGATCTTCGGGCACGGGAGCGTGCTCACCCTGACGTCGCATGCCAACCGCACGTCACCGGTGCTGCGGGGCAAGTGGATCATGGAGGTGCTCATGGGCACCCCTCCCCCGCCGCCGCCTCCCGGCGTCCCCGACCTCGAGGAGACCGAGTCGTCGGAAGCGGGCCGGATTCTGACTACCCGCGAGCGCATGGAGCAGCACCGCGCCAACCCGCAGTGCTCGTCGTGCCACGACTTCATCGACCCGATCGGGTTGGCACTCGACAACTTCGACGTGACCGGGCGGTGGCGTATCAAGGAGTTCGGCACATCGCTCGACACCCGCGGCGAGTTGTATGATGGAACACCGGTCACGAGTCCCGGGGACCTTCGCGAGGCCCTGCTCTCGCGCCCCGTACCGCTCGTGCGCACCTTCACCGAAAACCTGATGGCCTACGCCATCGGGCGACGCATGGAGGCCGCCGACCAACCCTGGATCCGAGCCGTCGCCGGCCGCGCCGAAGCCGACGGCTTCCGCATGACGAGCTTCATCAAGGGTGTCGTCGCCAGCCCCACCTTCCGTATGCAGACCATAGCAGCGCCCGAGACGAGGAGTCCCTGATGCACCTGATCGGTCGACACATTCCCCGCCGCACCTTCCTCCGTGGGATGGGCGCCGCGGTCGCCCTCCCTCTCCTCGACGCGATGCGCCCCGCCGGCGCCCTCTCGGCGCTGACGCGCGGGGGCTCGGCAGCCGACCCCACCCGCTTGGTCGCCATCGAGATGGTGCACGGTGCCGCCGGGTCCAACGATTTCGGCGCAACGCAGAACCTCTGGTCGCCGTCGGAGACCGGCAGCAACTTCGAGTTGGCTCCGAGCGCCCTCCGCTCGCTCGAACCGTTCCGCCATCGGCTCAACATCTACAGCAACACCGACGTCCGGATGGCCGAGGCGATGACGCCCGAGGAGATCGGCGGTGACCACTTCCGCTCCAGCGCCGTCTTCCTGACCCAGGCGCATCCGAAGCAGACGGAGGGGTCGGACGTGTTGGTCGGGCCGTCGCTCGACCAGCTCTACGCCCAGCGCTTCGGACAAGACACACCGATCCCCTCGATGCAGCTCTGCATCGAGAACATCGACCAGTCGGGGGGCTGCGCGTACGGCTACACCTGCGTGTATACCGACTCCATCTCGTGGGCCTCGGAGACCGAGCCCCTGCCGGTGATCCGCGATCCACGCGTGGCGTTCGAGCAGCTCTTCGGAGCAGGGTCGACCGCCGAAGAGCGCGCGATGCGTCTGCATACCGACCGTTCGATCCTCGACTGGATCACCGGCCGGGTGTCGCGACTGAGTGCGCAGCTGGGCGGCTCCGATCGTCAGCGTCTCGAGCGGTACCTCGACAACGTGCGTGAGGTGGAGCGCCGGATTCAGCGGATCGAGGCCTACAACACGAGCGGGGCGGAGCGGGCCCTTCCCCGCGCCCCCGCGGGGGTGCCCGACTCGTTCCGCGAGCATGTGGAGCTGATGTTCGATCTCCAGGCGCTCGCCTTCCAGTCCGACATGACGCGTGTGTTCTCGTTCAAGATGGGACGCGACTCGTCGGCGCGGGTGTATCCGGAGAGCGGTTCGGATCGTCCCTTCCACCCGGCGTCGCACCACGGCGGTCGGGAAGAGGCCGTCCTCGAGTTCAACAAGATCAACGCGTACCACGTGAGCATGCTCCCGTACTTCCTGCGCAAGCTCGAGGAGATCTCGGAGGGGGAAGACTCCCTGCTCGACAAGACGATGGTGATGTACGGTTCCCCGATGGGCGACCCGAATCTCCACAACCACAAGCGGTGTCCGCTGATCGTGCTCGGCGGCGCCAACGGGCGCCTCGACACCGGTCGACATCTGAGCTACGCCGACGGCACCCCGATGGCCAACGTGATGCTCTCGCTGATGCACACGTTGGGCATGGACGACCTGCAGTCGTTCGGAGACAGCACCGGCGCGGCGGCGATCTGATGCGCGCGTGCTCGGGCTGGTCCGCCGCGTCGTCCGTGCCACAGGCCCTCCGGGGCGGGCCGTTCGTCGTCGCCCTCGCGCTGGTGGTCGGCGGGGGCCTCGGGGCAGGAGCGGCTGTTCCGCTCGCAGGCCAGGAGTCCGACGCCGGGATCGACCCGCACTTCGTCTACGGCGACGGGACGACGCAGCTGCACGAGGCGGCAGAAGCCGGTGACCTCGAGCGGGTGCGCGCGTTGATCGCGGCCGGTGCCGATGTCGATGCGACGACCCGACTCGGTGCCTACACCCCGCTCCACCTCGCGGCCGCCGCTGGCCGGGGCGACGCCGCGCGCGCCCTGATCGACGCCGGCGCCGACGTGCACGCCACGACCGAAACGGGCGATGTGGTGGCGCTCCATTTCGCGGCGGCCGCCGGCGACCCGACGCTGGTGCGCGCACTTCTCGCGGCCGGAGCCGACGTCGATGCGCGCGAGTCGTCTCGAGGACAGACCCCGCTCGTCTTCGCCGTCGCAGAAGACAGGCTCGATGCAGTGCGGGCCCTGCTCGAGGGCGGCGCCGACGTCGAGGCCGCCACCTTCGTGGTCGCGGCTCCCGACATGCAAGCCGCGACCAGTGAAGCGTCGCGTGTGCGGTCGCAGATCCTCGATTCCCTCGCCGCGGAGGCGGGGGTCGAGCGGGTCGAGTTCCGGCCCACCCCGGCCCAGGTGGAATACTCCGTTCGCCGTGCCAACGAGGTCGCGCCGGCCGAGAGGGTCGCGCCGACCGCCGGTGAGTTCGTCGATCCCGACGTCGGTGACGGTGGCGGGAGCGGCTATGTGGCGCTGGTGGGCCGTCAGGGCGGTCTGACACCCCTCCTGCACGCCGCCCGTGAGGGCTTCGCCGACATCACCACGGCACTCCTCGATGCGGGCGCCGACGTCAATCAGGTCAGCTCGGGTGACCACAGCAGTCCCATTCTGATCGCCGCGATCAACGGCCACTTCGATCTCGCGCTCACCCTCCTCGAGCGCGGGGCCATGCCGGATCTCGCGAGCGACGCGGGGACGACGCCGCTGTACGCCGCCCTCAACACGCACTGGGCTCCCAAGGCGCGCTACCCGCAGCAGCAGGCCTACACCCAGCAGCGGGCCAGCTACCTCGACGTGATGCGGGCTCTCCTGGAGGCCGGGGCCGACCCCGATCCCCGGCTCAACAAGCACCTCTGGTACATGGGCTACACCTTCGACCAGCTCGACGTCGACACACGGGGCGCCACTCCGTTCTGGCGCGCCGCCTACGCCACCGACGTGGCCGCCATGGAGCTCCTCGTGGAGTTCGGAGCCGACCCGACGGCGACGACGATCGCGCAGACGCCGAGGCGCCGCCCCGGCGCCGAAGATCAACCGGATCTCTCCGGCCTTCCGCCCGTCCGGGAGGGCGACCCGGCGGTCGCACCGATCCACGCGGCGAGTGGGGTCGGGTACGGCGAGGGGTTCGCGGGCAATGCGCACCGCCACGTCGAGGACGGGTGGTTGCCCGCCGTGAAGTATCTGGTCGAGGTGCACGGAGCCGACGTGAATGCGCGCGACCTCAACGGCTACACCCCCCTGCACCACGCCGCCGCCCGGGGTGACAACGAGTTGATCCGGTATCTGGTCTCCAAGGGTGCCGACCCGCTGGTTGTCAGCCGGCGTGGACAAACCACGGTCGACATGGCCAACGGCCCCGTGCAACGCATCTCGCCCTTCCCCGAGACCATCGCGCTGCTCGAGGGGATGGGGGCGAAGAACAACCACCGATGCATGTCCTGCTGAGGGGCATCGCCTCTGCTCAGCGACGCCGTCGTACCGAGCTTCGGCAGCGTGGCGTCGCAACGGGTCTCACACCCCTCCTCGCTGCGCTGGTTCTCGCCTCACCCCTGACCGCCCAGGTCAGCGGCGTCGTGGTCGACGCCGCGACCGGCCGCGGTCTCGAGGGCGCCCGGCTGGTCGTGATCGACGGCGAACGCCGCGCCGTCGCAGCGTCGAACAGCACCTTCGGGGGGGTCTTCCGTATCGATGTCGAGGCGACCCCCGAGCTCCGCCTCGTCGTGACCATGGCGGGCTACCGGGCGAGCGCTCCGCTTGCGCTCCCCCAGCCAGGCGACGGAGACGCTGCGACGGGCGACCCCACCCGCGCACCGGTGGCCACCCGCGCGCTCCGGATCGAGCTCAGCCGCCTCGCCGCCGGCGAGGGCTACGCCCCGGATCCCGGCCGCGAGCGGGAGGGCCGAATCCTCGGGCGCGTGTCGGACCCCGAGGGCATCGCCCTGAAGGGAGTGCTGGTGTCGGCCGCCGACGATCAGACGCTGACCAACGACAAGGGCTTCTTCGAGGTACGCATCTCCGAAACGGGCGCGATCCCGGTCACCTTCGAGATGTTCGGGCGCGCCACGATCGTCGACACCGTGCAGACCCAGGCCGAGGAGGGTCTGTTTCTGCGGGTGGCCATGCCGGTCGAGGCGCTGGACATCGAGCCGATGACGGTGACCGCCGTGAGCCGGCGACGCCTGCTCTACCTCGAAGACGTCACCCGCCGCGTCGCCATGGGATTCGGGACCTTCGTCACCGCGACGGGTCTGCAGGAGCGAGGGTATCCGTCATTCGGACAACTCCTTCGTAACCAGCCGGGGATGCGCATTCTCGGTGGCGTTCCCGTATTCCGAGACGCGGGGTCCCTGGGGACCGGGCCATGTCCGCCCATCTTCTACTTGGACGGGGCGAGGATCGCCGGTCCGCTCGCCGACTTCATCACGATGGACATCGAACTGGTCGAGATGTACCCGGCGACCGCCTCCGTCCCTCCCGAGTACATCGACTCGGATTCGAGGTGCGGCGTCATCGCCGTGTGGACGAAGCGCGGGGTCGACCTTCCGCTCGACGAGATCCTGGACTGGCGTCTCGGGGGCTGACGTGAAGCGTGGCAGCGAGGGCCTCGTGGGCCTACGGGCCGAGGCGCGCCACCCCCGCGCCGAATCGGGGTGCCTCCTTGCACGGCCGGGGCGCCTCTCCCGTGAACCGCGGCGCTTCACGGTCGCGCCGGTGATCGCCCTGCTCCTGGCGGTGTTCGCTCTCGGCTCACCTCTGACCGCCCAGGTCAGCGGCACGGTGGTCGACGCCCTGACCGGTCGCGGCATCGAGGGCGCCCGCGTGGTCGTGATCGACGGCGATCGGCGGGCCTTGGCAGCCTCGACCAGCACCGTGGCCGGGGTCTTCCGCATCGACGTCGAGCCGACCCCCGAAGTACGACTCGTCGTGACCATGGCGGGATACCGGGCGAGCGCTCCGCTGGCGCTCCCCGCGCGAGGCGATGGGACGGCCGCCGCGGGCGATTCGACCGCCGCAGTGGTGGCCGCCCGCACACTCAGGATCGAGCTGACGCGACTGGCCCCCGGGGAGGGCTACCTTCCGGATCTCCGTGAAGAGCGGGAGGGCCGGATCCTCGGGCGGGTGTCGGATCCCGACGGGATCGCCCTGAAGGGCGTGCTGGTGTCGGCCGCCGACGATCAGACGCTGACCAACGACAAGGGATTCTTCGAGGTACGCATCTCGGAGACGGGCGCGATCCCGGTCACCTTCGAGATGCTCGGGCGCGCCACGATCGTCGACACCGTGCAGACCCAGGCCGAAGAGGGTCTGTTTCTGCGGGTGGCCATGCCGGTCGAAGCCCTCGAGCTGGAGCCGTTGACCGTGACCGCGGTGAGCCGGCGACGCCTCGCATACCTGGAGACCATCACCCGGCGAGTCGCCATGGGCTTCGGGAGCTTCATCACCGCCGGCGAGTTGCGCGACCGCGGGTATCCGTCGCTGGATGCGGTCCTCCGCGCCTACCCCCGGATGCGCCCCACGTCGCTCTCCGGTTGTTCGATCATCTATTATCAGGACGGGATGAAGGTGAGCAGCCTCGCCGGTATCCACGGGATGGACATCGAACTCATCGAGGTCTACCGCGGGCCGGCCTCCACCCCGCCGGAGTACATCGATTCGGATTCGCAGTGCGGCGTCATCGCCGTGTGGACGAAACGCGGGGTCGACCTTCCGCTCGACGAGATCCTGGACTGGAGACTCGGGGGCTGAAGGCGCGGCTACTCGCCGATCCCCTTCCCCGCCGGAGCGCTGGTTCCCGCCCGACCGTGGTCCTCCGCGCGCTCCCACGGGAGGTCGGGCCACCAGACCTCGACCGGCGGGGGCGCATGCGGATCGACCGAGGCCCCAGGCCGCGGGATCGCGAGCGGGACTCCAGCCCGGGCCGCCGCCACCCGAACCCGCTCGGCCGGTTCGGTCCAGCCGTGCATCGCCAGGTTGAAGGTAGCCCAGTGGATCGGGATCATGAGGCCGCCGCGAGCCGCGACCACGGCGTCGACCGCGCATTCGGGGCCCAGATGGATGTCGGCCCACATGCGGTCATAGGCGCCGATCTCGACCAACGTCGCGTCGAACGGGCCGAGCCGGCGTCCCACTTCGGCGAAGCCCCCGAAGGGTCCGGAGTCGCCCGCGTAGTAGATGCCCGCACTCGCACCGCGAATCGCGAAGCCGCACCACCCGGTGCGATTCCGGTCATGCATGAGGAGCGAGCGCCCACTGAAGTGCTGCGTCGGCGTGGCGGTGATCTCGACCGAACCCACCTCGACGCGGTCCCACCACGCGACCTCGATCACCTGGTGTTGGTGCACCCCCCACCCTATGAGGACGGCACCCACCCCCGTCGGCACCACGAATCGGTGGCCGCCGGCGGCGAGCTGCTTGACGGCAATCTTGTCCAGATGGTCGTAGTGATCGTGGGACACGAGCACCGCATCGATCTCGGGCAGATCGTCGAGGGGGAGTGGCGGGGCGAAGAATCGGCGCGGCCCGAACCACGATACCGGGGAAGCACGCTCCGCCCACACGGGGTCGATCAGCAGCCGCGTGCCGTCGATCTCGACGAGCGAGGTCGCATGCCCCAACCAGGTGACGCGAGCACCGCTCTCAGGCGGGACGTCGAAGTCGGCGCGCGAGCGACGCAGGACCGGAAGGGGCCCCTTCGGTACGGTCGGGGCCGAATTCCGGAGCCATCTGCGCAGAAGGCGAATCATGCGACCAGCTCCTCGGAAGCCGTCCAGAAGCGTCTCGCCAGGTCGGCGTCTCGACTCACCTCGGCGGGTTCGTTCGGTACGGGGTACCCCCGCATCGAACCCAGGCCATCGGGGCCGTAGTAACCCCCATTCGTCGCCTCGCGAGCCACGGCGGCGAAGAGGGTCGGGAGGGCCCCCTGCCACGGCTGCATGGCGAAGATCGGATTGAGCATCCGGAACGCCAGGGTGGTCGCCTGGAGGTTGGTGGCGGTCCAGCCCGGGTGCGCCGCCGTGGCGATGGTCGACGAGCCGGCCGCCTCGAGTCGACGCTTCAACTCGAGCGTGAACAACATGTTGGCGATCTTGCTCGCGCCGTACGCTTGCATGCCCCGATACGCGCGCCGCGTCCAGTGGAGATCGTCGAGGTCGAACCGGCCGAAGTTCTGCGCCGTACTCGACACGGTGACCACCCGCGATCCCTGGGTTGCCTCGATGGTCTCGGCGAGCCCCAGGTAGAGGGCGAAGTGACCGAGGTGATTCGTGCCGATCTGCAGCTCGAAGCCGTCCTTGGTTTCCTGCCGTCCGGGGGGATTCATCACACCGGCGTTGTTGATCAGAAGGTCGAGTCGATGGTGCCGCTCGAGGAATTCGGCCGTGAACCGACGGACCGAGTCCAGGTCGGCCAGGTCGAGTTGGAGGACCGACGTCGTCCCCGCCGCACTCCCCAGCCGATCGAGCGCCGCTCGCGCCCGGTCGAGGCTGCGACTCCCGATCACCACGTGGGCTCCCCGCTCCGCCAACGCCTTGACGGTCTCGAAGCCGATCCCGCTATTCCCGCCCGTGACGATCGCGACCCGGCCGGTCTGGTCGTCGATGTCGCCCGCCGTCCAGCGACGTTTCTTCATGCTCAGTGCTCCACGGACCCCTGGGGTCGCTCGAGTCAATAGATAAACTACACCGTGTAGTGTACCTGTCCTCGAACTCGCCGTCAAGCTATTTTGCACTACACCGTACCGTACCCTATCATTCCGTCATGGCACCGAAGAAGAAGCGGGACACCAGCCGAAAGCGCACCGAAATCCTGGCCGCGGCCGCACGGGCCTTCACCGAAGAGGGATTCGACAACACCAGCATGGACCGCATCGCCGAGGTGGCGGGGGCGTCCAAGCGCACCTTGTACAACCACTTCGAGAGCAAAGAGGCCCTCTTCAGCGCCGTGATCGAGGACTTCCTGGGTCGCGCCAAGACGCTGAAGCAGATCGACTACCGCCCGGATCTGCCGCTGGTCGACCAATTGGAGCGCTTCGCAGACGCCAAGCTCAGCCTTCTGAACGACCCCGACTGGGTGGGCGTGATGAAGGTCGGCCTGGGGGTCCTCATTCGCGATCCCGAGATGGCCCGAGCCACGATGGAGCGCGCCTACGGCGGTCAGGATACGCTCGTCGCCTGGCTCGAGGCCGCCGATCGGGACGGACGTCTGTCGGTACCGGATCCCCCGGCCTCGGCCTCGCTGTTCTGGAGCAGCGTCTCCGGCGCCTTCTTCTGGCCCCACCTGCTCGGCATCCCACCGGGTCTGGTCGAGGGAGAGCGTCTGCGGACCCTCTTGCTCCACAGCTTTCTGGCGGCGCACGGCTCTTCCCGCGAGCACGCCCTCCCTTCCTCTCCACCCCACGAGCCATGATATCCCCTCCGATCCGGTCAGCGCCCGCGCGACTCGCTCTGTCCGTCGTCGCGGTGTGGCTGCTTCTGGGTGCGGCGTGGGCCGCCCCGGCAGAAGCCCAGCGCCCTGCGGTCGACATCGGAATCCTCTCCGACCAGACGCCCGCCGATCTCACCCCGCTCTTCGAGCAGCTCCGGGCCGAGATCGTCGCCGTGGTCGGCGCCAACGCCGACATCCGCATGGATCCCGTCAACGTACGGGCCAACGAGTACGACCCGGACGCCGCCGAACGGATGTACCAGGAGATGATCGACGAGGGGATCGACATCGTGCTCGCCTTCGGCTCGGTTACCGCATCGGTCGTCTCGGGGCGGGCCACCTACGAGGTGCCGACCGTGCTCTTCGGCGGCGTCAACCGCGATCTCCTCGACCTTCCGGACGCGGGCGCGACCTCCGGCATCTCCAACTTCACGTATCTGATCTCGCCCGACTCGTACCGAGAGGATCTCACCAGTCTCCGCACGCTGGCCCCCTTCGAGCGACTGGGCGTCGTCTTACCCGTCGGCGTGCGTGATGCATTCGACTTCGGCACCTTGGTGGCCCCGCTCATGGCGGAGCTGGGCATCGAATACG
Source organism: Longimicrobiales bacterium (assembly GCA_028279425.1). Classification (GTDB taxonomy): domain Bacteria; phylum Gemmatimonadota; class Gemmatimonadetes; order Longimicrobiales; family Gaopeijiaceae; genus Gaopeijia. Next base: position 6,868 of record JANQNV010000170.1, on the reverse strand, counting down.
AGGTCATCGGCTACGAAGGCCCGCTGGCGGTCGCGGAGGCGCTCGACGGCATCGACGCGGTGTACCTGCTCGAGAGCCTCTACATCCCCGAGGCCGAGATCCAGCAAATGGCCGACCTGCTCATCGAGCGGGACATCCCGTCGTTTGCGGGTTCGCGCCGCGACGATGTCGAGCTCGGGTTTCTGGCCAGCCGACAGCCGAGAGAGGGGCTCGGCGCCTTCTTTCGCAGGATCGCGCTCACCGTCGAGTCGATCGTGCGGGGAGACGACCTCGCCGATCGCCCCGTGTTTTTCGACATCAGCCCGGCGCTGACCGTCAACTTCCACACAGCCCGGGCCATCGGCGTCCCGATCCGCTACAGCTCGCTTGCCACAACCGAATTCGTGGGAGAGTTCGAGAATCCGATCGCCGAAACGAGGTATTCGCTGCTCGGGCTCGTGGAGGAGGCCCTGGCGGCCAACCTCGGGTTCGAGTCGCGGAGATTCGATGTGATGCTCGCCGAGCAGGACGCTCGCTCTGCATGGAGCAACTACCTGCCCGGCATCGACGCCTCCGCCTCGCAGAGTGTGGTCGACCCCGAGCTCGCGGCGATCTCGCAGGGCCAAAACCCACAGTACTCGACCCAGGGCGTGCTGTCGGTGTCGCAGGCGCTGTTTTCGCCCTCGATCAACGCCGGGATCTCAATCGAACGCGATCGGCTGCAGGCAGCCCGGGAGTCGCTCCAGGCCGACGAGTGGGACGTCATCCTCGACGCCGCCACCCTCTACTTCCGGGCACTGATTCTGAAAGCCAACCTCGAGATTCAGGCTCGCAATCTCGACGCCACCAAACGCAACCTCCGCATCGCCCGGCAGAGCTTCGACGCGGGTCAGGCGGGTCGCGGCGACGTGGTTCGCCTCGAGAGCGAAGAGGCGCGCGACATGCAGTCGGTCATCGACGCATTCAACGCGCTGCAACAGGGGTACCACGCGATCAACGAACTCGTGAACCAGCCGGTCGATCGCGAAATCGACGTCGACGACGTCTCCTTCGAGGGAGGAGCGTTTTCGGACGGGGACTTCGAAGAGATCCGGCAGATCCTCGACGATCCGGCGACCAGCGAACTCTTCGAAGACTTCCTGGCGGCCGAGGCGATCGCCAACGCGCCGGAACTGCGCGCCCTCGACTACTCGATCGACGCGGTGGCACGGAACGCTCGCCTCAACGGCCTCGAGCGCTTCGTGCCGACGGTTGCGGCGGGCCTCGACCTCAATCGCACCTTCGATCGCGCGGGGACCGGCACCCCTCCCGCCGGCCAGGCGCTCGACCAGTTCTACACCCTCGGCATTCGCGCCTCGATCCCGCTCTTCGATTCGAACCAGCGACGCATCGCCCGCCAGTCCGCGCTCCTGCAGGAAGACCAGCTGCGCGTCGACCTGCAGGGGGCAGCCCTCGCTCTCGACCGAACCGTCCGCGACGTCGTCGTCGACCTGACGACCGAGATCGCCAACATCCAGCTGTCGGGTGTGTCGGAGACCGCGGCCGCCGAGGGTCTGCAACTCGCCCAGGACGCCTTCGCAAGCGGCGCCATCAACGTCGTCGAGTTGCTCGACGCCCAGACGAATCTCTTCAGCGCCCAGCTCGCCCGCGCGTCGGCGCAATACAACTTCCTCGCCACCTCGGTCGCTCTCCAGCGACTCGTCGGACACTTCTCTCTCTTGAGTTCCGACGAGGCCAACGCGGCGTACCGGCAGAGATTCGAGGCGTTCCTGCTCCGATCCACCCAGGGAGGACGGCCATGAGACCCCGTTACCGCAGGCCGGTCCAGTTCGCCGGCCACACCGCCCACCCACGGGCCGCAGCGCCCGTGCTGACCCTCCTCGGCACCGTACTCCTCGTCGGCTGCGGGGCAGAGCCCCCCCAGGCCGAGGAGCCGCTCCGGCCGGTCGTGTTCACGACCGTGGGCAACGCCGGCGGGGCGACGCAGCGCAGCTTCTCGGGCACCGCCGTGACCGGTCGCGTGGTGAATCTGAGCTTCCGCACGAGCGGCATTCTGACCCGGCTCGACGCGGTGCTCGGACAGACCGTGCAGGCCGGTCGCCTGGTGGCCCAGCTCGACAACGTCGCCTCGCGCCTCGCCTACGAGCAGGCCGTCGTATCGCTCAACGGGGCGGCCTCTCAGATGAACACGGCGCGCCTCGCCCTCGACCGCACGGCGGCACTCTACGAATCCGGCACCGCCTCTCTGAGCGACTACGAAAGCGCCCGCAACGCCTTCCGCACGGCGGAGGCCAGCCACGAGTCGGCCGCGCGCAGCGTCGACATCCAGCAGGAACAGCTGAACTACGGATCGATCTACGCCCCGGTCGGAGGGACCATCGCCGCCGTGAACGCCGAGATCGACGAGGTGGTGCAAGCGGGTCAAACCGTGGCCGTGCTGAACGCGGGCGCCGACCTCGAGGTGGCCCTCGGGTTGCCCGAGGCGGTGATCGCGCAGGCCGCTCCCGGCCTGTCGGCCGAGATCACCTTCGCCGCCGTGCCGGGCGTGACCTTCGCCGGAACCATCACCGAGGTATCTCCCTCGGTCGACCCCGCGACCGCCACCTATCCGGTGCGGATCTCGCTCGACGAGGCCACCGACGACATCCGGTCGGGGATGGCGGCCAGCGTGCTGCTCACGTTTCCACCCGACCCGGCGCAGGGCGACGCCCTGGTGGTGCCCGCCAAGGCGGTGGGCGAAGACGGTAGCGGACGTTTCGTCTTCGTGGTCGAAGGCGCCGAAGGGGGCGAGGGCACGGTGCAGAAGCGCCGGGTCGAGGTCGGTCGACTGACCGGTGCGGGTTTCGAAATCCTCGAGGGCGTCGCCACCGGAGAGCGTGTGGCCACGGCCGGGCTCCAGACGCTGCTGGACGGCCAGCGCGTCCTGCTGCCGTAGGAGGGGCCATGAACCTCACCCGCCTCTCGATCGAGCAGAACCGGGTCACCTGGGTGCTGCTCGCAGCCGTGATCGTGGCCGGACTGAGCTCGTACCGCTCCCTCGCGCGCGACAGTATGCCCCCCTACACCGTGCGGGTGGCCAGCGTGATCACACGGTTCCCGGGCGCCAGCCCGGAGCGTGTGGAGCTTCTCGTGACCGACAAGATCGAGAAGGTGGCCCAGGAGCTGCCCGAGCTGAAGGAGGTCACGAGCACGTCGCGCACGGGCCTGTCGGTCGTCGCGGTGACGCTCCGCGACGAGGTCGCTCCCGAGCGCCTCCAGGCGGTTTGGGATCGCCTCCGTCGAAAGCTCGAACAGATGGAAGGACTGCCGGCCAACGTGGACCCCTCGCTCGACGACGACGGGGTCGGCGAGGTGTTCGGGATGGTGGTCGGGCTGACGAGCGATGGGTTTTCGTACGCCGAGATGAAGTCCCACGCCGACGACCTGCGCGACGACCTGATCAAGCTGCCCGACGCCGCGAAGGTGGAGCTCGGAGGCGTGCAGGAGGAGCGGGTCTTCGTCGAGTTCGACAACGCTCGGCTTCGTGAATACAACCTCACCCCGAGCATTCTGCAGAGCGTGCTCAACTCGACCAACATCCTCGGCTCGGGCGGGTCGATCAACGTCGAAGAGGAGCGCATCATCCTCGAGCCGACGGGGAATCTCGAAGACCTGGAGGGCGTGAGCTCGCTCCTCGTTCCGGTCGGCGGGGGCCAGCTGGTGCAGCTCGAAGACGTGGCGACCGTGCGGAGAGGCTACGTCGATCCCCCCCGGCAACTCGTGCGCATCGACGGCCACGAAGCGCTCACGCTGCATGTGAGCCTCAAGGAGGGCGCCAACATCCTCACCCTCGGCGAAGCGATCGACGGGGTCCTCGCCGACTGGAGGGGCCGGCTCCCGGTGGGACTCGACGTCGTGCGGGTCGCCTCGCTCGACCACTACATCGCCGACAAGATCGACGATTTCATCGGCAACCTGTTTCAGGCGATCGTCGTGGTGCTCGGCGTGATGCTCTTCTTCATGGGACTCCGCACGGGCTTCGTCATCGCGAGCCTGATCCCCATCGTGACCGTAATGACGCTGATGCTCATGGGGTTCGTCGGAGAGGGGCTGAATCAGGTGACGCTGGCGGCGCTGATCATGGCCCTCGGCATGATGGTCGACAACGCGATCGTGGTCGCCGAGTCGATCGTCGTGAAGATCGAAGCCGGGTCGTCGGCCAAGGAGGCGGCCATCGCCTCATGTGGAGAGCTCCTGGCACCCCTACTGATCTCCACCCTCACGACGTCCGCCGCCTTCCTGGCGTTCTACCTTGCCGAGACGACGATGGGTGACATCGTCGGCCCGATCTTCGTGGTGATCTCGCTCGCCCTGATCTCGTCGTGGCTCGTCGCGCTGACGGTGACCACCTTGTTCTGCTACCTCTTCCTCGGTCGCAGCCGCACGAACGAGCCCGGCCTCGTGGATCGCCTGATCGGTTGGCTGCGGTTGCAGTACAAAGACGTGATCCTCGCGGCGCTCGCCCGCCGGGGTACCGTGGTCGCCGGAATCGCGCTCGCCTTCGTGGCGTCGCTCATGGGCTTCACGAGGATCCCCTTCGTGTTCTTCCCCGACAGCGATCGCAACACGATCACGGTCGACATCAATCTTCCGCTCGGGACTCGCATCGAGCGGACCGACGAACTCGTACAGCGCTTCGAGGCCTTCCTGAGGGATTCCCTATGGACCTCCGACCCGGAAGAAGCCGGGGTTCTGGGCTGGTCGAGCTACGTGGGCGAGGGGCCGGAGGCCTACGATCTCGGGTACGCGCGCGACGAGGCGAACTCGGGCTACGCCCACTTGCTGGTGACGACCACGAGGTTCGAGCACAACCAGGAGATGATCCGGCGCCTGCACGAATTCGGGTTCCGAGGGTTTCCCGACGCCGACGTGAAGGTCGGCCCCCTCGGGGCTGGCGGAGGGGGGGTGCCGATCGAGATCAAGGTGTCGGGATCCGATCCGGACGAACTCGCGCGGATCGCCGAACAACTCAAACTCTCCCTCACCGAGATCCCGGGTACCCGCAACGTGAAGGACGACTGGGGTCCCAAGAGCAAGAAGTTCGTGATCGATGTCGACCAGGCCCGGGCGCAGGCGGCCGGGGTCACGAGCCAGGACATCGCCGTATCGCTCCGTACCGTGCTCGAGGGCTTCGACACCGGGGAGTTCCGCGAGGACGACAAGTCGATTCCGATCGTCATGCGCAGCCTGCAGAATCAGCAGCTCGCGCTGTCGTCGCTCGAGACCATGGACGTCTTCGCGCAGAGCACCGGGCGCAGCGTGCCGCTACTCCAGGTCGCCGAGATCGTACCGGAGTGGCAGTACTCCAAGATCCGGCGGCTCGACCTGAATCGCACGGTGGTCGTGTCGAGCGAACTAAGCGCCGACGGCAACGCCCAGGCGATCATGGCTGCGATGAATCCCATCCTCGACGAGCAGTCGGCCCAGTGGCCCGCTGGATACGGCTACCAGCTCGGTGGTGACGCGCAGAACACGGCCGAAAACATGGGTTCGGTCATCAAGTACCTCCCCCTGTCCGGGTTGATCATCGTCTTCCTGCTCATCGTCCAGTTCAACTCGATCCGCAAGACGACGATGGTCCTGGCGACCATCCCCCTGGCGCTGATCGGTGTCGTGATCGGCCTCCTCGTCTTCCGCGAGGAATTCGGCTTCATGCCGTTCCTCGGAGTGATCTCGCTCGCGGGGATCGTGATCAACAATGCGATCGTGCTCCTCGACCGCATCGCGATCGAGGAGGCGGAGCCCGGTCGCTCACCTCAGGAAGCGGTGATCCTGGCGTGCGTACAGCGCTTCCGCCCGATTCTGCTCGCCACCTTCACAACGGTGCTCGGTCTCGTCCCCCTGTATCTGAGTGGGGGCGAGATGTGGGAGGGCATGGCGATCGCCATCATGGTGGGGCTCCTCTTCGGCACGGTGATCACCCTGGTGTTCATCCCGTCGCTCTACAGCATCCTCTTCCGGATCGACTACGCGGGGTACGCGTTCGACGACGGACTCCTCGAGTCGTGAGCGGCACGATCGTGGAGGTCGGATCGGCGACGCAGCGCGAGACGACCCTTCGCATCGAACGGGGGCTGAGGAGCCTGGGCCTGTCGATGATGCTTCTGCTCGTGTGCTATCCGTTCTTCGGCACGGGCACTCCGCGGCAGATAGTGCTGAATCTCTTCCTGAGCCTGGTGTTCGTCTCGGCTATCGCCGCGGTCGGCGAGCGCCGTCGGCATCTCGTCATCGGGCTGGCCCTCGCCGTGCCGTGGTTCATCCTCACCTGGGTCGAGACCGCCACCGCTGCGCCGACGTCGTGGATCAGCGGTGTGGCAGGTGGCCTCGCGATCGCCTTCCTTTCGTTCACGCTGGTGATCGTGCTCGACTTCGTCTTGCGCGCCGATCGGGTGACCACCGGGGTGCTCTGGGGCGCGGTTGCCATCTACATGATCCTCGGAGGGGTCTGGTTCATCAACTTCGCCCTGATGCAACGATTCGAGCCCGCCTCATTCACCGACATGACGGTGGGGGCGGGGAATCCGGCCGAATGGACCGACCTGCTCTACTACAGCTTCGTGACGCTGACCACACTCGGGTTCGGCGACATCGTGCCGACCACATCGATGGCCCGCCACTTCACGGTGGCCGAGGCGGTGTGCGGCGTCTTGTATCTGCCCATCGTCATCAGCCGTCTCGTTGGAGCCGTGGGCACGAGCAGCGCCCTCGGAACGGGCGACGCGGACGAGGTGCACTAGTGTAGTGTGGCCAAAGTCTGGTGACCGCCGAGGGTGCGGAGGCGCCGCGGGGGCGAGGCGGAACGACGCGGCGTAGCGATAGCTACGGCAAGGAGTTCCAACGACGCATCCCG
>JANQNV010000166.1 GCA_028279425.1 Longimicrobiales bacterium | reverse complement strand
GCGCGTCCGGCGAGATTCGTCTCTATACCGGCGGAGGCCTGCACCGCGGGGTCGATGAAATTCGATGCGTACGTGTGAGCCAAGCCACAGGTACGACTTGTTCCCGGGCAGGCGTTGTCGGTGCCCAGGACATATATGTGCGCGCCGAACCCTAGTCTTGCGTACGGACGCACGGGGCCAGCTGTGAGACCAGCTTCGACGCCCCCGGTTACCGATCCTGCTATTCCGAATACGCCCTCGCCAGGCCCGCCCTGCCACCTGACTGTCGTGCCGGCAGCCAAGGCTTGGGCGTAGAACCGAAGAGGTCTAGATCGAGCGGGGAAGACGCCGTCGAGCGATAGCGCGGGTCCAGTAGAGAAACTCCCTGCGGCAATACCCCAAGGAGTGGCTCTCTGCGGCAGGTCGCGTTGGGGTAGGTGGACGCCGGCTCCCAAGTACCACTGCGGCGCGGGCCATGGCGCGTTCTGAGCGGCCGCGTTTTCGGGCGACACCGATAGCAGGACTGCCAATAGTGGCAGCAAGGGTCCGATTCTCATTTCTCCGACCCGCGTTCGACTCGAGTCCGTTCCTTGAGTTGTTGCCTAACGTTCCGGGGCTTCCGAAACGGCCCCGGCTACGCTGCTCACAGGGTCAGGTTACAGTGGGCCGCAGCCTGCCCGCCACCCTCTTGGCGAGCCGCCCGAGGCCGTTTGGGACGAAGCGCCGCGATCCGCGGCGCGGAGCCGGAAGCCCAGAGTTATGCGAGGGGTGGAAGCGTGGCCCGGTGGGACCGATGGCCGACGGACCGCTCGGCGCCGGGAATGTAGGCCGAGGGAAGTCGGAAGGTGGGATTCTCGCAGCGGCATGACTGCGTGGCCAAGGAAAGCCCAGCACATCTCTGCCGGGGTGGGGCAGGGGCACTCGAGTCTCAGCAGGGGATGGGCTGGGGTGCCTACGACCCTCTCGATCCGAAGCACCGGGAAGACTTCGCTCGGCGCGCCCGATTCGGATACGCCTCCACCCTTCGCATCAACTGCTTCTTTCTGACGTCGGTGTCAGATAAGAATCTCCACGCGCTGCGGGTTTCCGCTGAGGATGTCGCGGTGTGTTGTCAGAGCAGTCGTTCGCGGGCGGCGCGGACTGCGCTTCAGGGTGCGGGGTGCCCGCCTAGTGCGCAAGTTGACCGCCATCGCCTCAATCTCACCGGCCTGCGCCTCAGTCCAGCTCGTCGAGCGGGTTGCGGATCGCGGCCAGGCGGGGTTTGCTGACATGCGTGTAGAGTTCGGTCGTGCGGCTGCTGCGGTGTCCCAGCAACTCCTGGATGTAGCGCAGATCCGTGCCCGCTTCGAGCAGGTGCGTCGCGAAGGAGTGCCGTAGGAGGTTTGGTGTCACCCTCTTCTCGATTCCCGCTCGGCGTCCCGCCTGGGTAATCACGTTCTGCACGGATCGGGCGGAGTAGTGACGCGCGGGGTGCTTGCCGGGGAACAGCCACCGATCGACCGGAAAGGCGTCTCGATAGATGCGCACGACTTCGACGGCGCGCTGGGCCAGCAAGGTATAGCGGTCTTTCCCACCCTTGCCGCGACGCACCCGCACCAGGCCTCGGTCCGTATCGAGGTCTCCGGGCCGTAGCCGAACCACCTCACTGACGCGAAGGCCGGCCGAGTAGATCAGCATGGCGATCGCCTTGTGCTTCGGATGCCTTACCTCGCCAAGAAGTCGGGCCACCTCGTCCTTGCTCAGCACCCCGGGCAGTCGATGCTGCGACCTCGGCCGCGGGATCCGGGCAGCGAGCGCGGGGCGGTCGAGGACGGCGTCGTAGAAGAACCGCAGCGCGCTGACGGCCTGGTTGTGGTAGCTGCGCGAGACGGGCCGGTTGCGGCGGTTCAACAACTCGAGGAGGTAGTCCTCCGGACCCTTCCTGGTCGGCTGAACGGATGGATCGGTGCGAGCCCACTCGAAGAACCGACGTAGGTGTCCCAGGTAGACTCTCTGGGTGCGGGGACTGTAGCCTCGCAGCTGGAGTTCGAGGCGGGTGCGCTCGAGGGTGTCCTGGAGGTTCGCCGGGTCAGGCGCAGGCGGCTCCGCTCGAGGAGTGACCGCTTCCACGTGTACGATTCGCTCCCCGAAGGTGGATCGCAGTACGATCCATGTGGGCTCGTCGTCGGGGGCCAGCCACAGTTTGCGTCTTGGGTCCCATCGGCGAACCGGCAGGCGCTTCAGGGCGAGCACGTCCCTGGCCGAGTAGCCGGGGCCCAGACGTATGCGCAGGTGTCCGCTGCGAGTTCGGGCTACGAAGACAGGCTTGGGTGAACGAGGCGACATACCCCACGGAGCCGCTCAGAGTGGGGCTTGGCCATAGCTGGAATGGTCGACCCGGGCTCACACAACTCGGCGCATCATCACCGCCGACGGTTCGGGTGCTCCTGCATCTCGCCATTCAACTCGATGGCGACCCACATGCGTAGAGAGTTGCGTGGCCAGCCATACCGCGACCTCGTCAGCCCCACATAGCGGGTCATTTTCGCGCTCTCCTGTGGCGCCACGCGATCCGTTCGGGTCTCGGTTGAGCATTCCGCATCAGGTGACGCCTTCGAGGGCTTCTGCTCGTACACCCAAGCCAGCGACTCCCGTGCGTCGTCGAGGTAGCCGCGAGGCTCGAGCGAGCAGGGACTCCACTCGATGACGATCGTGTCTTCGGCCAGAGAGGTGAGCCAAAGGTTGAGAATCAAGTCCCCGGAGTCGATCCCGATCTCCACATGCGGCGAAACGGGACCGGTGGACTCGATGGGCGCAGAAGGGGGCTGTGCGGCATCGGCCGGAAGCTCCGAGGCGATGGGAGTACAACTCGCCACGGCGGTCGCAGTGAGGAATCCGAGGTGGCGTGAGACGTTCCTCATCTAGATGCCCCCTGCCGCCGACCCCGGCATGTCCTCCTGGCCGATCCGCCCCAGCGACAGCCGCACCAGGTACGGCTCGTCGAACTCGCCCAAACGGGTCGCCCAGAGTGTGTCCCCTCCGGCCGTCTCCAGGGTCAGGTCGCTGGGAAGCACGACTCGAAACAGCGTCCCACCATCCGAGTCGAGGACCGACCACTCCGCCTCCGGGCCCAGCGTCCACTCCTGCGTCCAGAGTCGGCCGTCGCGATCGATGAAAGCAGAGCGCATCGGCGGCGCGTGGTCCGAAAGCGGCAGGCCCGCCTCGACCAGGTCGCGGTCGGAATCCCGCACCTGGCCGCTTCGGCGGGCCGAGGCCAGGATGCTTGCCGCGAAGGCGACTCCGTCGTCGATCAGCTTCGATCTCTGCTCCGGGGTGAGCGGCACCGGGCGATGGGGGACCAAAGTGCGTGAGGTCGCCTCCCCGTTCGCGGCGAATCGCGAAAGCGTGATGGCCTCGGGTTGCGTGGCGTCCCAGTCCAATACCGCGAATCCTCGGCCATACGGATCCGGCACGAAGACCGGGGGAATCGGCAGGGGGCGGTGGTTGAAGACTCCCACGCCGTCGACCCGCAGTCCGTTGGGCACGGTCAGCGAGGCGATCTCCGTCGAGGGCGGCTTTTCACCGAGCGTGCCATGCAGGACGGGCATCTGCACGCGACCCGGCACGCCGATCGGATAGCCGCCGGGAGCCGCCACGGCGAACCCACCGTCGAGCAGGCTCGAGATGGCGGTCCGCGCGGTGGTCGGGAACCCGTAGTCGATCGTCGGGAGGTTCTGCTGACCGACGTGCGCGCCGTCGGGTCCGAAGCGGAGGAGTCGCATGGCAGGGACATCGACGATCCACAGGGTGTCCCCTATGAACCCGAGATGATGGGGCACCGTGAATTCGCCCGGGCCCTCACCCTCCGCCCCGATCCGACGAATCAGGGCGCCGTCGCCGTCGACGCGAGTGACGGTTGGCACCGATCGGTCGACCACGATGAGGTCGCCGGTGGCCGTCAACAGGAGGCTGGGTGCCCGTTCGAAGACCAGGTGCTCTGGAGCGTCGAGGCCTCCCAGCACAGCCACCTCCGTCGCCCGCCGCTCGGGGGGCGTCTGGGGGGCCAGTGACGACGGGAGCAAGCTGGCGGTCAGGACGAACAGAAGCCCTACCATGCGACCCCTTCCTCCCCTCAGCTCAATCGGCACGCCTCAGCCTCCCTCAAGCGGCACCAGCCGGTAGACCCGCGCGTGTTGAACGTCGAGCTCATCGATCCAGACGCCCGACAACCGGTCCCCGCGAACGGAGAGCAGGCGGAAGTCGACGGGCAGGTCGGCGGTGCCCCGGAACTCGCCCTCGTAGTCGAAGACGGCCCAGCGGTTTCGCTCCTCCGGCAGCCCGGTCTGGTGCTCCTTGATCCACAGGGCGTCGTCGCCCAGGAGCATTCGCACGTAGGCGGGGCGCACCTCGGAGAACTCCATCTCTTCGACGCTGCGACGGGCGGCTTCTCGGCGGGCTTCGTCGACGCGCTCGGCGGCTTCGAGGGCCTCGGCCGTGTAGGCGTCGATCATCTCGCTCGTCAGCTGCAGGTCGACGTCGGGTGACCGAATCGACCGCACCCGTCGGCCGTCGAGGGCGTATACATCGACCACGAAACTCTCGGCGGATCCCACGTAGACGAACTCGCCCCGGGCGCCGTAGTGGAAGCCGCGACTGAACGGGTGAAAGCCGAACGACCGCTCTCGGAAGTAGATCTCGGGGCCCGGAAACATGCCGACCGTATCCGGGACCTCGAGAGGGCCGCCGAGGCGCAGGAGGGGTTCATTCGTGCGATACAGTCCTTCTTCTTCTCCGGTCAGCTGGGTCGAACTGAACCCGGTGGAGCCGACGATGTAGCTTCCGTCGCTCAGGGGGTGCGCGGAGCCGGGCACCGTGAGTCCGTCGATGGACTCGGTCCGGGCCAGTTCGCCATCCGGCGCGAAGAGAGTGATCCTACGCAGTCCCGAGTCGGTGGTGACGAGCGTGTCGCCAGCGGCGCGCTGGATGGGGCCCAGGCGGCTGAACTCTCCGGGCCCCTCCCCGCTTCCGCCTCGTTCGAAGAGGAACGCCCCCGACCCATCGAACCATCGCAGCGAGTTCGATCCGCCGTCGGCGATGACGATCCTGCCGTCGGAGAGCTCGACGACCCCGCGCACTCGGGTGAGGAGATCGGGGCCCTCGTTCGCCATGGTGCCGATCTGCACCAACGGCTCAGCGGACGTGGTCCAGGTGGGAGCGCTCGCCCAGATAGGCCCCGGTGTCTCGACGATCGCGACTCCGGCGCTGTCGCGCTGCACGGCGGTCCCTTGGTTCTCGCCGCTCGGGGCCTCGCAACCGACTCCGATCGTTGCGCACAGAACGAACGCCGCGACTCGCCTCATCATCCCTCCCCCCTCGTTCAGCACCTCGTCGACCCTCGGCGTTCGTGCTCGGGTCGTCGGCTCATCCGCTCCACGTGCACACCACCCCAAGGGGTCGACGCGGGTCAAGGCGCGACCCGAGTCGCAACTCTACACCCGGTCGCAGCGTTTCCGCCAGAAGGAACGAGCCTTAGCCGCCTTCGATGCGGTACTGGACGACGTACTGCTCGTCGAAGCTTCCGCGTTCGAGCGTCCACAGGCGTCGGCCCTGGGCGTGCAGAAGCTCGACCGCGTGGGGCACCTGCTTCTGGATCACCTCCGGAAATCGGATCGTGCCCATGAAGGCGCCGGCGTCGGTGATCACGTCGAAAGCCACGCTGTGGCCCCAGGTGCGGGGTGGGTTCGAGTATCGCTCGCGGGTCTCGACTTCAGCCTCGGTCTCGCCCACGTCCGCCCCCGGACCGTATCGAGAGAGCCAGATCCGGCCCTCGGCGTCGATGAAAAACGACGACCACAAGGGCTTGTCTGCGGGGACCCGCGCGGGACTCTGCGACCGCCGCCCCGCGAAGTGGTCCTGGAGTCGCTGGACCTTTCTCCGCTCCGCCGCAGCGTACGCGACCGGCTCGGCCGAGCGCTCGATTCGCAGGAAGCCACCTTCGGCCCGAGGGCGGGAGAGCGCGATCTCATCGTTTCGGCCCGAGACCAGATATCCGAGCGGACTCGGCGCCGTCGAACTTCGAATCGGGTGGATGATCCCCTCGGAGTCCGGCGCCGGTGCGCGGAGCGTGTCGACGACCCGTCCCTCGGGGTCTCGCACGGTCCACATGACTCCCCTCGACCTCCCGGATCGTGGGCCCCTGTCGCGGTCCAGCCCGTAGGTGCGGCCTGCGGTATCCAACTGCATCTGCGGGAGCCCATACACGGAGAGGTGCCCTGCCAGCTCGAGGGGGTACGAGTCGACGAGGTCGCCCTCGGCGCTGAAGCGGTGGAGTCTGGAGTTGAGAGGGTCCCAGACGAGCATCGTTTCGTCGCGAGCATCCCAGCGCACCTGCAGGGGGCGATCGAATTCCCCGGGGCCCTCTCCGCGTCGACCCACGTCGCCCAGGTGCTCTCCCTGGGGCGAGTAGCGTCGGACATGTGCCGCGGCCTGATCGGCGACCCAGATGTCGCCATCCGCCGTGACGGCGACCCCGGACACCTCGCCCAAGATGTAGCGCTCGTCTCCGTCGATCGAGCCGATGCGGACGTCTTCGACCAGCACCGGAGCCTCTCCCCACACCGGTGGCCGCCCGCACAGTCTCCACGTCTTGAGCGACAGTGGGGGCGGCGCTGAGGCACGCGAGCCCCCAGAGCAGTACCCCTCCACGCGCCGGGGGCGGCCCGAGCCCGGCACCGAATGCGTGAACCTTCAGCGCCCCTCCAAGCGCCCGGGCCGGCCTGAGCCGCCCGCCGACTCCGTCCACCCTCCTCACCCCTCCGCTCGCAGCGCGTCGGCTGGCCGGATCCGCAGGGCACGGCGCGCCGGTGCGAGGCAGGTCAGGAGGGCCGTCGCGACGACGGTCACGACGACGGCGGGGAGCCAGCGGAACTGGAGTCCCTCGACCGAGATCACGCTCAAGAGGAGCGTCGCGAGCAGCGCGCCGACCGTTACGTCGGTCATGACGCGGGTGGCCAACACGCGCACGATGTCGCTCGCGCGACCGCCCAATGCCGACCGGATGCCGATCTCGCGGGTGCGGCGGGTCACGGTGTACGAGACGGTGGCGTAGATGCCTGCGAGACTCAGCGCGAGGACGGCCACGAACCCCGCCACGACCATGCCGAAGATCCAGTTGATTTCGCTCATGCTCTCGTCGTAGGCGTCTTCGATCGTGCGCACACCCACCACGTCGAGCGTCGGTTCGACATCGGCGGCGATCTCGCGAAACCGTTGGCGTAGCTCCACCGGGGCGCCGGTGGCTCGCACAACGACCTGCACGGCGGACGCCTCGGCGGGCCGGAAGGGGTGATACACCACGGGGTCGCGTTCACCCAGCGGTTCGGGAATGCTCCACATATCGGTCACCACGCCGACCACGGTATACCAGCGATCGTCGAAGGGCACGCCATTCCGAGCGACGTACCGCACGCGCTGGCCGAGCGGCTCGCGGCCGGTCAGCACCCGCCGCGCGAAGGACTCGGTCACGATGATGGGGGAGCCGTCGCGAGTCGCGTCTGTCCCGGCGCTCGGGCGCGCAGCCTCCGCCTCGTCGGCGAAGAAGCCTCGGCCGTCGAGCAGGGCGGCGTCGAACACGTCGAAGAAGTTGGGCGCCACCTCGGTGGCCCGCACCACGACCACCTCGCCGTCGGCCCGTTCGTTGGGTCCTCCCGCCACCTCGACGAAGCGGGCGCTGTGGTCCGAAAACGGGGCCCGGCTCGCGAAGGTCACATCCGACACGCCGGGCTCGGCGCGCAGCCGACGGTCGAACTCACGCTGAATGCGCTCGAGTCCCGCCGTGGAACCCTCGGCCGCCAGGTCGCCATCGGGTTCGAGCCGGATCTGGGCCACGAGGTAGTCGCGAATCGAGAGGTCGAGTCGCTCGGGGCGGAATTTCGAGATGTCCCAGGCGATGGCGACGCCGCCCGCCAGCAGACAGACCGAGAAGAAGATCTGGCTGGAGACGAGCGCCCGCGTGCCGATCCCGAACCCGCTCCCGACGACGCCGGTCGAGGTGCCGCTGAGATGCCGGGTGAGCGCGCCGCGGGTGGCCCGGATCCCCGGCACGAATCCCGCCACGAAGGCCGACAGCAACACGAGTCCCGCCGCGAAGGCGAAGTCGCCGGCGTCGAGGCCGAAGTTCATCCAGAAGGGCAGGGTATCCGGGGCTTGTCTGACGAACACGGCGATGGCGAATCCGGCGATACCCAGGCCCACCAGAGTGGCCACCGTCGAGAGCACCAGCGTCTCGGCGAAGAGTTGGCCGATGATGCGCAGGCGTGAGGCTCCGAGGGCGTTGCGAAGCGCCAGCTCGCCGGTGCGCGTCAGGGTTCGGGCGAGAATCAGCAGTCCCACGTTGGCGCAGACGATCACCAGCATCAGCACCAACACGATCTGGATGCCGACGGCGCTCCAGACATCTTCAGCGTTCGTGAATTGCCGGAGGTAGGGCACGACCTGCGGTCGCAGGTGGGTATGGGACTGCGGATACGCCAGCGCCGCACGGGTGCCCATCGCTTCGAGTTCGGGTTGGACGGCGTCGAGCGTCACGCCATCGCGCAGCCATCCGACGACCCGGATCGCGGGACCCTCTCGTCGTTCGAAGGCGGTGGGGGAGTATCGAAACGGCTCCCACATGTCGAAGGCCCAGGGAAACCGGTAGCCCTCGGGCATCACGCCCACGATGGTCACCGGGCCTTCGTCGAGCCGTACGACGCGGCCCACGATCTCGGGGTCGGAGCCGAAGCGTGACGTCCAGACGCTGAAGCCGATTACGGCCACGCGTGGGGCGTCGGCGCGCTCGTCGGCCTCGACCAGGGTGCGCCCGAGGAGCGCGTCTTCTCCGCCGATCTCGAAGGCCGCGGCGTGGATCTCGGCCGAGCGCAGGGGAGCGCCTCCGCGAAACTCGCCCCCGAGGTTGCGGCCCGTCGAGCGGAATGCGGCCAGCGCCTCGAAATGGTCGAGCCCGGCGCGCCATTCGACGAAGTCGTGCAGACTGCGGTACTCGGCGTCGGCGGTCTGCGCATCGACGTTGAGGATCGTGACGAGGCGGTGCGACTCCGGCGTGTCCAAGCTCGGGTTCATGAACTGGTGCACGAGCGCGCTGAAGCCCACGGCCACACCGGTGGCGATCGCCAACGCCATCCCGGAGACCACGGTCAGCATGGGATACCGCGCCAGCATGCGTACGCCGAGCTTGACGTCGAGACTCGCCGAGGGCATGCGCAGGGGGCCGCGGCCGCGCGATTCGGTGGCGAATCGTGCGGCGAAGGCCAGCGCCTCCCGAGCGTACCAGAGACGGGCTCTCGACCGCCCGGCCTCGCCGAGACGCCGTTGGAACACCTCGTCGAGGTCGTCGAGGATCGACTCTTGCACGTCGTCGGGGAGGGCGCGCCGCAGCAGGGCCTGCGCCCACCGCGGGGGATCGCCAGCGCGTCGCGGCCTCATGCGTGGTCCTCGAGGGCGGGGTCGAGCCCTCGCCACATGCGATCGATGGTGGAGCGGGCGTCACGCAGGCGTTCGATTCCGAGGGGCGTCACCTCGACGCAGCGGCGCGGCTTCTTGCCCGACCCTGGCTTCGGCTCGCTCATGTGCGACGTGACCAGCCCCTTCGCCTCGAGGCGCCGGAGGGTGATGTAGACGGAGGACCGCGATACGGACCGCTTGGTGCGCCGCTCGATCTCGTCGACGATCGGAACGCCGTAGACGTCTCCGTCGAGGTGGAGGATCGCCACCAGCACGAGGTGCTCGAACTCTCCCAGTCCCTGGCTGCGGGGCATCGGGGCCTCCGGGGTCCGCAATGATTACGTTGTAATGATTACTGCGTGATGATTACAACGTGATCATCGTGTGTGCAAGGAGGAGCACGAGGTGTGCCCCGACTAGCGCAGCCGCTCCAACAGCTCCTGCAGGTACGCCGTCGGCCGCGGCGCCGAAGCCCAGACGAAGATGTCGCCCACCTGGGTCGTCACGGCCGTTTCGTCATCCGGCACGGGGTTGGGCACCACCCCGCGCAGGCGCTCGAAGTCGTCGAGCGACACGGGCTCGCGCGTCTGGAAGAGGGTGAGGCGGCCGCCCCCGTCGAGAGGTTGGATCACCCGCACGAAGGTGCGGCCGTCGCGCTCGAGGGTGGCCGCGGACTCGAAGTCCATCAGCGGCACCACGAGGGCTGGGAAGCCCACGCGCTGCTCCACTTCGTCGAGAGGCAGGGTGAACCAGATGACGCTGACGTCCACCTCGTCCACGACGACGTCGGGTCCCACGGTGGACGGAAGCCTCTCGGGTTCGTCGGCGGCTCCGGTCACCACGATTGCATTGAGCGCCATTGCGGCGGTCTCGAGCTGAAAGTCGAGACGACGTACGTTCTCGAGGGCGCCCGTCAGGGCCCGCTGCTGCTCGCCGTAGCCGATGCGCGATGCGACGACGGCGAGGCTGTCGGTGCGGAGCGCCCGCGCGCGGGCTGCGCTCGAATCGAGCGCGATGAAGTAGTCGCCGGTCGCATTGGTCAGCGCTCCCCAGTCGGTGCCCTCTACGTAGACCTGCACCCCGGGAAGCGGTTGGTCGTTGGTTGCGTCGATCACCCGGCCGCGGATCACGAACGGCGTAGCCTCGCCTGCCCGCTCAGCCTCCGTCCCGGCTACCGCGGGCACAACGAATCCCGCAGATCGGCCGGCTTGCCGGACTTCGTCGAGCTCCGCAGCACTGAGACGGCGGGCCGGCGCTGACACCACATCGGACCCGGCGTTGGAAGCGACATCGCCTACGGGGTCGTTCGGATCCGATGGCGGCGCCTCTGCCGCGGCGACCACTGCGGGTGTAGGTGGAGGGGCAGCGCCGCTTTCCCCACTCCGCTCCTGAGAGCGCAGGGCGTCGTCGGGCCCCGGCCCAACGCCCGATGGCAGCGGCGCAAATGCCGATTCGTCGACCGCCTCCGCCTGCGGGCTCGCTGCCGGCGCCTCGATCTCAGGGGGGAGCGGCTCAGCCTCCAGGGGAAGCGCCTCGGCCTCCAGCGACATCTCCGCGATTCCGCGGGCGGCGGGGGTCCGGTACAGATCGTTGGCCACCCATCCCGCACCGATGGCGATCGCGATGCTCGCTGCCCACCGGGTCGCATTCCACCGCCGCGCCTGCGGGTGCGGCGACGTCGTCGGCGCCTGAGGCGATCCACCCTCGGCTTGGCCACCGTCGGCTTGGCCACCCTCCGTCTCCGCGCCCTCCGCTACGCCACCCTCCGCCGCCGCCCCACCCTCTGCGTCCATCACCCGCCGCCGCTCCACCAGATCGGCAAACGACGGTGCGCCCGCCCCCGCCGCGGCCCCCGCCGTGTTCAGCAGCGACTGGGTTCCCTCGGTCGACGCGCGCAGCTCGGCCACCCGGGCCGCGAGCTCGGGCGACCGCTCGATCTGCTCGGCGATTTCGGCGAGCTCTTCAGCCGACAGCCCCGAGCGGGGGCCGTCGAGCCACGCCTGCAGCGTTCCATCATCCAAGTGCGACATCGGTGTCCTCGAGCGCGTCGTAGGCGTTCATCAACTTCTTCTTCGCCCGGGCCACCGTCGTTCCGATGGCGCCCCGGGTGAGTCCCGTTCGTTCGGCGATCTCGCCGTAGTCGAATCCGGCGTTCCAGAGCACGAGCGTTTGGCGATCGGTGTCCGACAGCGAGGCGAGTGCCCGCCTCACCTGATCGGCCTGCTCGCGGGCCTCCAGCTCGGCCGCGGGCGTGCGAGTGTGCTCAGCCTTCACCTCGCCCTCGACCTTCAGCAGTGCGAGGTGCCGCTTGCGCCTCACCACGAGCCGGGCCTCGTCGCGGGCGAGGTTGGCCGCGGTGCGGAAGACCAGCCCGCGTGGATTGGTGGCTTCTCGGTCGAGTACACGCGCAAACGCCTCCTGGGCGAGGTCTCTCGCCCGGTCTTCGTCGAGCAGCATCCACGAAAGGAAGCGCACGACGTCGTCCCAGCTCGTCCGGTAGACGGTTTCCCAGTCGGTGTTCAAGCGGCCCTCGAACAGGGGTGCGAAGGGGGTTCGTACTTCATCGACGAACCAGCCCTCGAACCTTGCACATGTGCAAATCCACGCTCCTGGTTCGTCGTGGGGTTCGCAAGCCGGCGGTCGACACGACGCCGAGACGATCGCCCCACCGTGAGGAGCATCATGCGCACACACGCCGTTCATCCGTTTCGCTGGCTGCTGTTCGGCCTCCTCCTTTTCACGACGGTCGCCGTGGCGCGTGCCGCGATCCCCGATCTCGAGATCACGGGACGCGTGACCGACGCCTCGTCCGGGCAGCCACTCGCCTCCGTGCAGGTGTCCATACCGGGGCTCGGCGTCGGGGCGCTGACCAACGAGAAGGGCTTCTACACGTTGCGGGTGCCGGAATCCCTCGTGTCGAGTGACCGGATCACGGTGCAGGCCCAGCGAATCGGATACGGCACGAAGACCGCCGTCGTGCGGGTCGCCGAGCTGCGAGCCGACGCCGACTACTCTCTGGACTTCGCCCTCGAGACCACCGCTACCGCGTTGAACGCCGTGGTGGTCAGCGGGGACGTTGCGGGTCGCCCCCCGGCCCGGGCTGCGGGCGCGATGCGGGCGACCCGGGTGGTTGCTGAGGCCGAAGCCATGCCGCTGCCGCCCCAGATCCAGGTCGCCGGGTCGTCCTGGCCCGTCGACCACCACCCCCTCGAGCGCGAGCAGTACGCCCACATCGCGGAGAACGCCTTCCGCGCCGTCGGTGATCACCCCCTGTCGACGTTTTCGGTCGACGTCGACCGCGCGTCGTACAGCAACCTGCGCCGGTTCCTTTTGCGCGAGCGTCGTCTTCCGCCCGTCGACGCCGTTCAGGTCGAAGAGATGATCAACTACTTCGCCTATGGCTACGCGACCCCGCGTGGCGACGACCCGGTGGCGGTCACGACCGAGTTGGGATCGGCGCCCTGGCGTCCCGAGCACCGCCTGCTGCGTATCGGCCTCGCGGCGCAGCCCATCGAGGTCGGCGACCTGCCCCCGAGCAACCTCGTCTTTCTGCTCGACGTCTCGGGCTCGATGTCGTCGCCTGACAAGCTGCCGCTGATGAAGTCGTCGCTCCGGTTGCTGGTCGACCAGATGCGTCCGGAGGACCACGTCTCGATCGTCGTCTACGCCGGGGCCGCGGGGCTCGTGTTGGAGCCCACCTCCGGTGCCGAGAAGGAGACGATCATCGAGGCGCTCGATCGGCTCGAGGCCGGGGGATCCACGGCGGGCGGCGCGGGGCTGCGGCTCGCCTACGACGTGGCGCGCCGGCACTTCCGCCCCGAGGGCAACAACCGGGTCGTGCTCGCGACCGACGGCGACTTCAACGTGGGCGAAAGCAGCGACGGCGCGATGGTTCGCCTCATCGAAGATCGACGCGAAGAGGGCACCTTCCTGACGGTGCTCGGCTTCGGCACGGGCAACCTGCAGAACAGCAAGATGCAGCAGCTGGCCCAGCACGGGAACGGCAACTACGGCTACATCGACTCGCTGCACGAGGCCCGTAAGATCCTGGTGCGCGAGATGGGCGGCACGATGGTCACCGTGGCCAAGGACGTGAAGATCCAGATCGAGTTCAATCCGGCCTACGTGCGCGCGTACCGCCTGCTGGGCTACGAGAACCGCCTGCTCGCCAACGAGGACTTCAACGACGACACGAAAGACGCGGGTGAGATGGGAGCCGGCCACACGGTGACGGCGCTCTACGAGGTGGTGCCCGTCGAATCCGACTCCGAGGTGGTCGCCTCGACGGTCGATCCTCTGCGCTACCAGCGGGTGCCCGAGAGCCGACGCGAGCGGCGGGTCACCGAAAGCAACGAGATCGCCTTCGTGCGTGTGCGCTACAAGGAGCCCTCCGGAGACGCGAGCCGTCTACTCGAACGCCCGATCGAAAACCGCGTGACGGATCCGAGCGACGACTTCGAGTTCGCCTCGGCCGTCGCAGGGTTCGGCATGCTCCTGCGGGACTCCGAGCACAAGGGCTCGATCACGGCGGCACAGGTGATGGACCTCGCCGAATCCGGCCTCGGCCGAGACGAAGACGGCTACCGCGCCGGCTTCCTGAGACTGGTCCAGGCCTACCAGTCGCTCGAGGTGGGTACGGACGAGCCGATGGCTCCCGCGCGTCGCTGAGATCGCTCGGGCGCCGCACCGAATGCCACCGGTGCGCTCGTCACACGGGGTCGGAGGGGTGGGGCCGCA
>JANQNV010000165.1 GCA_028279425.1 Longimicrobiales bacterium | reverse complement strand
TCGGTCAACATCATCGACCAGATGGTCGCCCAGGGTGTGCCGTTCGCCCGCGAGTACGGCGGTCTGCTCGACAACCGCTCCTTCGGCGGTGCCCAGGTGAGCCGGACGTTCTACGCCCGCGGCCAGACCGGCCAGCAGCTCCTTCTCGGCGCCTACCAGGCCCTCATGAAGGAAGTCGCCGAGGGCACCGTCGAGCTCCACACCCGCGCGGAGATGCTCGATCTCGTCGTCAAGGACGGGCGGGCCTGCGGGATCATCACCCGCGACCTCGTGAGCGGAGAGGTCAGCCGCCACTCGGCCCACGCCGTGGTGCTGGCCACCGGCGGCTACGGCAACGTCTACTACCTGTCCACCAACGCGATGGCGTGCAACGTCACCGCGGCATGGCGGGCCCACCGCAAGGGCGCCTACTTCGCGAACCCCTGCTACACGCAGATCCACCCGACCTGCATCCCGTCCAGCGACGAGTTCCAGTCGAAGCTGACGCTGATGTCGGAGTCGCTGCGCAACGACGGCCGCATCTGGGTCCCGGAGGCCTTCGAGGACGAGCGGGTCGCATCGGCGATCCCCGAGGACGAGCGGGACTACTACCTCGAGCGCAAGTACCCCGCGTTCGGCAACCTCGTGCCCCGCGACGTGGCCTCACGGAACTCCAAGACGGTCGTCGACCAGGGCCGCGGCGTCGGACCCCTGCGCAACGGCGTCTACCTCGACTTCGGCGGTGCGATCGACCGGGACGGAGAGGACACCATCCGGTCGAAGTACGGGAACCTCTTCGACATGTACGAGCGCATCACGGGCGAGAACCCGTACCGGGAGCCGATGCGCATCTACCCCGCCATCCACTACACGATGGGTGGGCTGTGGGTGGACTACAACCTGATGACCAACGTGGCGGGCTGCTACGCCGTCGGTGAGGCGAACTTCTCCGACCACGGCGCGAACCGTCTCGGGGCCTCGGCCCTCATGCAGGGTCTCGCCGACGGCTACTTCGTGCTGCCGTACACGATCGGCGACGACCTCGCGGACCGGCTCGGAGAGCCGCTCGTGCCCCTCGACGATCCCGTGTTCGTGGACGCCGAGAACGAGGTGCGCGGCCAGGTCGACCGGTTCATGTCGATCAACGGCACCCGCTCCGTCGACTGGTTCCACCGCGAGCTCGGCAAGCTGCTCTGGGACTACTGCGGCATGGAGCGCACCAAGGAAGGCCTGGAGAAGGTGCTGTCGGAGATCCCGGCCCTCGAGGAGGAGTTCTGGTCCGACGTCCGGGTCCCGGGCTCGGCGGACACACTGAACTCCAGCCTGGAGAAGGCAGGCCGGGTCGCCGACTTCTTCCAGCTCGGCAAGCTCCTCGCCCGCGACGCCCTCGAACGCGAGGAGTCGTGCGGTGGTCACTTCAGAGCCGAGCACCAGACCGAGGACGGTGAGGCCGCCCGCGACGACGAG
>JANQNV010000140.1 GCA_028279425.1 Longimicrobiales bacterium | reverse complement strand
ACGCCATCCCCCCGAACGGCGGCGGTAGCCGCCGACTGGCTCGACAGAACGGAATTCTGCAGCAGCACCGTCGCCGCGCCTTCGGCCGATCGCCCGCCCAGCGCCGCCTCCACGAGTTCGGCGCCTGCGAGGTACCGCTCGAGGTCGCGCAGGCGCAGGGCAAGGAGGTCCTCTTCCAGATCGGCGGGGTGATCTTCGATCTCGGCGAGCGCGTCCTGCCACGCCTCGATCTGTTCGCCGGGGGCGCCGGCGTTCTGCGCGCCGCGAAGCTGCAGCGCGCGGATCCCTCTCAGCAGAGCCCTCGAGCCGAAGGTGGGATCCCCGATCCCGAAGAAGGCGTTCATGGAGTCGCCGAGGGCTCGCTGCTGGGTCTGCACCTCCTCCATCGCTCGCAGCAGGTCGTGCACCCGTGCCGCCTCTACCCCGGCGGCCGTCGCGTCCTCGACGAGCGCGTGCTCCGCCGCCTGCTTCCGGGCCATGATGGCGGGGTCCCGTAGCGCCGACAGCCGTCCCGTGTAGGCCTTCAGCGAGTTCGAGAGCGAGAAGGCCCGATTGCGCAGGCCCAGCTCTTCGCCCGTTTCAGGGTCGGCGGCGTATGCGTCGCGCAGGGCGCCCAACCGGGACTCGAAGTAGCTTCTTCGGCCGGGTACGAGGTGGTCTCGCTGGTACTCGAGCTGAGCGACCGTGAGCAGGCGATTCGTGGGCCCCGGATTACCGACCATGAAGATCGGCTCACCGGCCTCGACGCCGTCTCCCCAGCGGAACCAGTGATCGGTCTCGACGGGGGTGCCGTCGTCGTCGTACACGCGGTAGAAGGTGTAGTCCAGCGCGTAGCGCGGGTACGTGAAGTTGTCGGGATCTCCGCCGAAGAAGCCGAGCTGGAGTTCCACCGCCGCGACGAGCCGCACGTCGGTGAAGCGACGGATCACGTAGGCCGACGTTCGCCCTCCGTTGTACAGGTCCACGAACTGGACCCGTGCGTCGTCGCCGTAGTTCTCCAGGATCCGAGCCCGGACGGCCTCGAGCACGTCTTCCCGGCCCATCTGGGGCACGTTGCCGACGGGCGTCCGAGGGTCGCCCCCGGCCGCGACGATCCCGGCCTCCACCTCGTCGGTGACGTCGAGAGCGGCCAGGAGCTGGTCGGCGTAGTAGTCCGGAATCCGCCGCTCGTCTTCGAGGGACTCCGCGTAGAATCCGTCGTCCAGCAGGTTCTCGCCCTCTCGCGTCACCCCCGCGATCGCGCCGCGGGCGCAGTGGTGGTTGGTCACCACCAGCCCGTGCGGGGATACGAACGAGGCCGAGCATCCCGGGATGCGCAGCGCCGCCATGCGGATGCGTTCTAACCACTCCGGCGTAGCGTCGACCCCGTAGGTGGAGCGGAAGTGCTCCACCGGGGGGTACTCGAACGTCCACATCTTGCCGAAGTCGAACTCGCCGACGTCGGGCCGTGCATCTGCGCCCTGGGCCGCGAGGGACCCCGGTGTGGCCCCGAGCGCGCACACCGCGATGAGCAGGAGGGCGCCGTTCCCGAGACGGAGGGCCCGCGTCGGGGTGCGTCGGACAGGAGAGGATGCGGCGCGAGTCGGGTGGACACGGGTCATCGAGAGCCTTCGCAGCGAGCCGGGTGAGTCGAGACGAGGGGCGGCGGGCGCGTCGTACGCGCACCACCAGGCGATGGACGGACGATGGCCATGGGCCCGAGCCGACGGCAAGAGGCTGCGCGCCGGCCGGCCGGAGCCCGAGGGGGTGCTGCGGGGGTCCGACTCTTGGTACGTTGGACGGCCTGCGAACCACGACCCTCCCTCCCCACGCGCATTGACGGATCCCCCCCTCCGCCGCTCGCGCTGCACGCGTGCGCTTTATCGCCTCGGAGTGCCGACGCTGGTGGCGCTCGCCGGGGTGACCGGTGGGAGCCCCCTCTCGGCACAGGGCTCGCCCCCGGATGAGGCCCAGATCGAATCGCAGGCGCCGGAGCGCGCCCCGCTCGGCCCCCTTCGAGTCGCCGAGCGAAACCCCCTCTACCACCTGTTCCTGACGCCGGTGGTCGAGGGCTCCGAGGTGCTCGAGCGCGGGGAGTGGCGGGCGCGCGCAGCGGTCGGGTACTCCAACATCTTCGAGCTGAACTTCTCGACCGCCTTCGAGCAGCGCTTCGATGTCGAGCGTGCCTCGACCACCTTCTCGCTGGCTCGGGGCCTCGGCGGGGGCGTCGAGATCGGTGCCTCCACGGGGTTCCAGCACGACTGGGGCGGGTTTCTCGACCCGATCATCCAGGGAGTGCACGACCTCTTCGACCTCCCGAACGCCGACCGCGAGGATGTGGAGAACGGGCAGTTCGAGCTGTTTCTGGCCTCCCGGTTTCGCCCTCGGCAGGTGTTCCTCGACCTCCGCTCCGGAACGGCGATCGAAGCTCCCCGGGTATGGATCGCCTGGAGGCTCATCGGTGGAGACCAGCGCCGATCCGAGGTCACGGTGCGGGGCACGGTGAAGCTCCCGTTCGGGGACTTCGGCGCCAGCTCGCGTGGCACCGACGTCGCGGGCGAGGTGGCGGCCCGTCGTTCATGGAACCGCACCCACGTGCACGTGTCGGCCGGACTCGTTCGTCTCGACGCGCCCCCGCGACTCGAGCCGATCATGCGTTCGGGCGCCTGGTTCGGGAGCGTGGGGGTGGAGCGCAACCTCTCGTCGTCGGTGTCGGTGGTGGGTCAGTTCTTCGGTGGCAGCCAGTACGCCTCGGGATTCGGGTTCCGCGAACTCGACAACCTGCCGCTGAACCTCGCGATCGGTTTTCGCGGGCGGGCTGGAGAGGATTGGCGCTGGCAGGTGAGCTTCACCGAAGACGTGCCCCCCAACAGCCCCGCGATCGACTTCACGCTGGACGTTGCACTGTCGCGCACCTGGTCGTCGACGTAGCCCGGACGCCGGTCACAGGCGAGCCTTGGACGTCCGTCCTGGGCAGCCGCAGCGCGAGGTCGGGGTGGTGTCGACGTTTTCTCTGGCGTCGATTCCTTCGGATCGCGAGACTAGTGCACGTCTCTGCATCCCTTCTGCCCGCCCTGGAGGATCGCCATGGCACGCAGCTTCACAGACCGGATGATCGGTGCGGCCACGCTCGACGTCGCCACCTTCGAAGAAGTCGAACACGACGAGTCCGCGACGGCTCAGGCGGCCGGAGTCATCGCGCTCGTCGCCGCTGCCCAGGCCGGTGCGGCCTTCGGTGCCGGCCCCATCGGGATGGCACGCGCCGCCGGTAGCCAGCTCATCGGGGTGGGACTCTGGTGCGCGATCACCTACTTCATCGGCACCCGGCTGTTCGGCGGCCAGGCCACGGTGGGGGAGGTCTTCCGGACCGTCGGCTTCGCGCTCTCGCCCCAGATTCTCGTTCTGCTCGCGCTCCTGCCCCTGATCGGAGGGCTGATCGGCTTCGCGCTCTCGCCGATCCTCGCGATCTGGGTGCTGATCGCGGTGGTGATCGGAGTGCGGCAGGCCCTGGACGTCTCGACGGGCAAGGCCGTGATGGCTTCGCTTCTCGGCGCCGTTGCCTACGTGGCGCTGTCGATCATCGTCCCGGGTCTCTGAGCGGGTAGCACCGAGCCATGGCGGGGCCCTCCAGGACGACACAGCGCATCGCCGTTCGCAGGTACCGCGACGGCGGGTCGGAGCGTGCGCGCGATGCCGTTTCGATCGAAGAGCCGCTCGAGATCCGCGTGCGACCTCACGCAGGCGAGGGGGGATCGGTCGCCGTCACCATGCGCACGCCCGGAGAGGACTTCGCCCTGGTGGCCGGGTTTCTTCTGACCGAGGGTATCCTCTCCGACCGCGCCGATCTGGCCGAGCTCACCTACTGTCGATCGGGGACGGGCCCCCAGCTCTACAACGTGGTCGAGGCCCGGCTGCACGCGGGGGTGGCCTTCGATCTGGACCGGCTCAGCCGCAACGTCTTCACCTCGTCGTCGTGCGGAGTGTGCGGCAAGGGGTCGCTCGAGGCGCTCGACGTGTCGGGATGCCGCTCGCTGCCCTCGGAGGGGACGATCCGGCTGCCGTCCGACGTGCTCGCGGAGCTGCCCGATGCGCTGCGGCGTCGTCAGTCCGACTTCGATCGGACCGGGGGACTCCACGCGGCCGGCCTCGCCGACGCCGACGGACACCTCCACGTCGTGCACGAAGACGTCGGTCGCCACAACGCCGTCGACAAGGCGATCGGAGAGGCGTTCCTCGCGGGGCGACTGCCGCTGCACGACCGCGCCCTCGTGGTGAGCGGGCGCACCTCGTTCGAGATCCTCCAGAAGGCCGTCGCCGCGGGGGTCCCGGCCGTGGTGGCCGTGGGGGCACCGACCTCACTCGCCGTCGATCTGGCCGAACGGTTCGAGGTCACACTCGCGGGCTTCACGCGGGGCGGGGGCTTCAACCTCTACGCGGGGCGTGAGCGCGTGGTCGAGGCCACGGCATCGGCCGCCTCGTCGCACCCGGTCGCGTCGGAGTCCTGAGGGGGTGACCGGCGGACGTTCCGACGGCGATGTCGTCGGGCTGGTGTTGGCCGGCGGCCAGAGTCGCCGGTTCGGCCGCCCGAAGAGCGAGGCCGTCCTCGGTGGCGTACCCCTCCTCGCTCGCGCCCGACGCGCGCTCGCGCCGGTCTGCTCCACCGTCGTCGTCGGCCGTCCACCGGAACTGCCCGACCTGCGCCCGGGCATGGGCCCGCTCGGGGGGATCGAGGCCGGCCTCGCCTGGGCCGACGCGATGGGCGCCGACGGGGTGGCGGTGCTCGCCTGCGATCTGCCCGTGGTCGGTGCGGCCACCATGGCCCGGCTCGTCGAGGCGTGGCGGAGCGCGCCCGCTCCGCGGGAGGCGGTCTGTGTGGCCGACGATCCGCTCCAACCGCTCTGTGGGGTGTGGGGCGTCGACGCCCTGGGGGCCGTCGGCCGCGCCCTCGATGCGCAGCGCGCCGGGGCCCGCGACTTCGTGCGCGACTACCCGCATCGACGTCTGATCCGCGCGCAGGAACTGGCCGATCCGCTCGGGCTGATGGGCGACCAGCTCCTCCACAACGTCAACGTGCCCGACGACCTGGTGTCGGCGGCGGGACTGGCTCTGCCGCCCATCGTGCGCGTCATCGGATGGAAGAACAGCGGCAAGACCACGGTCGCCGCCCAGCTGGTCCGCGCCCTCGTCGATCGCGGCTTCGACGTCGCCGCGGCCAAGCGTGGCCACGGCTTCCGCTTCGACGCCGAGGGCACGGACTCGTGGAGGCTGCGCCACGAGTCCGGGGCGCGACAGGTGGTGCTGTCGGGTCCGGACGAGACGGTGCTCATGCGATCCGTCGCGCCGCGCCCCCCCACGCTGGCCGGGCTCGTGCGCCGCCACCTGTGCGATGCCGACGTGGTGGTGGCCGAGGGGTGGAAGGGAGACGCCTGGCCGGCGATCGAAGCCCGCGGTTCGACGTCGAGCGACGGTCCGCTGCACGGCCCGGCCCGACACGATCGGGATCGCTTTCTCGCCATCGTGGATCATCTGCAGACCGGCGAGGTGGATGCCGATTCCGCGGGGGCGAGTGAACGACCGCCGCGTTTCGATCGCGGCGATCCCGCACTCGGTGACCGACTGGCCGACATCGTCGAATCGAGGGTGTTGGCCGCCACCGGTTGACGGGCGTATCGTCGGGTATGGAACCCGCATTCGCCCAGGCTCGCTCGCCTGCGCCTCTCCCGGTGCCGGAGGCGCGGCCCTGGGCGCTCGGCTTCATCGTGCTGGCGATCATCGCCCTGGCCGGGGTCCCCATCTATACCAGCCAGCAGATTGCGTCGGAGGAGCGGCGCATCAGCGAGGTGCTCGAGCCGGCGCAGCGGTACGCCTCCGACCTCGCGCTGGTCCAGGCGCGCCAGATGCTCCGGTTCCGGGAGTACCTCCTCACCGGGGACATCGACGCGAAGGTGCGCTACCAGGCGCTTCTGCCCGAAGAGGAGTCGATTCTCGACCAGGTGTTCGGGCTCCTCGACCGCTTCGACGAAGGCACCCGGCTCCTCGCGCTCCCCCTGGTCGATGCGTCGGTGGAGTGGCATCTCGGCCACCAGTCGGCGCTCGAAGACGACCAGATGCGGCGGGAGTTCCTGGCCTTCGCCGCCGAAGATCAGAATCGCTACGAGGTGATGCTGGTCAACTCGCTGAGCTTTCGCGAGGGGATCAACGCGGCGATGCGCGACGGGCGTCGGGCCGCCGAGGCGGCGCGCCTCCGCCAGCTTCGGCTGACGATCGCCTTGCTCGTGTTGACGCTGATGGCCACCGCGGCCGTCGCACTCGTCGGGCGACGGCTCCGCGGCACGATCGACGAGGCCAACTTGCGGCGTCGAGATGCGGTGCGGGCCCGCTGGGAGATCGATGCGATTCTCGAGGCGACGAGCGACGGGGTGCTGGGGGTCGACCTCGACGGAGCCGTCCTCACCCTCAACGCGGCGGCCGCCCGCATGCTCGGCTATGGGGAGGAGGAGGCGCGGGGCCGGAGTGTACACGATCTCCTGTACGGGGCGGCCCCAGACGGCGAGCGGCGCGCCGCAGAAGACAGCCCTCTGCTGCAGGGTCTGGCCGACGCCTCGGGCGAGCGCATCGACGACCGTATCTGGCACCGGCGCGGCGACTCGATCCCCGTGCAGTGGTCGCTCCAGCCCCTCATGGATGGCCGCACGAAGCGGGGGGCGGTGGTCACGCTGACCGACATGACGCAGATCCGCGAGGCCGAACGCGCGCTGCGCGAGGCCGTGCGCGCGAGAGAAGAGACCATGGCGGTCGTGAGCCACGATCTGAGAAACCCGCTCGGATCCATCTCGGCCGCTGCCGAGCTGCTCCTCGAGGTGCCCCTCGACGAAGAGAAGACCCACAGGCAGCTTCGCACCATCCAGAAGGCCGCCGAGCGCAGTAACCTCTTGATCGAGGATCTGCTCGACGTCGCCCGGATCGACGCGGGCGTCCTGTCGGTCCGGCCCACGGTGTGTCCGGTACGACCGGTGCTCGACGAGGCCGTCGCCCTCATCGCGCCGCAGGCCCTCGATCGCAGGATGCGCGTGGGGTTGCGCGTGCCCCCCGATCTACCCGCGCTCCACGCGGACCGGAACCGGCTGCTTCAGGTGCTGGGCAATCTGTTGGGCAACGCGGTCCGCCATACGGCCCCCGGAGGGGACATCGTGGTGGGCGCGAAGGTCGTCGAGCCGGGATGGGTGGCGCTGACCGTGAGCGACTCGGGGCAGGGGATCGCGCCCGAGGACCAGGAACACCTCTTCGATCGCTTCTGGCGGCGCGATCGGGACGACCGCACGGGGGCGGGGCTCGGACTCGCGATCGTGAAGGGGATCGCCGAGGCCCACGGGGGTTCGGTCCATGTGGAGAGTCAGGTCGGCGAAGGGGCCACCTTCATCGTCACTCTACCGTCGGCCCCGACCCCGCATCCCGCCACACGAGAAGGCGCGTCACCTGGTTCGTCGTGATGCGTCGCACCCCCGCCTGTCGGAGCCGCTCCGCGTCGTCGGGCTCGTCGACGGTCCAGACGGCGACGTCGATCGCGCGGCTGCGCGCCTGCTCGATCAAGGCGGGTTCGGCCAGCACCAGGCGCGCATCGACGCTGAGAATCGCGCGGCGCAGGGGCGTGGCCTTCTCGAGCGCCTCCTCCCATCGGTCGCGGCGCTCGACGACGTAGCCGATGCCCACCGTTGGATCCTGCCCGGCGATCCGGTCGAGGATGCCCCAGTCCATCGAGATGAAGACCGTGTCGTAGGCGAGATCGGCGTCACGTACGATGCGGGCGATCCGGTCGAGGTCCTCCAGCTCCCGGTAGCCCTTCACCTCGGTGTAGATCCGTCCGACGCGCCCCTTCACGTGCTCGAGCGCCTCGGCCAACGAAGGGATGCGTTCCCCTGCGAAGGCGGGGTCGAACCACGATCCGGCGTCGAGGGACTGCAACTGAACCAACGAGCGACGCCGGACCGGTCCGAAGCCGTTGGTCGTGCGACCCAACGACACGTCGTGGAAGAGCACGGGTGTGCCGCACGACGCCACGTGCACGTCCCACTCCACGGCGTCGGCACCCGCAACCAGCGCGCGCTCGACCGCCGCGATCGTGTTCTCGGGCGCGACGGCGCTGTAGCCGCGGTGTGCGATGATCTCGGTCGACAGCGTCATCCCTGGGGGTCCTGGCCCTTCTGTACTGCGGCCGGGGCACCGAGTGCTCGATCGAAGGCTTCGCCCGCCTCGAGGTTGCGCACCGTGGCGTCCATGGCTTCGAGCTGCTGTTCGAGCAGGGCGACGCGGCGCTCGGTGATGGCGACGGTCTCTTCGACCCCGCGCACCTCGTTCACCTTACCGAGCGACTCGACGAGGGGCTTCAGCGCGAAACGGGCCGTGAGCCCCATGATCGGAATCAAGACGACCGACATCCCGAGAACGATGGCTACGATCTCCGTGAGGTCGATGGGGAGCACTTGCATGGAAACCTCGTAGGCCTGGGACTCGTCGGGGCTAGCGCCGCGTGGGAGGCTGGCACGCCAACAGGACGGACGCAAGATCGACATGCGGGGTTCCAACCCTTCGAGTGTCGGTACCGTCCAAGCAAGCGTTGAGCCCGAACCGACCTCTCGCTCCCGACCCCTTACGTGTCCGCTATTCGATTGGCTGCATCCTCCGACCCTCTGAGGCCCGACGCTTCGGCGGCCGCCCGCGGAGACGCGGAGGCCTTCGCCCGGCTGTACGACGCGACGATCGATCGCATCTACGGGTTGGCACGTCGCATGGCGGGCCCCCGGTCGGCCGACGACCTGACGCAGGAGATCTACCTGCGGGCGTGGAGCAAGCTGCACACCTTCCGGGGTGACTCGGCCTTCACCACCTGGCTCCATCGTCTCGCGGTGAATCTGATCCTCGCTCGACGGGAGACCCTGCGGCGCCGAGAAGACCGGTTCGTGACGGGGGAAGGGCTGTTCGACGGAATGGCGACGCGGGTGGCGCGCCCCGGGTTGCGGATGGACTTCGAGCGGGCGGTGGAGTTTCTGCCGCCTCGGGCGCGCGAGGTGTTCGTGCTCTACGACGTCGAGGGCTTCCCGCACGACGAGATCGCCCGTCGTCTCGGGATCTCGGTCGGTACGTCGAAGTCTCAGCTCCACCGTGCGCGTATGCTCCTCCGGGCGCACCTCGACTGATGGCGCACGGCAACGAGTTCTGGGTCGACAAGCTGTCGGACTTCGTGGACGGCCATCTCGATCCCGACGAACGGCAGGCGGTGGCGGAACACCTGCTGGCGTCGGCGGAGAGTCGCGCGATCGAGGCCGAGCTGCTCGAGGTGAAGCGGCGGGCCCGAGCCCTCGGCGGTATCGCGCCGCCCCCCGATCTGTTCGACCGCATTCGCGCGCGGATGGACGACCAGACCGACGTGGTCGATCTCACGCTTCACATCGACCCGGCGCCCGCGGCGGCATCGACCTCGTCTCCGGCCCGGCGGCGGTGGAGTGGAGAGATCCGAGCCGCAGCCATGATCGCCGCGCTCGTCGCGACCGGGGCGGCCGGGTGGGCCCTCGGTGCGGGGCAGGGGGGTGTGGGCGTGTCGGGATCCTCCGGCGAGGCCGTGGCCACCACGCCATCGGATGGGCCCCTACAGGCGCAGCAGGCGGGTGCCGAGATCGGCGCGGCCGCCGCCGCCGACCTCGCAGCGTCGGTGGCCGACCTGGAGCGCCTGCTCGACTCTGCGCCGGAGGCGCTCGACGCCAATACCGTGCGGATTCTTCGCAAGAATCTGGCGCTGATCCAGGCCGCCGTCGCAGAGAGCCGCGACGCGCTGCGACAGGATCCGGACAACGCGTATGTGCGCCGGCACCTCGAGGGCGCGATGGAGCGCCAGCGCGCGTTCGTCCAGGAAGCGGCCCAGCTCTTCGAGTCGGACGACTGACCGCCATGTCACGCGTCGTTTTGGGATGGTGTGGGGCGCTGGCCCTGCTCGCGGTGACGGGCGGCGGCGTCGGCTCCCTCGAGGGGGCCGAGGTCTCCGTGACGCACGCGGCCCCGCGAGCCGACACGGTGCTGGCCGTGTCCCGGGGGGACGTCGTGAGGGTCGACCTCCGCGAGGGTGAGGTGGTGCTCCGCGGCGTCGACGGACCCGACCTGGAGGTCTTCAG
>JANQNV010000118.1 GCA_028279425.1 Longimicrobiales bacterium | reverse complement strand
AACTCGGCCAGTTGGGGCCTGGTGCCGAAGACCGCGGCGGAGGCATCCGCGGACCTGACACTGCGTCGAAACCGGGCACTGGGGTTCGAGGAGGCGGAGTTGGGCGCGATCCAGCGTCGGTGCCGGGCCGCCGCCGCCCGGTTGGTCGGTGGTGATCCGACCGAGATCGCGCTCTCACCCAACACCTCGTTCGGCGTGAACCTCGCGGCGGCGCTCCTCCGCACGGGGCGTCCCGGAACGATCGTGCTTCCCGAGGGGGAGTTCCCCGCGAACGTGCTGCCGTTCTTGGCGTTGAAAGACGAAGGCTTCACGGTTCGGATCGTGCCATGCGGAGGGGACGGGCTGCCGGACGAGGACGCCCTGGTGAGCGCGTTGGACGCCCCCGACGCCGTTGCCCTGGCCGTATCTGCGGTCCAGTTCGCGTCGGGCTTCAAGGCGGATCTCGCCCGGCTGGGTGGTGAGTGCCGCGACCGAGGGTTGCTCTTCCTGGTCGACGCCATCCAACAGGTCGGCGTGGCGCCGTTCGACGTGGCCGGCGTCCATGCCGACATCGTCGCCTGCGGCGGACAGAAGTGGCTGTGCGCGCCGTGGGGCTCGGGCTTCACCTGGATTCGCCGAGAGCTCCAGGAGCAGTTCCCTCCGCCGATGGTGAGCTGGCTTGCGACGGCTGCCGGCTCGGACTTCGGGGACATGCTGCACTACTCGATGCGCTGGCGTGCGAACGCCCGGAAGTTCGAGCTCGCGACGTTGGGTATCCAGGATTACCTGGCGCTCGCCCGGTCGATCGAGGTGCTGCTCGAGATCGGCGTGGAGGAGATCCGGCGCCACGTCCTGTCTCTTCACCGGGACCTCGTCGACTGGGTCGACGCGGGTGAAGCGTCGCTGGTATCTCCTCGGGATCCCGAGCGCAGGGCGGGTATCCTCACGCTCAGGGTCGGCGACGTGGACGCGGCCGCGCGTGCCTTGGAGGACCGGGGCGTCGTACTGTCGGTGCGGGAAGGAGCCCTACGGTTGGCGCCCCACTTCTACAACACGAGGGACGAGATCGCCTCGGTCATCGAGGTTCTGGCCGGCCTCGACTGACGGACAGGTGCTCTGTCCTGGGACGCGGATCGGGTCAGCTCCCGCCCTTCTTCGGGATCTCGATCCACTGCCCGGCAACGATTCGATTCCGATCGACCCGGGGATTCACGTCCAGGATCTCGTCGATCGACACCCCGTATCGCAACGCGATGCCGGAGAGACTCTCGCCCCGGGCGACGCGGTGGCGGTCGTTGAACGCGGTCGAGCGCGATACTGGGGGGGCGGTCTCGGCGACGATGGCCGGAAGCGTGCCGGGGGCCCGTCTGAAGTCGGCCAGATGGGCGCCGATCTGGTTCTCCACGCGCTTCGCGCGCGTCTGAGAGGGGGAGCC
>JANQNV010000117.1 GCA_028279425.1 Longimicrobiales bacterium | reverse complement strand
ACCTGCGATCGGTCGGTACCTCGATAGTGACCATCGGTCAGTACCTCCGGCCGACCTCGCATCACGTGCCGGTGTCGCAGTGGTGGGAGCCGGCGGCGTTCGAGCGTTGGAAGGCGTTGGGCGAGGAGATGGGGATCGACCACGTCGAAGCCTCACCTCTGACCCGATCCAGCTACCACGCCCGCCAGGCCGCGGCCGCGGCCGACGGCGGCGCGACTGAGGCGGTCAGCGCCGCCGGTTCGGCCGGATCCCCTTGATGGCGAGGGTCAAGCAGGCCCTCGTCCGGGTTGCGGGTCCCTCGATTCGCCGGGTGGCGCATCGGATCGCGCCGCTGACCGATCGCCTCACCCGGGTGGGTACGGCCCCCGCCCGCGGGTGGCTGGGACCGGAGTGGGCGGAGTGGCCGCCCGCCGTGGACATGGAGGCGATCGGTGATCTCCTGCCGGGGGGTACGCACGCGACCCTCTACACGCGGGCCCTCCACCAGCGGGCCCGGCGGATGGCGATCGTGCAGCGCATGGGTACGAGGCACCGGTACGCCACGCTCAACCCGAAGGAGGCCGGATACCGCTTCGTCGCCGCCTTGGACATTCAGCACCCGGAGGTGCTGGGCCGGGTCGAGCGACCCGAAGACATCGCCTGGGACGAGCTACCCGACCGGATCCTGCTGAAGCCGAACCTCGGCTCGACGAATCGGGGCGTGTTCGGGCTGGATCGAATCGTCGACGACGTCTACGTGGACCGCCTCTCGGGGCTCGAGGTCACCAGCGGCGACGTCGTCGCCCGCTACGACGACCTGATCGCCGCCGGCAAGGTCGGTACACCGATACTCGTGGAGGAGTTGCTGCGAAAGCCCTCCGACCCGGCGGCGATACCCGACGACTTCAAGGTATACGTCTTCTACGACCATGCGCCGCTGATCATGCAGAGGGACATGCGCCAGGGGAGCGGGCCGGGTGGCGGTTCCGCTTCTGGAACCGCTCGTTCGAGGACGTGGGCAAGGTGAAGCTCCCCGACCTGACCGACCCCTCGCTGACGCCCCCGGTGCACGGTCCCGAGATCGTCGAGCAGGCCGAGCGACTGGGCCGGGAGCTGAAGCTCCCGTTCATCCGGCTGGA
>JANQNV010000093.1 GCA_028279425.1 Longimicrobiales bacterium | reverse complement strand
AGATCGTCGGTCCACCGAACCGCATCCCGACGAAGCCCGGGACCCCGAGGGCCTTGGCGACCCCGTCCGCCTGCGCTCGCGTCGCCGCCAACAAGGGTGAGCCCCCGATGGCCTCGTAGCGATGCCGCATCTCGGCGATCAACTCGTCATCGGGCGGCCGACCTCGACGAATCGCCGTGAGAAACGCTGGTATCTCGTCGAGATCCGAAACGGTCCCGTGCGCGACCAACAGAACGCCGTCGCCCGATCTCATGGCACCAATGATAGCGTCGCCGGCATGGCGCTCATCCATCTCGAGAACAAAGTCGCAATCGTCAGCGGAGCCTCCCGAGGCATCGGCAAGGCGATCGCCCTCGCCTTCGCCGGCGCGGGCGCCAAGGTCGCCGTGTCGTCCCGAAAGCTCGAAGGGGTCGAGGCGGTGGCGAAAGAGATCGAGTCGGCAGGAGGCAAGGCGCTGGCGGTGAGCGCGCACGTCGGCCATACCGACCAGTGCGACGCCCTGTTGAAGAAGGTCGTCGATGATTTCGGGCAGGTCGACGTCCTCGTCAACTGTGCGGGCACCAACCCCTACTTCGGGCCCATCGTGGGGGTGGACGAGGCGGCCTACCACAAGACGTTCGACGTGAATCTGAAGGGAGCCACCTGGCTGTCGAAGCGATTCGGTCAGTACTGCGTCGACAACGACCGCCCCGGATCCATCGTCAACATCTCGAGCATTGCCGGGCTCCGCGCCGCCCCCATGCAGGGCATCTACGGGATGACCAAAGCCGCCATGAACAGCCTGACCCAGTCGCTGGCCGTCGAGCTCGGACCCGCGAAGGTCCGGGTCAACGCCATCGCCCCCGGCCTGATCGAGACCCGCCTGGCCGCCGCAATCACCGCAAGCGAAGAGGCGACCAAGCACTTCACCGACCACACCGCCCTCGGGCGCATCGGAACCCCCGAAGAGATCGCCGGCGCCGCTTTGTTCTTGGCCAGCGACGCTGCGAGTTTCGTGACCGGTCAGGTGCTGGCGGTGGACGGCGGGTTCACGGCCGTCTGATCACCGCCTCGCTTCGCCGAAGAGCCTAGAGCTCGCAGCTATCCCTCGTCCCCTCGGTGGCTTCGTGCCCCGAGTCGTCGCCGTAGTACACGCGGAAGAAGTCGCTGTCCCAGCACTCGACGGCGCTGATGACCAACCCGTCGGGCACGTCGCCTCCAGACAGGGTGATGTCTGCCCGACCGGCGCCCGTCGGCTTCCACTGGCTCGCGATCTGAATGTCCTCGAGCACCGTGAACGGGGTGTCGTCCAGATTGTCGTAGGCGTTGACGAGCAGCTCGCCGCCACCATCGGTGTGGTGTCGGCTCTCGACCGTCCACCAGGCCTCGGAGTCGCTCGGCCGAGACTCGACCTGAATCAGCTTTTCGGGTTTGGAGAGCTCGTGCTCGAAGCGAATCGTACCGCTCTCGTCGTCCTCCACGAGCAGCGGATCGAGCTCGCGGGACGCGTTCATGTTGATCTGAAAGTGCCCGTCGCCGTGCTTCGGATGGCTTCGTCCGTACCCCAAGCCTTCCAACACCGGCTGGTAGTCGTCGTCCGAAGTGGACCGCTTGGGCCGCCCCTCGAAGACGTATTCGTACTCGCGATCTCCGACTTCGGTGACCCGGAAACGCCAGGTCACGGGGCTGAGGGCGTCGGTGTACGGGCCCCAGATCGCCTCGGTCTCGTCCACGCTCGTCGGGCGGGTGTGCACCACGAGCCACGCGCTGCCGAGGACGGCCGCCGTGACGACGTTCACTTCCAGTCGGACCAGCCGAGTGAAGGCGTAGTACTTCGCCCACGGCCCCTTCGCCCAGCGCTCGTCGTCTTCGCTGGCCGTGCCCACCAGGCCGTCGAACGAGGCCGTAGAACCGTCTCCGCCCGTCTCCGGGCCGGGCACTTCGACGTCGTCCGACGTGGGGATCGGCTGCCGGAATTTGTCGACGTCGCCTCCGCCCCCATCGGGAGCGGGAAAGAAGCAGCCGGTCGCAGCGGCGGCGACGGCGGTGGAAAGAACGAGGGCTCGGCGTGCGCTCATGGTGAACCTCCTCGGGCAGAGACCCCCTCGCCCTTTCAAGGACCGGGCCAGCGCTGCGCGAGCGAAAATCACGCGGTTTCGCCCCTCTGGGGGGCTGGCTGTGACCCCCGGTTAACGACCCGAGAGCAGCCAAACCATCCCGCCCACCGCATGTCGTAAAGTAGTCGGCCGCCCAGGCCCTCCCTCCCGTCGTGTCCATTCGCCCGAATCCCGTCGAAGCCCTCGTGACGCTTCCCCGGCTCCCCGACCCGGCGGACCGATCTGCCCATTGGCGCCAGGCGATCGCGGCGCTGGGACGCCGCATGCGGGTCTCCGGACCGCCCCCTCTGGACGAGATCCTCCCCGAGCAGCTCGTGGCGTCGGCTCGGACGGCCTTGGCCACCGGCCTGGCCGATGACGTCGACTGGATCGATCCTCGGGCTGCAGCGGTCGCGCTGTACGAGCTCACCACGGCGCTCCCCTCGGGGACGGAGCGCCGGGAGTTCGGCCGCCGGGTGTTCGCGCGGATCTACGAGGGCACCGCGGCGGTTTTCTCCGCCGTGGCCACCCGAATGGCCCTGGCAGGGGGCAAACCCCTCGAGACGCCCACCATGCGGGCGCGGGTGCATCTCGCGCTGGACAGCTCGGTCGGCTCGACCGTTCATGCCGACCCGCTGGCGCTCGCGCTCATCTCGCGTCGCCCCCTGTTCCGGCAGTGGTGCGCCGTCCCGTCGACCGGCGCCCTGCCCATGCGCCGCCTCGCGGCCCTGCTCTTGGAGCGTGCTGCTCGTGAAGCGGTGCGCAAGGCCCAGGAAGGCGACCCCTACCCCACGACGCTGTTTGCCGACGACGAGGTCGCCGCCG
>JANQNV010000055.1 GCA_028279425.1 Longimicrobiales bacterium | reverse complement strand
CCTTGCCGTAGCTATCGCTACGCCGCGTCGTTCCGCCTCGCCCCCGCGGCGCCTCCGCACCCTCGGCGGTCACCAGACTTTGGCGACACTACACTAGCTCAGGGTCGAGCCGATCGATAGTGATCTCTTGCCCGGGTGAGCATGACGGACGCCTCTCATGGCGACGTTTCTCGCTGGCGCTCGGGCAACGCAGGGCGTGCCGCGACGAGTCCCATACACGACGCTGAGGCAGGCTCGCGGGATTCTGGGGGGGATGGGATGAGCGGACGGGGGTGGGGTGGGTCGGCCGCGCTGGTTGCGGTCGTTGGAGTGTGGGGCTGCGGAGGAGGAGAGGCATCGGAGTCGGCGGCTGAGGTGTCGTCACCGGATCCCGTACCGGCCGCGACGGCGACGGAGGAATCGCGTCGTGTGGCGGTGGTCCGTGCGGGCGCCCGCCTGGTGCGGGAACTGCATATCGGCAGCCTCGATGACGGTCCCTATGCGTTGTCGGGGGTTTGGGACCTGGCCGTGGGTCCCGGCGGACACATCTATGCGGCCCTGCACCGGGTCGGGGAGGTGCGGGAGTACACGGCCGAGGGCGAATACGTCCGCACGATCGGTCGCAGGGGGCAGGGACCCGAGGACATGTACGCGCCGCAGAAGCTGGCTTTCCACCCGGATGGGTCGCTGTGGGTCATGGACCTCTACAACAGGCGCTATTCCATCATCGACCCGGCATCGGGCCGTATCGTCGACACGCGACCCAGGGTGATGGCTGCGGATTGCCCGATCTGGAGCACGGGTTGGTTCGACCTCCGGGGGGTCCGATACGAAGGGGAGGTGTCCATTCGAGGCCTCGAGTCCGGTCGGGGGACCAAGCTCGAGTGCACGCTCCATCGCATGTCGGCCGATGGGACCGAACGGGTCGCGAGTCTACTCATGCCTTCGGCGATCGGGCGAGGCGGGCCCTACGCTCCGCGAGCCCCGTTCGCCTTCGATCCCGAAACGGGCACGGTGTGGACAGGGAACAATCACTTCTACCGAATCACTCGCCTTTCCTTTGACGGGGACACGGTAGCGGTGGCACAGGCCGACGTCGAACAAGCGGCCGTGACACCAGAAGACCTCGTTCGAATGTCTGAGGAGAGGAACCGGGCGTTGGGCGGAGCGGGGATCGAGGGTCGGGCGGCGCCGACCAAGGGGCCCGATCAGAAGCCCTTCTACTCCCACATGGCGGTCGACGGCGAGGGTCTGCTCTGGGTGGCGAGGGTGACCGCCGTAGACGGGGACGCGGACCGTTTCGACGTGTTCACGAGGCAGGGAGAGTGGGTGGGCACCGTGTCGTTGGATACTCCCGTTCGTGTCGCCTCGGCTGCGGGGATGCAGAATGAACGCTACCCGCTGGTGTTCAGCGGCGGCCGGCTCTACGGCGTACATGAAGACGAACTTGGTGTGCCCCGGATCATGCGGTGGCGTCTCGAGCCGAGTGAGGAGGGGCCGTAGAAACTCGAGCAGGAACGAGCTCGCCCCCCGCCTCGGCCGCCAGCTGCGATGGGCTGTGGGTCCGGCGTCGCGCAACCGGTTGCCGGGCCTCCGGACCCGCGGGATCTTCCGTACGCGCGCCGCGTCATCGATCCCGGCGCGCCCTCGGCGCCCTCCCCCGTCTCCGCTCACGGTCGTGTCTACACCCCTCCTCGCCACCAAGCTCTTCCCACCCACCGCCGGCCCTGTCCTGCTGCCGCGGCCGCGTCTGGAGAGGATCGTCGCCGAGGCGACCCGACGTCCGCTCACCCTCGTCGTCGCCCCGGCGGGATACGGAAAGACGACGCTCGTCACCCGATGGATCGAATCGACGGACGCCCGCGTCGCCTGGCTGTCCCTAGACGCCGCGGACGACGATGCGCAGCGCTTCTGGGAGTATCTGGTCTTCGCCCTCGCGGCGGTGGCGCCGGAGGCCGTCGAAGAGGCGCGGCTTCGCCTCGAGGCGGTCGATCCCGATCTGGAGACGGTCGCCGTCTCGGTCCTGAACGGCTTCGCCGATCCGTCCACACCACGAACCGTCCTCGTCCTCGACGACGTCCACCTCCTCGAGCGTCCGGAGGTCACCGGCGGACTCGGCACCCTGATCGAGCAGGCCCCGCCCGCTCTCCGCTTCCTCCTCCTGACGCGGAGCGATCCCGCGCTCCCCCTCGGCCGACTGCGGGCACGAGGCCTCCTCACGGAGCTGCGACAAGACGACCTCCGCTTCGGGGCCGACGAGGTGGGCGCCTACCTCGGCAAGATGGGCGTCGAGGTCTCGGAGGAGGCGGTGCGTCGGCTGTCGGAGCGGACGGAGGGGTGGGCCGCGTCGCTCCAGCTCGCAGCGCTCTCCCTGGAGCGCATGGATGAACCGGATCGCGCGGCCTTCATCGCCGACTTCAGCGGTAACGATCGCTTCGTCGTCGACTACTTGGTCGACGAGGTGCTCGCCGACCGGACGCCGGGGGAGCACGACTTCCTCCTGGCGACCTCGGTGCTCGATCGGATGTGCGCGCCGGTCTGTGCCGTGGTGGCGGAGGCGGCCGGCGTCACCTCCGACCCGCCCGACCTGCGCGAGCTGGAGCGGAAGGGGCTCTTCGTGCTCCCCCTCGACCGCGAGCGCCGCTGGTACCGGTACCATCACCTCTTCGCCGAGCTGCTCCGGGTTCGGGCGCGGACGCGCCTCGACCTCGACGCCGCCGGGGTGGCCGCTGCCCGCTGGTTCGGAGCGGAGGGCGAAGTCGAGGAGGGGATGGCCTACGCCCTCTCGGCCGGACGCCCGGATGTGGCGCAGCAGGTCCTCACGGAGGGCTTCCCGCTGATGCTCGGGCGCGGCCAGCTCGCGGCGATTCGCCGGTCCTGCGCGCGGCTCCCGCGCGCCGATGTGGAGGCCAGCCTGGAGCTGTGCATCGCGATGGGATACGTGGAGCACCTCTCGTCTCGACTGGAGGAGGGGAAGCGCTGGGCCGACCGTGCGCGACGCGCACCCCTCCCGGAGCCCCGACCGGAGAACGCCCTCGAGGCGAGCCAGGTAGAGGGGCACCTCGCGGTCTTCGAGTCCACCCGCGCGGCCGCCGCGCACGATCTCGATGGGGTGGCGGAGGCGTGCGCTCGCGCGCGGTCGGCGTTCGACGGAGAGTGGGAGGACCGGGACTTCCTGATGTCGGTCGTCGAACAGGCGGAGGCGATGCACGCCCTCGCGCTGGGTCGACTCGACGACGCCGCTCGGCTCGGGAGTTCGGCGTGGCGTCGGGGCTTCGCGACCGGGAATCGGCACGCGGGCTCCGCGGGGCTCTTCGCCGCAGCGCTTGCGCACGAGGGGCTCGGCAAGCTGGAGGCGGGGCTGCAGATCGTGGACGAGGCGACGCAGTCGCTCCGCGGGGAGTGGGGGCGGCACCCGATCGTCACCGGATACCTCCAGACCCGTCGAGCCGGACTGCTGACGTCGCAGGGACGACTCGATGAGGCCGAGTCGGCGCTCGACGAGGGGCTGTCTGCGGCCCTCGCGGGCGAGGTTCGCAACGTCATCGTGCAGGCGCGGGCAGAGGAGGTGAGGCTGGCCCTCGCCCGCGGCCGCATCGACCGAGCGGCGGATACGGGCGCCGTCCTCCTCGACCTCATCGAGAGCTGGACCGTCTCGCTCCTCGACCGGCCCCGGCTCGAGGGGATCGCCCTTCACGGAATGGTCGCCGGAGGCCGGGCGGTCGACGCGCTCGCGTGGCACCAACAGCTCGACGGCACCGTCGAGTCGCGTGGGTGGGAGGTAGCGGTATGGACGACCCAGGCGCGGATCCATCTCGCTGCCGGCGATGCCCGCCGTGCCGAGCAGACGGCGGCCGAAGGCGTGCGTCGATCCGAGGCGATCGGGGCGTGGGGGTGGGCCGACGCGGCGAGGGTGCTTCGCGCCGAGGCACTCGATCAGCTTCGCGACGGCAAGGCGGTGGAGGTGCTGCTCCAGGCCTTCCCCGGGATCCGAGTGCGGGGTCATCTCGCGCCGCTCCTGACGGCAGGAGCCGCGCTCCTCCCGGTGCTTTCCCGAGCGCTCGCAGCAGACGAGCCCGCGGTCGGAGCGAGTTGGGTGGCGAGGGTGCAGGCCGAGATCGAGAACCGCAGCTCCGCGGAGAGCGAGCGACTCCTCTCCGATCGAGAGGGAGAGATCCTCGCCTTCCTGCAGGCCGGACTTCCGAATCGTACGATCGCCGACCGGCTCTTCCTGTCGATCGGCACCGTCAAGAAGCACACCCACAACATCTACTCCAAGCTCGGCGTCTCCTCGCGGACGGAGGCCGTCGCGCGAGCACGGGAGCTGGGGCTGGTGGAATAGGTTGGTGGAATAAACCCCCGAATAAACCTTCGTCCCACGAAGGCTCAGGGCAGGGCCGGTAGACTCGAATCGCAGGTCGAGATTCCCTCGGATTCGAGTCACACATGCCTCCTTCCACCCTTTTCGTCGAGATCCACCTCCGCGGCCGCCTCGGCGCCGTCTGGGCGGACCGTTTTCATCCGCTGATCGTCGACAGTGGCGAGGGTGGGACCCGGATCCACGGCCGGCTCCCGGACACCTCGGCCGTTCACGGGACGATGTGTGCCCTGCGGGATCTGGGTGCCGACCTGCAGTCGCTCGAGATCCGGCGGGAGGAACTCGCATGAGGCGGATCGTTCTCGCGCTCCTCGTCGCGTTTCTCACCACCGCGCCACTCCGCGTGGCGCCGCTCAGCGCCCAGTCCGCCGACGAGATCGCCGACCGGTACGCGCAGCTCGCGCTCGAGCGCAGTCTCTCCCTGCAGGCATCCGAGGCCTCGCTCGCCGCGAGCGCCGCGCTGCTAGACGAGGGTCGCGCTGCCTTCCGTCCCACCGTGGGGATGCAGGCTCGCTACTCCCGCGCCGATGGGGGGCGACAGATCCTCTTCCCCGTCGGGGATCTGCTGAACCCGGTGTACGACGCCCTCAACGGTCTCGTCGGCGCGCCGGGCCAGCCCGGGCCCTTCCCTCAGATCGACAACGTGCAGGAGCCCTTCCTCTTGCCGCAGGAGCAGGACACCCGGCTCCAGGTGACGCAGCTGCTCTTCTCGCGGGCCGCCGGAGCGAATGTGCGCGCCTCCGAGGCGGGGCTGCGATCGACCGAGGCCAACCGCGACGCCGTCGCCGCGACCGTCCATCGAGACGTGGCGACGGCCTACCACCGATGGCGGAATGCGGAGCGTGCGATCCGGATCCTCGATGAGGCGCTCGTGGCCGTCGTCGAGGCGGAGCGGGTTACCGAACGGCGGGTCGAGACCGACCTCGACACCCCCGATCGCCTCTTCCGCGCCCGCGCCGAGCGACTCTCCGTGGAGCAGCGCCTTCAGGAGGCGACCGCCGCCGAGCGCGATGCGGCCGGTCTGCTCAACTACCTCCTCGATCGAGCCCCCCAGGAGGCGCTGGATCGACCGGGCGGGGAGGAGGACCCCGCCGACCTCGTGGCGCGGGCCGAGCGGCTCCTCGCCGAAGTCGATGCCACGATGGGACCTGGGGATCAGGCTCCCGCCCGCCCCGAACTCGCGGCCGCGACGGCGGCCGTCGAGGTCGCGGAGGCCGGACTCGCGGCGACCGATGCGGAGCGCTGGCCGACCCTCGTCCTCGCCGTCGATGCCGGGATCCAGGGGCCCGAGTACGGCATCGATTCGCAGGACCGCTTCGTGTTGGGGTCGCTCGTGATGACGTGGCGCCCCTTCCAGGGCGGCGCGATCTCGGCCCGCCAGGCACGCCGCGCCGCCGAGAAGAACCGGCTCGAGGCGACGCGGCGCGATACCGCCCGCTCCCTTCGACTCGCGCTCGAGCAGGCGGAGCGAAATCTCCGCACGGCCCTCGCCTCGGTGGAGACGGCGCTGGCGCGCGAACTCGAGGCCGAGCGCGGCTTCCGTCTCGTCGCGCGACGCACCGAAGAGGGGCTCGGCACCCAGCTCGAATTCCTCGATGCCCGCTCCACGCTCACCAGCGCCCGCCTCAACGTGCACCTCACGCTCGACGCCGTCCGAATGCGGATGGTCGAACTGCGCTACGCCGCCGGGACCCTTCGCCCTACCTCGGAGACCGACCGATGACCGCCCGTATCCCCACGCTCACGACCTGGCTCGCCCTCGCCTCGTTCATCGCCGCATGCGGGGGAGGGGAGGAGGTCGCCC
Organism: Longimicrobiales bacterium; assembly: GCA_028279425.1. Taxonomy (GTDB): domain Bacteria; phylum Gemmatimonadota; class Gemmatimonadetes; order Longimicrobiales; family Gaopeijiaceae; genus Gaopeijia. The sequence goes on along the minus strand of JANQNV010000055.1, from coordinate 38,852 downwards.
CGGGGGAGTCGGACGCCGCGACGACGGGCCCCACGACGGGCGCTCCGCCGACCGCCGTCCGCGTCGAGACGCCCCGCATCGAAATCGTGCCCGACACCCTCGAGGTCACCGGGCAGCTCGTCGCCGAATCCGAGACGGCGCTCGCCTTCAAGGTCCCGGGATACGTGGACGAGGTGCGCGTGGACGCGGGCGATGAAGTCCGGGCCGGCGAGGTCCTCGCCACGCTCCGGGACGACGAGGTCGAGGCGCGCGTGGCCGCGGTCGAGGCCGATGTGACCCGGGCGCAGCGACTGGTCGAGCGCTTCGAGCGTCTGCACGCGGACTCCGTCGTCGCGCTCGCCGACCTGCAGAATGCGCAGGATGGGCTGCGACAGACCGAGGCCGCCCTCCGCGCCGCTCGCTTCGACCTGGACAACGCACGGATCCTCGCGCCGGCGGATGGGCGCGTCCTGCAACGGCTCGTGGAGCCCGCGCAGTGGGCCAACCCCGGCGCGCCGGTGCTGAGCTTCGGCTCGACCTCGGGGGGATGGCGGATCCGCGTCGCCCTCTCCGACCGGGAGGTCGTGCGAATCCATCTGGGGACTGCGGCCGACGTCGTGCTCGACGCCCTCCCCGACCTCTCCCTCCGCGCCGTCGTCGTCGAGGTGGCTGCTGGGCCGACCCCGGGCACCGGGCTCTACCCCGTGGAGCTTCGGCTCGAGGCACCGCCCGTCGGGATCCGATCCGGCTTCGTGGGTCGGGTGCGACTCTCGACCGAGGGCCCCGTCGCCCGTCTTCGCCTGCGCCCCGAATCGATCGCCGACATCGACGACGGAGTCGGGATCGTCTACGTGATCGACGCCGTGTCGATCGCCCGGGAGCGTCGGGTACGGCTTCGCGGCTTCGCCGGGGAGGACGTCCTCGCGAGCGGAGACGTGGCCGCAGACGACCAGCTCGTCACCACCGGAGCCGCCTTCCTCCGGGAGGGGGACGACGTCCAGGTGGTGGGTGGGGAGGGCGACCGATGATCCTCACCCGCGGCGCCCTCTCCAACGGCGCCTTCACGGCGGTGGTCACGACCCTGCTCGTCGCGCTGGGGCTCGTCTCGTTCTTCGGCATGCCTCGTTCGGAGGACCCCGTCTTCGAACTCCCGAACGTCATCGTGGTCGCCTCCTACCCGGGGGCGGAGCCGGAGACGCTCGAGACCCAGGTCATCGAGCCGCTCGAGGATGCGATCCGCGAGCTGGACGACGTGCGCACCCTCGAATCCACCGTGCAGGATGGACTCGGCGTGATGTCGGTCGAGTTCGAATACGGGATCGACGCCAACGAGGCGCTCGACGACGTGCTGCAGAAGATCAACCGGGAGGAGCCCGGGCTACCCGAGGGACTGCGTTCGCTCGAAGCGGACCGGGTGCGCCTCACCGACGTGGCCGTCCTGCAGGTGGCCCTCTTCGACGAGGGTGCGGACGCCTTCCGCCTCGTCGGCATCACCGACGAACTCGAGCGTGCCGTCGAGGCCGTGCCGGGCGTCCAGGAGCTCCAGGTGTGGGGACTCCCCGACCCCGAGGTTCGCGTGGAGGTCGACCCGAACCGGCTCGAGGCGCACGGCGTCCCGATCGAGGCGGTGCTCGGGGCGCTCTCGGGCGCCGGCCTCGAACTCCCGGGGGGCGACCTCGACCTGGGGACGCGGCGCTTCAACGTTCGCACCAGCGGAGACTTCGAGTCGCTCGAGCAGATCCGGACGACCGTCGTCCTTGCCGGGCCGGCCGGTCCGGTGCGCATCCGCGACCTCGCCACCGTCCGCCGCGCCTTCGAAGACGAGACCCACCGCATCCGGGTCGATGGAGAGCCCGCGGTGATCGTCACCGTTCGTCAGCGCGAGGGGACGAATCTCGTCGACGTCGCCGAGCGCGCCCGGACGGTGCTGGAGGCGCGCGCCGCTGCCTTCCCCGACGGGGTGCGCATGGAGACGATCTTCGATCAGACCGTCAGTGTCCGCTCCCGTGTCGGCGGCTTCATCGGCTCCCTCCTGCAGGGGATGGTGCTCGTCGGCGTGGTCATGCTCATCGCGCTCGGACCGCGCGCTGCCTTCCTGGTCGTTCTCACGATCCCCGTCGCCATCCTTCTCGCCCTCGCCGCCGTCGACGTCACCGGCTTCGGGCTTCAGCAGATGTCGATCGTAGGGCTGATCATCGCCCTCGGTCTGCTGGTGGACGACGCGATCGTGGTCGTGGAGAACATCACGGTCAAACGTCGCGAGGGCGCGTCGTTCGCAGATGCGGCCCTGCGCGGGACGGAAGAGGTCTCGTGGCCGAGTGTGGCCGGTACGGTGACGACGGTCCTCGCCTTCCTCCCGATGGTGCAGATGCCGACCGGGACCGGCGACTACATCCGCTCCCTCCCGGTGACGGTGATCTACGCCCTCCTCGCCTCCCTCTTCCTCTCGCTCACGATCCTCCCGCTCGTCCAGCTCGCCCTGCGCGGGCGACGGGCCGACGATGATGCCGAGGCCGCACATCAGCCGCGCTTCTTCGAGCGTGGGATGATGCGCGCCGCGGCGGGTCCCTACACCCGGACGCTGCGCTGGGGGTTGAGGCGTCCCGCGCGGGTCCTCGCTGCGGCCACCGCCGTCTTCCTCGGAGCCTTCGCCCTCTTCCCCCTCGTCGGCGTCTCCCTCTTCCCGAAGGCGGAGAAGCCGCAGCTGCTGGTCAACATCACGGCGCCCGAGGGGACGAGCCTCGCGGAGACCAGCCGCGTGGTGTCGACGGTGGACTCGATCGTGCGCGCCGACCCTCAGGTCGTCCGAACCGCGGCCAACGCCGGCCACGATCACCCCATGGTCTACTACAACGTGATCCCGCGGCGGGAGCGGTCGAGCATCGGGCAGGTGTTCGTCGAGGCGGAGTCGTACGAGGCCCAGTTGGCGCTGATCTCTCGGCTCGAACCCCGGTTCGCGCGCGTCCCGGGGGCGCGGATCACGATCACCGAGTTCGAGAACGGGCCGCCGGTCGAGGCGCCGGTCGTCTTCAAGGTGACCGGTCCCGACCTCGACACCCTCGCCGTGCTCGCGGCGCGGATCGAGGAGGTGCTGCGCGAGACGCCGGGAGCGCGGGGCGTCGAGAACCCCCTCGCCGTCCGCCGGGCCCAACTCGACGTCCGGCTCCACCGCGAGAAGGCGTGGGCGCTCGGACTCGACCCGGAGAGGGTCGATCGCACCGTGCGCGCCTCGCTCGCCGGAGTGCCGATCTCGAACTGGCGCGGTCCCGACGGGGAGGATCACGACGTCGTCGTCCGCCTCCCCTTCGAGGGCGACAAGCCCGGGCCCGAGGCGCTCGGCCGGATCCGGCTGGCCGCGAATGGCGGATTGATCCCCCTGTCGCAGATCGCCGCCCTCGAGCTGACCGGGGGGCTCCCGCGGATCGACCACTACGACGGAGAGCGGGTCGCGACGGTGACGTCGAATGTGCGCGGCGAGACGAATGCGCTCGAGGTGACCCGGCTCGTGAGCGAGCGACTCGAGGCGGAGGTGTGGCCCGAGGGGTACCGCTGGTTCGCCGGGGGCACCTTCGAGGAGCAGCAGGAGGGCTTCGGGGCGCTCCTGATCGCCTTGAACATTTCGATCTTCGGGATCTTCGGAGTCCTCGTGTTGCAGTTCCGCTCGCTCGTGCAGCCGCTCGTCATCTTCGGCGCGGTGCCGCTCTCGCTCATCGGGGCGATCGGCGGCCTCTTCCTCACGGGCTACACCTTCTCCTTCACCGCCTTCATCGGGATCACCTCGCTCGTCGGGATCGTGATCAACAACTCGATCCTCCTCGTGGAGTACGCGAACCGGTCGCGGCGCGAGGGCGTGGCGCGGGACGAGGCGTTGCTCCGAGCCGGCCGGGCGCGCTTCGCCCCGATCGTGCTGACCACGTTGACCACGATCGGCGGCCTCCTGCCGCTCGCCCTGTCCGGGTCCGATCTGTGGAGCCCGCTCGCGGTCGTGATCATCGGCGGGCTGACCACCTCGACCGTCCTGACGCTGCTCGTGGTTCCCGTGCTCTACCAGACGCTGACGCGGGAAGCCGTGGTGGCGGGAGGCTGACGGGCACGAAATCGCGTTCAGCCTCCGGGCATCGGAACGGTCGCCTCTCCCTCGCGGAAGCCGTCGGAGACGATCAGGCGGAGCGTCGGAGACGGGCCAACCGGAAGCGGAGCGGGGTCGAACGCCCACGTGGTCCCCTCCATCCAAGGCGAGATCGCCCGCCAGTCACCGGTTCCGTCGGGGCTGTACGTGACCATGGCGGCCAGAACGTCACCGTCGCCGTCGTCGTGGGTCCATGCCAACTGCAGGGTCCCATCGGACTCCGCACGGAGCTGGTCCACGGCGACGGTCGGTGCGTGCTCCGTGTAGCCCAGACGCATGAGCTCGTCCGACCCGCGCCGTACCACGTACTCCCTGGCGTCGGCGTAGTGGGGGGCGGTGACCCAGAACCACGCGCCAGCCGAGGCGGGCACATCCGCAGCGCGCCCCTCGAGGTCGGTCCGGTGTTCGGCCGTCGCGGGCGAGAGCCCGAAGCTCCTCGTGTGCAGCACCCCGCCCCCGGCGTCCCGAACCTCGAGGGTGTATTCGCCGCCGGGGATGTGGTGGGTCCAGGGGCGCTCCAATCGACGCGGGGGCGCGACTGCAATCGTCCCCGTCTCGGTGAGGACGACCCCGGTCAGCAGTACCTCTTCCGGGTCTTGGAGTGTGGGGGAGCTACGGCTGGCGGAGGGGACCGTCTCGAGGGCGGGCAGGTCGCCACCGGGCGAGGCGGAGGGACCCGACCGAGCCACGTCCCACGCGAGCAGGGAGAGTTCGGCGTACCCAGGTTCGTCGAACGGACTCGCGGAGTCGAAACGACCTCCTGGCGGGGCGGGCGGCGGCCCGCCGCCCGCCCCACGCAGGACTTCGTCGTACTGGCGGTTCGCGATGAACAATCCCGGCAGCCCGATCGCGTCGGGGTGCATCAGCGAGATGACCGTCTTCGTGGTGGGCGCCTCGGCGTTGCCCTCGAGCTTCGACTTGTTCCAGCCGCGGCTCCCGTCCGGCGCCAACCGGAAGCCTTCGACGTCGTCGGATCCTGCCTTTCCGGCGCTCAGGCAGGCACGGAAGTCATCCGCGCATCGGCTGTAGTGCGGCAAACCCAGCGCATGCCCGAACTCGTGCGCCACCACACCCGCGTTCTTCTGGAGGCTCTGCGGTCCCACCGCGGGAGCAACGAATATCGAGACCGTCCGCACTCCGGGAAAATCCGTGTAGGCGTAGCCACCGAGTGTGGGCTGCACCTCGGCCGGCATGAAGAGCACCAGCAGATCGGCCGAGGTGGTCGGCGAGATCAGGTCGTAGGCCTGCTTCGCGAAATACTCGTCCTGCTTGATCGCCGTCCCCCACCCTCGGAAGACCTGGAGGTTGCCCTGGCTCCACTGGAACATCGTCGGTGGCTCGGCCAGCGCGAGGTCGCCGAGAGAGCCGCTCACCGAGGGAACCGGGAAGTTCTGGGCCGTGAACGCCGCTCCTTCACGCATCACGTCCGCCATCAGCTGATCGAGCTCGGGCGGGACCGCGTCGGTCCAGGAACGGATCCGCAGTCTTCGCGCCTCGTACTCGAGAGGCGGGAGCCCCGGGTGATGAACGATCTCCACCGGAGCGCTCTCGAACCGCCGTGGCACGGGGATCTGTTGCATCGTCGGCTCGACCGCGGCGACGAACGACGAGGTGCCGCTGGTCGCCGAGGGCGTCCAACCGAAGAAGTTCACACTGTTCCGGGCCTGGGCGCTGTCCTCGAGACTCAACTGGTCGGGTCGGTTCGGGTACTCGTCCCGGACCGGCCACGCGATCGCGCCGTCCACCTTGACGTCGATGCGGGCCGGGAACGCGCGAGTCTGCCACGCCTGGTGTACGTTCGGATTTTCCTGCCAGTCGACCCATACCCGGGCCGCGGTCGTCTTGCCGGGAATGAGCGGGGCGTTGCGGGCGACCTGGAAGACGGCGACCCGGACCGTGGGCTCGACCAGGGTCGTGAAATTCCACGACGTGTTCCCCGCCAACATCTCACCCCGCGCACCCCGCACGCCTTGCAGCCCCCCGCGGATCACCGCCTGGTACGAGACCCCCGCGAGGAGCGGGCCCGAGGGCACGAAGCGGTGGGTCCCATCGGGCTCGGCCGCCCACCCGCCCTCCACCAGGGCGAATTGGGCACCGCTCGCCCCGCGGTCGGGCAGCCGATACCCGAGTCGGAACGTCCCGGCGTTGAGCGTCGTCTCGTCGATCGGTACGTCGAAGCCGACCTTGATGACGGGCTCGTCGAGGTCGACGTTCGGCTGACGGTCGGAGGGCTGGAGTGACACCACCGTCATGGGCGACGTCCCCACGTCGCAGAGGTAGAAGCCACCCGGCCCCGACGCCGGAGGCCCACCCAACACGTTGCCGTCCACCGCCTGAGCCACCCACCCCTCGACGTCGATCCAGTAGGGCGGCGGATTGGCCGAGCGGACCGTGCGCTCCTGCAACTCCACCGCGAACGACGCCTCGAGTCGCTCACCGTCGAAGTGCTCGACGGTGAAGGTGCCCTCGACGGACCAGAAGCCGAACAGGCCCCGCTCCGGTGGATCGTAGGCCGGATCGACCGCCGCCGTAGCGGTGAAGGTGCCCGGCGAGGCGACTTCGTCGTCCCAGAGTCCGGCGTCCTCGGTGGTCGGTCCGATACGGTAGGTACCGGGTGCCAGCCCCCCCGGCAGCATGACCTGGAATCCGATGCCAGCGTCCTCGATGCCGAGTTCGAGCCTGAACTGACAGAGTCCGTCTCCGATGGAGACCGCCGAGACGATCGACGACGTGAGGTCCTCCGTGGGGATTCCGACACCCCCGCTCACCGACATCTCACCGCCCTCGCCGACGATCACGCTCATCGTGCGCTGATCTGAGCCGCCGTCGCCGTCGTCGACATCGAGCGTCACGGTATAGCGACCCGCTGCCGCGTACTGGTGATCGACCTGGGGTCCCGTACCGGTCCCCCCATCGCCGAAGTCCCACGTGAAGGTCAGCGCGTCGTCGACTCCCGGATCGACCGCTTGGCCGAGGAAGGGCATCGACGCGCCCAGGAGGCCGGCCCCGTCCCGCTGCATTCCGACGATCCGGGGTGCGACGTTGGCCACCGCGATCGAGGTGGTGGCCTGATCCGACGCACCGGCGGAGTCCGTCACCGTGAGGGTCACGGTATAGCTCGTGCCGTTCTGCGCCCCGTCGGGGAATCGGTGCTGGACCGCTGCCGCGCCGACGCCCCGTATCGGGGTCGAGCCGTCTCCGAAGTCCCAATCGAAGGTGACCGACGAGGGATCCGGCGACTCGATCTCCGCCTCGAAGCGAACCACCGCCCCCTCGTTGGTCGAGGAGGGGTCTGCGCTCAGGCTCCGGATCGTGGGGTTCCGTGCGTCGCCCCCCGAGGCCGACGCCGTCTCTGCGACAAACGAGGCGGCCGTCGCAGCGAAGAGCACGAAGACTGCGCAAGACGAAGCCGCCCTGAGCCGCCGCGCCATCACGCCCCTCCCAGCGCCGACCGAGACGGCACGCCACGGACCGAGAACCGCCCCTCCGCGACCTCGACCGCACCGTCTCCGGAGAACGTCTGCAGCGTACCCCAGAAGGTGCCCTCGACGTCGAGGCGATCCCCTGCGATCTCGAGTCGCCGCACGTCGAGTCCACCCGACTGTCCCAGGTAGACGCCGTCGATCCCCGGAACGCTCGCGTCCGGAGCATACGTGACGCCCGGAGCGGCGTCCGAGATCTCCGCCCGGTAGGGGGCCGCCGCCGCCCCGGGCATGATTACGACGGTGACGGCCGATCCCCGATAGTCACCGGTCGACACGCCCTGTGCAGGGTCCGTTTCGAAGGTGTCGAAGGGGAGGTCGGCCGTGTCGTACCCGCCGAGCGACGCAACGAGTTCGCCCTCGGGCGTTTGGTACCAGACGGCGCTCGCGTACGACTCGCCCCGAACCGAGCCGGTCACCACGTACCAGGTGCGCGCCTCCCCGTCGATCGTCGCCTCGATGGTACCGATCACATCCGAGCCGACAGAAGCTTCAGGGGTCGCGGACGCGTGCTCTTGCGGGGCCGCATCGGCGGCACCTCCGCACGCCGTGAGGGAGAGTACGAAGGCGAGCAGGGCGCGCGGGGGCGCTACGGTGCGGAGCATGGCGAACCGTCCGTCGTCGAGGGCAGGTCGGGCGCAGGGGGGCTCCACCGCGGCCCGTCTCCACATGAAACGCAGTCGGGGCACTCGAACCGCCAGATGCCCCCAGGGGCCTCCGCGCCAGCAGACGTCGACCAGCGCGGGAACTTGCCGCGTGCGCCGTTCAGGCCTACCCTCGGCGAGGCGGTGGTCCTCGCCCATCCTCTCTCGTCCCCCCCCGGCGGGGACTCTCAACGAGGCAAAGGGGAGTCGTCTCCTCGGACCCGACACGATGCGCACTGGACACCTGCCGTAGGAACGCGCCCGCCGGGGAGGGGCGAGCCGCGGCCGTGCTCCCGAGGATCGCACCGTGACGAAGCAGAAGCACCTCAAGCGCCGCATTCGCGAGCGCATGCGCGCGACCGGCGAGTCCTACATTACCTCTCGCCTCCACATCCTCGCCGCCCGTCCGGGCTCGGCCCCGCCCCGCGACCCTGCGTCAACCTCGGTCCGCGACCGCGCACCGGCCCCCGCCCGCGCATCGGCCCCCGTCCGCGACACCCCGCCGGCCGTCGCAAGCCCCGCCGCCTCGCGCGTCCCCCACCTGCGCCTCCGATCGACGCAGCATCGCCGCACGAGCGCGGCGCGCCAGGCCCCTCAGGGGCGCTATGTGGCCCCTGCCTTCACCGTCCTCCTCACGCTGCTCGTGGGGATGATCGGTCTGATTCTCGTCGAGGGGTCGGACGCGTCGCCCGCGCAGTCTCTGAGGACTCCGATTCACTCCGCGCCCACGATCAGGATGCAGGGACAGTGAGGGGGGGACTGCGGTTCCTGCTCTTCTCCCTCTCGGTGGTCGCGTGCGGTGACACGAAGGAGAACGCCGTGGCCGCGCTCAGGACGGTCGCGCCCGAGGAGGTACGGGTGCACGCGACATCCGACCATGTCTCGAGGGTCGTGGACCTCGCGCCGGCGCCGGATGGCCGGGTCTGGGTCTTGAACTCCAGCGACCCCTTCTTCGTCGTCTTCGACGCCGAGGGCGACCTCGATCGATCCTTCGGCAACGAGGGGGGTGGGCCCGAGGAATTCAACATCCCGAGGGCCCTGGTGCTGGACTCGGCCGGGGCCGTCTGGACCCACGACGTGTTGCGACAGCGATTCGTTCGGCTCTCCGGAGGTGAGCTGCGTATCGTCCCGCTCCCGCAAGACGAGCTTCCACTGGCGTCGTTCGTGACCTTCGAAGATGCGGGACTGCGGGTCGGCCCCGCCTGGGTGGGGGAATGGGGCGGTCGTGTGCTCGTCGGACGCGTTCCTCCTTCTGCGCCCCCGCAGGGATCGGTGCGACTCTGGGATGCCGAGCTGGTGTCGTTCCGACTGGATCCCGATTCGGTCGTGACGCCGAGGCGGGTGCTGTCGATTCCCGAGGTCGTCGGTGACTCCGAGGAGCGGTTTCCGGGGGCCACGTTCTTCGCACCCTATCCGATCTGGACCCCCTGTGGGGATGGGTTCGCCCTCTACGACCCCAACCGGAATCAACTCCGGCGCGTCGACTCCGCCGGGGCCGACCTCCAGGCCGTCGATCTACCGGCCGAGCGGCGCGTCCCGCTGAGCGCCGAGGGCATGTTCCGCCTCGCCTTCGACCAGCTGCGAGCGGAGATGCCATCCGCACAACAGCCCGACAGCGCGGAGTTTCGCCAGATGATGGATGCGCAGTTCCCCGAATTCCGTGCTCGTTCTGCCGACGTCTTCCCCGAGTACGCGGACTTGCGCTGCTCACCCGACGAGCGAGCCTGGCTCCAGCGCTTCGACGTATCGGGCGGCTGGTTCGGACGTGGCCCCCGGTGGCTCGTGATCGACCGCGACGGCGCCGTGGCCGAGTGGACCTTCCCGTCGAGCTTCCGGCCCCTCGCCTTCACGGAGCGGCGTGTCTGGGGGGTCGCGACCGACGAGCTCGGCGTGCCCTCGGTGGCGTGGGTCGAGCGGGCGGACGGGGGGTAGCTCTTCGTCGTCTCCTCTGAGCGCCACGGGGTTCCCCACGTCGAGCCACTCCCCTCGAGGTCCTGGCCGGTCAGGCCGGCTGGTCTCGTCGAGCTCCGTGGCGTTGCCGATGCCCGGGGGGAGCCCGAACTGGAGCGACAGGCCCTCCCTCAGGGGCACGACCAGATCGACGTCGAGAATCGACGAGAAGAAGCCCAGGCCCTCGACGCCCACTTGACCTGGGGAGCTCCGCCGATCGCTCGGGTCAGGCGTGGAAACTCACCGTCGGGTCACGACGGCCCGACGACGCCGATCACCTGGACGGTTTCGATGTCCATGTCCTTTTCGACCTTGGCCACCAGGTAGTCGGCGCCGAACTCGTAGACGTCGAACGCCTCGGCGGGTACGGGCAGACGGCAGACGAAGCGGCCGTCTGCGTCGAAGCGCACCCACGTCTCGTCGTCGGGGCCGGTGGGCTTCGGGTACTCCTTGATCCAGAGGGATCCGTCGGTGCCCGAGGAGAAGTTGATGAGGGCCGGAAAGGCATCCGCTACCGGTCGATCGGCGTCGGTCAGCGGTCCCATGATCCGCTCCCGGATGGACAGATCGTACGCCGCGTACTGCGCCTCGGTCGCCTGCGTGGCGGCCTCCACGTCGGCCGCCGAAACGGTGCGGTCGATCCCGGTCCACCGAACGATCCGCCGGAGTTCGAGTGTGTCGGTCACGTCGTGGAAGCGTAGCTCCGGCTCCCGGCCGTGGGCGAGCACGACCTGGTTCCCCACCGCGCCGGCGACCAGGCGCGGTTCGAACCACGGCGAGATGAACATCGCGGCCGCGTCGTCGCCGAACGTTCCGTACCGCGTGTTCGGCAGTACCCCGAAGACCCCGACGGAGGCGCCGTCCCCGCCGTGGAGCACGAGGGTCACGTCACTCATGCTGAAATCCCGATCGCGCGACGTCGGGTCTTCACTGCCGAGCATGGCGCGCCCGTCGGCCAGAACCGCGTACGCCTGGGGTGGATTCGGGTACGCCGGCTCGGTCCGGATGCCACGCACCCATTCGCCCTCGGGCGAGAACACCTCGAACTCCCACGGCCCGTAGTCTCCCACCCAGAGGGTGTCGCCCGGCATGCGCCACAGCCGAAACGCCCTGCGGAACTCCCCGGGGCCTTCGCCTGCCCGGCCGCCGGCCGTGAGGAACTCCCCTTCGGGCGAATAGAGGCGCAGTGATTGGGACCCCTGGTCGACCACCGCCAGCCGTCCGTCGCCCAGGAGCGCGCCGCCGAACACGCGGAACAGCTCGTGGTTCGGATCCCCGGGACGGTCGCCCACCACGAGGCGTGGCGTATCGTCGAGGGTGCAGGCCGCCGACACCTGCGCCAGGTCGTTGGTGACGATGCGGACACCGGCACTGTCTGCGACGGAGACGGCGCCCACGGAATCTCCGCCATCCGATCCGGTGCAGGCGGCGAGTAGAGCGGCGAGCAAGACGGCGGCTGCCAGGGTCGTGCGGGGGACTCTCATGTCGGGTCCTCGGGGCAGGGGAGTGAGCGTACCGTACTCGTGGCGAGTCCGCTGCGAATCTGCTACGAGCCCCATGATGTCCGCCCGCGGTCCTTCGCGCCAGCCGGCGTAGCGGAGGAGTGGCGGTCGTCCTCGTCTCGACGTTTGCCAGGCTTCACGCCCATCAGGCTTCGCGCGCCCGCGGCCTTGCGCCATGGCCCTGGCGCCGGCCTGTTGGGGGGGAGAGACATGCGGCCCCCGTCTGAAGGTGAGCCCAGATGCCCAGACTCCGCTCCCCCTGCCTGCTCCTGTTCGGCGTCGCCATGCTGATCGGCTGCTCCGAATCCACCACGGACCCCGCCGACGAGGATGACGAGCTCGGGCATCCGCCCGCCGCCATGGTCGGCAGCTGGACGTTTCTGTCCGCCACGGAGAACGGGGCGGCGGCGAGCCTCGCGGGTGCTCTCGAGTGGGACCCCGCCACGACGCTGGCGCGAGCCAACTTCGAGGCGAATGGGACCTACTGGTACGAAGAGATCGACGCGTCCGGGGCGCAGGTCTGGGCCGAGGGTGGCTGGGTCTTCGTCGACCCCGAAGGCGAGACGATTGAGGTGAATGTGCAGTGGGACTCCGATGGCTCTGCCACGGACCAGTACGAGCTCGGCTACACACTCGGCGGGGGCATCTTCACGCTCCGCCAGGTCGAGGGAGGCTCGACCTTCGTCTACACGCTGGGCAGGTAGCGGGCCTGGGCCGTGCCCGCCGGCCACTCGAGCAGGATACCATGCTAGGGTCCCTTGGAGGTTGGGCGCGTGGGGGAGCCGGTAACGCTCGGCCGCCGGGCCCGTCTCTTGGTCGAGACGGACCCGGCCCCCGTCGCGCGTCAACTTCCGCAAACAGCCTGGACGTCGCACAGTAGACTGATCTCCCCCACGTCCAACGCGCGATCGTAGATCCGGACCTCATCCATGGACCCGTACAGGCGCTCGCGGAAGCGTAGGGTCGCCGCGCCGTTCGATCCCAGGTTCAACGTCCCCGAACTCGCGGTTGTGAAGGAACCGGGCTCGGATACCGCGAGCTGACCATTGATGTAGGTGCGTTTACCCGAGGGATCCCAGACAAAGGTGTACATGGTCCAGCCGGTCGGGCTCACGGCTCCTGGGGACGTGTACATGAAGCTATCGTTCGCGACCCTGAAGTAGATCCGATCGAGGGGCGCTCCGACCCCCGCGCCCCCGAACTGTGCTCGGAGGGTGGACCCCTCCTTGCTGAAGACATTGTACTGGCAGTGATAGGGGGCGACGCTCGGGTGATCTGTCCGACCGCAGCGCTGGCGGGTGGTCGGATTCACCACCTGCACCCAGAGGTTGATCGTGCCGGCGGCTCGGGAGTTGGTGATCTCAGCGGGGAGTTGGACCTCGCTGTCAAGGCCATCGAGCGTCAGCCCCAAGCCTACCGCTCCAAGTCGATCTGCTCCGAAGGCGGCGCCGGCGACCGGTGTGCCGTTGCCGAAGCTTCCGGTCGCGTCCGCAAAGTCGCCGTCGAATGGGTAGTGGGCCAGCAGTCCGGCAGATGGTGCTGGGTCGTCCGGCTCCACGACCGACAGCTTCGGGTTCGCGATGGAGACGCGTCCCGAGAGAGCTTGGAACCGAATCGAGGTTATCGGCGTGCTGAAGGAGGTTCCCCAAAGGGTTGAGGATGTGCCCGCGAAGAAGGGGACGGTGTCCGCTGTGACGAGGCCGCCATGCAGCCAGGTCTCGACGAGCACGTCGGCGTCGCCCCCATAGTGGCGCACCCTGGCATGGAACTCGCCGATCCGTGTTCCGGTCGAGTCGGTTAGCGAGAACGCGATGGCCTCTTCTCCTTCCAGAGATTTCCGCTCCGCGCTGTTGTCGTCGGGATTGCGTATGCCAAACCCTTCTCCACCCGAGGTGTAGTGGGTCCCTGCCATCGCGGTGACGGTCACAGTTGGAGCTATGATGTCGACGGTACCGTTGGTTGGTTTCACGTCGACCTTCGCGATGCCGTTTCCGTCGTTCAGGATCTCCCTGGTCCGGCCGTTTCCGCTGGCGTGGAACGTCTTCAGGGTCGCTTCAGCAAGGACTTGCTGTCCCGACGACGTTTGCGAGCGAGCGATCTCCAGCGGGATGCGCGGTTCTGGTTGGGTGGATAGTTGATCGGCGCAGCCAGCCGCCGCGAAGAGTGCGAAGGCACTCAGGAGTTGTTTCTGCAGGTGGGGCTTTCGGCGAGGGCAGGTCATCCGCGCGGACTCCGGTTGATGGCGAAGCGAAGGGGTTTCGACCATCGTCGCCCGTGCCATCAAAAGGCCGTCAGGCGAGCCATCCTCCCTCGGTGCTAGCCTACCGCTCAGGCCGTCGGCAGGCGATCGGATGGCATGGTGGCTGCGGCCCAACAGGAAGAAGAGTCCCGATTGACAGCAGTGCATGCAGCTGCGGAGCGCGCCGGCCACGGCCGGCGCAAGCGGGTCATTTTCGCGGTGGCTCTGGGCTCGTCCTGCCACCTGTCGATGCCTCGGCCGTCTTTGTCGGGCTAGTCCAGAGACTGAGGTCGCGAAGAAGCAGGCGGTTGTCGACCGAATGCCCGATCACCACCGCATGCCACGTAGCGTCTGAATCGTTCACCAGTCGCACTGGATGGGTCGCGACGACCGAGTCCCCAATGATGGCCGATACCTTTCCGTCGGGCTGGACTTCCAGTCCAAGTCGGTTCCAACGGCTGGTGCCGAGCAGAGTGTCGACAGCGATCGCGCCAAGGGGTTGGGCCCCCGTGCTGAGGGCGATACTTGCCGGGTCGAAGTCGAATCCTTCGTCTGCAGGCCAACGGACGCAGGCTCGTTGGTCCAGTCGCCACGCTTCGTACTCCCCCGGCGGCTCGCTCACGGCACCATCGTGCAGACAGAGCGTGATCCGGTTCCGATCGGTCCTTCGGAACGGGTCCATCCAGAACACCGCTTCCAGGCGCCCTCCAAGTGTCAGGTCGAAGCCGTCGACCGAACCGATCCCATCGGCGTAGAGGCCGTCGCCGCCGAGCAGAAGGGCGGGTTCGCCGTCCACTCTTACCGGACGGAGTTCTCCGCTCCCCAGTGGGACCCAGCGCAACGAGTCGAGTGTGGTGAAGGAGTCGGTCAGTGCAAGTCGATCATCCAGTGCTCGCCGGTTCACGGTGATCGTGACCTCACCAGCCAGCCAGCCATCGACGGTGCCGCGTACGACTACCCGACCCGGCCGATTCGCCGTAGCCAGCCCGCCGCTTCCGACGGATACGACCGTGGGGTCGCTAGAGGACCAAGTCACCGCTCGCACCAGCGGCTCGCCGTCGCGCCCCAGGACCTCGGATGAGAGACGCCGCCGCTCCCCCCGCGCCATTTCCCTCGCGGCGCCAGTGATCCGAAGAGCTGTCGGCGCGGGTTGAGCAGGTTGTGCCCACATTGTGTGGGAGATCCCCATCGCAGGGATATCCAGCTGCGCAAGAGGACCACCGTCTAGAGGGTCTAGGACGAGCGTCGTGCGTTCCTCGTGGCGGTGAAGGTACACGACGGCCGAACCGTCGGGGCTACAGGTGGGGGTCGTCGCCGGAAGGAGTCGTAGGTTGATCCGTACCGCTTCGGCCCAATCGCCTTTCCAGATCCAGAACTCGGGCAGGGCCGCTGGGGGACGGGTCTCGACAAGTACCTGGTCGGGACCACATGGCGATGTCGCGGACGCCTCCTTGTGCGGTGACGGGAGCACACCCAGCCGGCGGCCCCCCGGATCGGTGATGAGGAGGGTGTCCCACGGGGCATCGACGTGGACCAGTAGGCGCTCACCCGTCGCGCTCCAAGCGGTTCCCCCGTACGAGGCGGTGCCTGTAGCCAGGACCGCCGTGTCGCCGTCCTGGTCGAGGTTGATCCGAACCAACATGTGCCGGAACTGCGTTGTGTCCGGGTGTTGAACGCTGAGTATTCCCGCCTGGACGCTCGGGTCGACGGCTTGGAGGAGGTCGTCGCCCTCGCTCGAGAAGACCTGCTGAACCTCGCCGTCCCTGACGATCGCTGCATCCAGGGCGCTTTCAGAGTCACTGGCCACGGCACCCACGAGAACGTATGAGCCCTCCGAAGAGCGTTGGGGGTGTCCGCGTGCATGGAAGCCTGCGGGGATCCGCACGGTGTCGCCCCATTCCCACGCGGATTCACCTCCTCGGTATGTGACGCTATGGAAGCCAACGGCGTCCCGCAGCCATATCGTGCCCCCGCCGAACGGGAGATCGTCGGGCGTGGCTGAGCTTCGCTGGGCCAGGGTCGCGAGCGCAATCAGGACGGCCGAAACGAGGCTGACGGCGACCATCGACTTGGCACGGCTACGCTCCGGGACAGCGTCGCTCTCCGGCGCCGCAGCGGCCGAGCTGAACGCCTGCCCCAAGAGCTCATGGGCGAGTCGCACGCGATCGTCGCGGGTCCATCGTACCAGTCCTCGGCGCAGTAGCTCCGCCACCGCCCGATCGACCCGCTCCGGGTGGGCAGGCGCAAGGCTCCGAAGCTCCTCTGGGGCGATGGCACCGGCCCGATCCGAGAGAAGTACACCTAGTCGGCGAGCGTCATGCGAAAGACCATGGACTCTCTGCTCGAGGGCCTCTGGGAGGGACGCGGACGGCGGCTGCATCCCCTGCAGCACGTCATCATCAAGGGTCCAGTTGCCGGATCGATCCCTCGCGACCAAACCTCTGTCGCGAAGGTCGCGCAGCAGTTCCACTAAATGGAGCGGCCATCCTCCAGTAGCCAAATGGAGCTGGTCGCTGAGCTCATCGATCCGTCCTGCGTCCCGTTCGGACAGGAGGAGCGTGATCATCTCCGCGATCTCGCTCTTCCTCAGCGGCCCGAGCTTCACCAGGGTCGCCAAGTCGTCCTCTGCCGCGTGTTCAATCGCCCTGGCACCGTGGCCCTGTGAGCCTCCCGTCGTACACGTCCAGAGCATGAGTACCCGCGCTCCGTGTAGCTGCCGAACTGCGCGCAGGAGGACCATACCGGAGGGCTTGTCCATCCAGTGCGCATCGTCGATGAGCAACACCACAGGAGCCTCCTGGGAGACGGCGTCCATGAGGTCGCCGAGAGCGTCGGCTACCATGGTGGTTCTCGGGACGACCTCGGCGAACTCGCCTCCTGACGGTACAAGAGCCCGGAGCACCTGACCGGAGCCAGGGCTGATTCCTGCCGCTCCGGGCCGCTTGAGGAGCTCGGCAGCGACGCTGCCGACAACACCCAGCTCCATGTCGACTTCCGTACGGGTGCCGCGGACCTCGACGACATTCGCTTCGTCCAGCAGGGCGTGTCGAACGGCCTCGTCAGCCAGCGCCGTCTTCCCCATGCCGTGGGGCCCCAATAGCCCGACGACTCTGGATCGGCGGGATAGCACGTCGCGCCAACTGGCCATCAGGACCGAGAACTCCGTGGACCGTCCCACGAAGTCGGGGACCAGTCGCTCTTCGGGGTCACCATAGACTGATCGGCGGAGGAGGCGTAGACGGTCCTCCGCGGCCTGCACGAGTTGGCGATCTTCGTGTTCCGCGACGCGTCGGAGTCCGTCCAGGGCCTCGCTGGCACCCTCGATATCGCGCTGGTCGATCAGAACGGATGCGAGTGCGTGCCACGTCTCTGGGCGGTAGGAGCGGACTCCGATCGCTCGATGAAGCCACCTGACGCGCTGGGCTCCATGGGACTCGCGAGCCTTGGCCTCGAACGCGCGGCCTACTCGCGCCTCCCAGCGACTCTTCACATCGTCGGCCCATGTCAGCCACGGCTGTGCATCAGGGACTGTGAAGCCGTCGAGGAGCCCCGTGCTCCAGAGAGCGAGAGCCGCATCCAGGCGCCCTCCGTCCAGGGCTGAGGCGAGTCGGTGGACGTCGAGGTCGATCACATCGGGGTTTAGACTCAGCCGATCGTTTGCCTCCACCAGAACTTCCTGGACCGTCTGCTTGCGGATGAACCAGAGGGCCTGTCGGATCGAGGCTCGCGCTCGGGGCGCCGGCGCGCCCGGCCAGAGCATACCGGCGAGACGGACGCGGGACGCCGACGCTGGTTCGAGTGCCACGTAGGCCAGGGCCGCGAGGGGCTTGCCGAGCGGGAGTTCGACGAGAATACCGGCATCACCGACGACCCGCGGAGATCCCAAGAGATGTAGCTTGAAGCGAGGCATGAGGTCTCGGCCGGTGGCTCTCGGTCGCGAAGTGGCGCTGCTGGGTCCGCCTTTGCTCGCGAACATGGATCGACAGCCGGGTTGGGCAAGGGGATATAGCGCCAAAGCTGTCGTTTGACGGGTCTTTGACGCGACCGGCTGGCGGTGCCTGGTGCGACGGCTTCCGCTGTCGTCTGCGTGTCAAGCGAGAGTGACCCCGGCTCCTGCTCATAGAAGAGTCTGCGCTCCGGAGCGCACGGCCCTCCTCGAGATAGCTCGATGTCTAGGTGTAGCGCGAGTCACACGGGACGAGCTTCCAGAGCAGGTGCCCCAACCCGGCCGGCCCTCGTCAGGCGGGGCCGCCGAACTCGCAGGGCCGACGCAGCTGCCCACCGGTGGATGCGAACAACGGGACCCGCTTCGCGCACCGCCGGACTTGTGTGGGCACTGGCACGGAGCGCCCGCACAGGATTCGGATCACCTGGCTGCGGACGTCGGGCTCGAGGAACTCGAAGAACCACCGGAAGTCCTCGTCGTTTCCCTTCCTGGGATCGACTTCCTGTCCCGGGTGCGCTCGATGGTTCAAGAGCCCGACTCGTACGCGGTCGTCTTCGTCCGGCTGCAGTTCGATGGCCTGACCGACGTCCGCTCCCTCGAGCGTTTGCAGCTGGAGCGACGGGGGTGTCTGCAAACCCTCGACGGTCCACCGGAGTGCATAGGCCATGTCGGCCGCTCCATATACGGTACCCCGGATCGTGTCCAACTTCGCCATCCCGCAGGTCAGCGGTTCGATCTGACCCCGCTCGATGTCGAGGATCGCGGCGACCGGGTCGCCGGCCTGCGGCTCGGCGTACTGCGCGGCAAGATGACAGTCCTCCGGCGCGAAGTCCTGGAGGGAGCGGGACATCTTGGGGAGCAGGAGGTCGTCGGGGAGCGTCAGACGTGCGTCCGCCCCCGCGAACCGGAACACGAGGCGATGCCCTCGCAGGGGCGACGGCGTGCGGCCCACGATGTAGGCGGGATCATGGCGAAGCAGGTCTCTGCCATCGATCGCATATCGGAGCGTTCTCGGCGCACCCCTACCCGATGTGGGATTGCCCAGGAGAGTGTCGGGTGCGACGACCCTGAGCCGGGCGCCTCCGTTCTGGCGGACCACCGCAACGATTCCACTGATGGTCATCTCGAAGGTGTATGGCATGCCAGTCCCTATTCGTCGAAGGCCGAAGCAAGTACGCGGTCGAAGGTCTGGACCGAGCCCACCTCACGCCGAAGGCAACAGGCGAGATGGACGAGGTCACGGGCCGAGAGACCAGGGTGGCGTTTCACCAGGGCGCGAGCCAACAGGACATCCTCGGGGTCGACCGGCCATACGACCGGGATCGACCTCTCCACCAACTCCAGCGCGGCGTCGAGTGTGGCTACTCGATCACGGCGAAGATACACCTGCAGGAGTTCTTGCAGCACCTCCGAAGAGGTGCAGAGGGGCGTGCCGTCGGAGAGGGACTGACGGAAGAAGTGCCGGGCCTGCTCTCGAAGGGGGTGCGCTCGCCCCACGGCGTAGACGACCGCACTCGTGTCGACGAAGATCACGAACCGGCCACGCCCGACAGCTTGGAGGCCTCGATCCACCGGCGCTGGTCCTCCCAATCCGGCTCGGGCCTATCGTCGCGAGACTCGCAGCGGGCGAAGAACTCGTCGAGCTCTGCGGCGTCACGAAACGGTGCGCGGGCTCGCCGATCGAGGTACCGATGCTCGGCGGCCTCCCGCAGCCAGGCCCCCAGCGACAGTCCTTCCGCCGCGGCTTGCGACTCGTAGCGCGCCTTGTCTTCGCCGGTCACGAGGAAGTGGATTCGGTGGTTCATGCGTGCCTCGGTTGTGTGCATGCGCATGAATTATGCGCATGTCGTCGCTGGAGAGCAAGCCGACGGCCGGGCGTGGCTTGCGGCCGGTCCCTCGGCACGAGAGGTTCGCGCCATGCAGCCCGCCGGGCGAGCCGCCGCGAGGCTCGACACCGGACGCCGACCCGTTTCCAGAGACGAGATGACGCCGAGGTTCTCCATGAGATCGAGTAGACGCCTCGTCCTGGCGCTCGCCTTCGCACAGCTCGCCGTCGCGCCGCTCGCCGCGTCGGCGCAGTCGTCGCCGGGGTACGGCGACCTGGTCCGTCTGTTCGACGATGTCCGGGAGGCGGCTCGCGCGCTGGACGCGTGGTCGGCCGCCTTCGACGATCCCGAAGCTCCCCACGGGGTCGAGCACTACGGCGCCGAGGCGGTCGCGGAGCGCGTGGCGGCGATCGATGCTCTCGAAGACCGGTTGAAGGCCGTCGATCCCGGCACCTGGACGATCCCCGAGCGGGCCGACTACCTGGCCGTGAAGGCGCAGATCGCCCAGCAGCGGTTCTATGTCGAGGTGAGTCGCCCCTGGGCCCGGGACCCCGGTACGTATGTCGATCCGCTGTTGCGGCTCGCCTTCTCGAACATGAAGGCCACCGGTGAGCGTGCCGCGCGCATCCGGGACCGCCTCGAGGCCGTGCCCACCATCGTCGAATCGGCGAAGGTGAACCTCACCGAAGGAGCCGCCGACTTCCTCATGCTCGCGCGCTACAACATGCGCAACGCGGACGGAGTCGGGCACGGTCATCCGTACCGAGCCGTTCCTCCCGAAGGGGTCATCGGCTGGTACGAAGACCTTCGCGAGCGGGCGGTCGAAAGCCGACCCGAGCTCGTACCGGTCGTCGACGACGCCCTGATCGCCGTGCGGGAGTTCGCGGACTGGTTGGATGCCGCGGCGCCTCGCATGACGGCCGAGGCCGGTGTGGGCGAGGCGCGGTTCGACTGGTACATGCGCCATGCGAAGCTGCTTCCCTGGAGTGCCGACGAGATGGCGCTGCTCGCCGAACGGGAGTGGGAGCGCCTCATGGGATTCCTCGCGCTGGAGGAGACGCGCAACCGGCACCTGCCGGTGCTCGAACCCGCCCCCTCTGCCGAGGAGTACGAGGAGCGACTGCGGAGCACCGACCGCAACGTGCGTCGTTGGCTCACCGAGGCCGACATCCTGACCCTACCGGACGACACCCCGGACTTCGACGCCTTCGGGTACAACGCGCCATTCATCGAGCGTCCCGAGGGTCTGAACTTCTGGGAGAAGGTACAGTTCCGTGACCCACACCCGGATCACCTGCACGCGGTCATCCCGGGTCACCGGTACGATGGCTGGTTCGCGCGGCGGAGCGAGCACCCCATTCGAGCCCGCATCTCCGACGGCGTCCGGGTCGAGGGATGGGCGGTCTACCTCGAAGAGCCGATGGTGCGCGCCGGTGTGATCGACCACCTCCCGAGGGTGCACGAGCTCATGTACCTCTTCGGCATCTTTCGAGCGACGCGCGTCACGGCCGACATCGGCATGCAACTCGGGGAGATGAGCATCGCCGAGGCGGCCCAACACATGATCGACGGCTCGCCGTGGCTCGACGCCGATGTCGCGCGCGTGGACGCCGAGATCTATCTGCGACGCCCGCCGGGCTACGGTCTGGGCTATACGATCGGCAATCTGCAGCTCCAGCAACTGCTCGGCGAGATGCGGCAGCGGGAGGGCGAAGACTTCGACCTGAAGGCGTTCCACGACGCCTTCCTGGCCAGCGGCCGGCTGCCCGTGAGTCTGATCCGGTACGAGATGCTCGGCACCGAAGACCAGGTGGCGGCCTTCTGGGACTTCGAGCCGATTCCGTCGGGGTGACGCCCCGAGCGCCTCGAGCGTGCTTGGCATCTGCGGCGTCTTCGCGTAAGGAGAGCCATGGAACGCGGGCGGAGGCTGTGGGACGGCGGGATCGGATCCAGGCGAAGCCCGATCGTCAGTAGGCCACCCGGAGCACGTCCGTCCGCGCGAAGTCGTCGCCTTTGAAGAGGAGCGGTTGGGCCTCGGCCATGGCCACGCCGTAGGTGAGGCAGTCGCCGTAGTTGAGAACGGCTGGATCACCGACGCCCTTACCGAACCGACCGTACGCCAGGCGGGCGAGTTGGGCCGCCGGGCGGCTGAAGGGAATCACCTCGATGGCCGCCCGTTCGAGAAAGGCGTCGAGGGCTACTTCGCCTCCGGGGCCTTTGCGGGACTGGAGCACCGCCGAGGCTTCGACGAGGGTGGGGGCGCCCACGAGTCGGGTGTCGTCTCGAGCCAACGCCCGGATCATGACCGACGCCTCCGGCTCCCGGAGCAGGATGGCGAGGATGGCCGAGGTATCGAGGACCATCGTCAGGCGGGTAGACCGTGTTCGTCGTATCCGAGGATGACGTCGGCGTCTCGCTCGTCGCGATCCGGAAGCTGTTCGAGGAATGCCTGGATCGGCCCCACCTCGCGAAGCAGACGGTCTTCGTCGACCTCTCGGTGGACGGCTTTCACGCCCTGTCGCAGCGCCTCCGTCACTGCGTCGGTGAGGGAGAGTCCCCGTGCCTCGGCCAGCCTTCGGGCCAATCGGTGAGCCTCGTCGTTCTTGATGTTGAGAGCCATGGTGGAAAGATAGCCTGAGTGGTGGCGAGGTGGAAAGTGCAGAGCCTCACCCGCCGCCGCGCACCGCCGACACCACATTTCGAACCGCCTCGACCACCACGTCGGGACGGTCGTGGTGGATGTAGTGACCTGCGTCTTCCACGAGCCGGTACTCCCCTCGCGTCGATTGCGCCGCCGCCTCGCGCTGCATGGCAGGCCAGATCTCGCGTTGCATCCGTTCGACGACCTGGCGGGGCACCTCGGGCGGCATGTCGGTGACGGAGCCTGCGGTGAGGACCACGAGGGGGCGGTCACCCAGCGACGTCAGCTCTCCGGCCTGGCCGAGGGCGGCCTCGAGCGCCGCTGACTCGCCGGAGAGGCCCGCCACGGACTGGGGCAGGCGCGCCTGCACCGGAGGGGTGTTCCCGTCGACGCCTCCCCCGGCCCCGGAGGTCATGAGCCTCAGCGCGCCGGTCGCGGCGAGCAACCGCATGGTGTTGAGCGGCGGCATGGCCGACTCCATGGCCTCGCGCACCTCCGGCGGCATGCGTTCGAGCTGATCGGGGTGGGACGCGTCGACGAACACCAGGCCCGCCACCTCGTCTCCATACCGGTCGGTGTAGACCCGGGCGAACAGGCCGCCGAGCGAGTGGCCCACCAGCACGACCGGTGGCGTTTCATCTGCTGAGGTCAGGAGGGTGTGCAACTCCTCGACCACCTGGTGGGCGTCGCGGGGGCGTGGACCCGGTTCGCTCCAGAGGATGCCGGCCCGGTCGTACGCGCACACACGACTGATCTGGGAGATCTCGTCGAACAGCGGGTCCCAGCTCGTGGAGCCCTCGGGTCCGAGCCCGGCTTCCAGCACGATGACCGGGCTGCCCTGACCCGCGCACCGCAGATGCATGGCGCGCCCGTCGACCTCCACCAGCCGACCGGGGGGAGGCATGTCGCGGCTCAGCTTCGCCCGCATCCACTGCTCCCAGCCCACGCCGCCGGCCACGAGTAGCAGGGCCACGACGAGGATCCCGCCTGTGATTCGTTTGAACAGTCGTTTCATTTCAGTCCCCCAGGTGGGCCTGGATCATTCCGGTGTGGGCGGGGGTGGGCAGCTCCGCCCGCGACATTCTGGGGCCGCCGCCCTCGGACCGATACCGGAATCCCGGGCTCCCGATTGCGGCCCATCCGACGGGCAGCTAACGATGGGCTCTCCAGAATCCTCGACCGAGCTCATCCCGCCATGCCCCAGGCCCGCCCCCTGCGACGCTTCCTGCCGGCCACCCCGACGCTCGCCGCCGCTACCCTCGCCGCCGCTACGGTCGCCACCGCCGCCGCCACCCTCCTCGCCCTGGCGCCCACCCCCGCGGCCGCCCAACAGCCCACCAGCTACTTCTTCCCCGACGGCACGGCCTTCGACCCCGCCATCCCGTCCCCCGAAGAATTCCTCGGCTACCCCATCGGCGACTTCCACACGCGCCACGACCGCATCGTGGCGTACATGGAGACGCTGGCCGAACTCTCCGACCGCGCCTCGTTGCAGATCATCGGCACCACGCACGAGCACCGCCCCATGCCTGTGCTCACCGTCACCTCGCCGGCGAACCTGAACCGGCTCGAGGAGATCCGGGCGGCGCACATGGCGGCCATGGAGTCCCCTGCGAGTGAAGAGCTCCCCGTCATCGTGCACCTGGGCTATGGCGTGCACGGCAACGAGACCTCGCCGTCGGAGGCCGCCATGCTCACCGCCTACTGGCTCGTGGCGGGTACGGGGGCCGACGTCGTGCGCTACCTGGACGAGGGCGTCTTCCACGTGGAGCCGGTGCTCAACCCCGACGGCCGCGACCGGCATTCGAACTGGGCCAACATGCACCGCTCCGAGCCCTTCGTGACCGACGCGCTGGACCGGGAGCACAACGAGGTGTGGCCCGGCGGGCGCACGAACCACTACTGGTTCGACCTCAACCGCGACTGGCTGCCGCTGGTGCATCCCGAGAGCAAGGCGCGCATCGACTTCCACCAGTCGTGGCGCCCTCAGGTGGTGACCGACTACCACGAGATGGGCACGTCGAGCACCTACTTCTTCGAGCCGAGCGAGCCGGTGGGCTCGTGGAATCCGCTGCTTCCCGAGCGGCTCTACACCGACATCACCATGCGCTTCGCCGACGACTGGGCGGCGTCGCTCGACAGCCTGGGGTCGCTCTACTTCACGAAAGAGGTCTACGACAACACCTATCCGGGCTACGGCTCCACCTACCCCAACTTCCTGGGCGGACTCGGGCTCGTGTTCGAGCAGGCGAGCGCTCGGGGGCACGCGCAGGACAGCCGTCACCACGGCGTGCTCACCTTCGCCTTCGCGATCCGCAATCAGGTGCGCACGAGTCTGGCCACGGTACGGGTGGCGGTGGAGGAGCGCGCGGTGCTGCAGGACTACCAGCGCGAGTTCTTCCGCACCGGCATCGAGACGGCCGAGGCGGGCGACGTGGGGGGCTGGGTGTTCGGCGATGCCCACGACGCCTCGCTCAACCGCGCCTTCCTCGACCTGCTGCTGCGGCACCGCATTCGCACCCACGAACTGAGTACGGCCGTGGAGGTAGGGGACCACTCCTTCGCCCCCGGCACCGCCTGGGTCGTGCCCGCGGCCCAGCCAGCGTATCGACTGGCTCGTTCGATCTTCGAGCGCACCGACGAGTTTGCCGACTCGGTGTTCTACGACGCCTCCGCGTGGACCGTGAGCCTGGCCTATGGGATTCCCGACGGGGAGCTGGGGCCGGGATCGCTGCCACTGGGGGAGGAGGTGACGGCGGTACCGGCGGTGGGGGGACTCCAGGTGGACCGGTCGTCGGTGGCCTACCTCGTGGACTGGCGGGATTCCGGAGCACCCACGGCGCTGCGGGCGATGCAGGACGCGGGGGTCCGCGCGGAGATGTCGACCCGGGGGTGGACGAGTGCCACGACGCGGGGCGAGGTGGAGTTCGGGGCGGGATCCATCTCGGTCCCGGTGGGCATTCAGACGATCTCGGCCGACTCGCTGCACCGGGCGGTGCAGGCCGCGGTGGGGGCGGGGCGCGTCCCGGTCCACGCGGCCACCAGCGGCTACTCGGTGGCCGGTGCCGACCTGGGCAGCGGGAGCTTCCAGCCGGTGCGGACACCACGGATCCTGATGCCCGTGGGCGACGGCGTGAGCTCGTACGAAGCCGGCCAGCTCTGGCACCTGATGGATGAGCGCATCGGCCAGCCGGTGACCAAGGTGGACGTGACGGATCTGGGCCGGGTGGACTGGTCGGACTACGACGTGCTGGTGCTGGTGTCGGGGGGGATCGGCTCGATGTTCTCCGGTGCGCGCCTGGAGCGGCTCAAGTCGTGGGTGCGGGAGGGCGGAACGCTCATCGCGGTGCGGACGGCGGCGGCCTGGGCCGCGGCGAATGGCTTCACGCCCAACGCGGCGCCGCCGGGGTCGGGTGGCGCTGATGAGGCTTCGGAGGACGACGCCCCGGTCCGTCTGCCCTGGGCGGACGCCGGCGATCTTCGGGGTGCGCAGGCCATCGGCGGCTCGATCTGGGCGGCGGACCTCGACCTTACGCACCCGCTGGCCTTCGGCTACACGCAGCGGAGGATTCCCGTGTGGCGCGACCACGCGCTGTTCTTCGAGCCGAGCGCGAACCCCTTCGGCACGGTGGCCCAACTGACCGACGATCCGCACCTGAGCGGATACATCTCCGACGAAAACGAGGCGAGGCTGGCGGGGTCGCCGTCGGTGCTAGCCGACCGCCTGGGTGGCGGGTCGGTGGTGCTGCTCGTGGACAACCCGAACTTCCGCGGGTTTTGGCGGGGGACGACGCGGTTGTTCCTGAACGCGGTCTGGTTCGGCGATCGGTATTGAGGGGGGGCGGGCTGGCTCTCAGCCGCCGGCCCGCACCTGCACCTCCGCGCGGTACACCAGATCCGAGAGCGGGGAGTTGTCGCCATTCCCCGAGTTGGCGGCCACGTGGAAGACCACGGGATCGTCGCTCTCCGGGGCCGTCCACTCCACGAGCCAACTGGACCCGTCCGGCGTCTGCACCGGCGAGCCGGCCAGGTTCTGGTGGGCGTACGTGACCCCGTTGTCGCCGGCGTTCACCTCGACCCGGGGGGACACGGGGGCCAATCCACCGGCGGAACTCCCCTCGGCGGCGCCCTCCGAGAAGCGGGCCGAGAGCTGGAATCCGGCCACCCCCGTCTCGTCCGCCTGCAGAACCACGGTGAGGGCGTAGGCGACCCCGGGCTCGTACGCCTCCGGTAGCCCGAGGATCGCCACGCTCCCGCCGTAGGCGTTTTCCGCGTCGCCGAGATGGCAGATCACACAGGTGGGTTCACCGAACCCCCCGGTGTGGCCGACCGGCGGCGCCCCGGCGTGAAGCTGGGCGGGCCGGGGGCCCCCACGCGCCTCCCCGTGCCCGACGAGCGCCGCCGCCACCACGACCCCCAGGGCGACGGCGCACGATGGGAGCGTAGTGGGCCGCATCATTCTGGCTTGCGGGTCCCCACTCAGTCCGTGATGGGCCTGCGCCGAGGGGGCAGGGTGATCTGGCCCACGGTGTTCGTGTCGGCCCCGAACCAGATCGTGTTCGTGTTCGGGTCGAAGTACATGTGCCGCACCGTCCCGCCACCGCTCTCGGGCTGCGTCTGCGAGAAGATCTGCTCGGTCCGGGGATCGAAGCCCACCAGATTGTTCGGCTTGGGACCGGTCTCGAAGACCCAGAGACGGTCCGAGTCGTCGGCGAGCATCGCATAGGGGCGAGAGCCCTCACCGCCCGGGAGGTCGAACTCGGTGACGGCGCCGGTCTCCGGATCCAGGCGGCCCAGCGTGCCCCGGGTCCAGTCCCCGTACCACAGGATGTCGTCGGAGGTGATGGCGATGCGCCGGGGGAGGGCGTTCTCCGGAAGCTCGAAGGTCTCGAGCTCGAAGGTCTCGGGATCGACGGTCGCGAGGTGGTTCGTGTTGAATAGGGCGACCCACGGACGGTCCTGGGAGTCCATCACGATCCCGTAGGGCCGGCTCGAGTTCGCCCCCCGGCGCCCCTCTGCCCCCGGGATCGACTCGACGAGCCGGATATCACCGGTTTCGACAAAGAGCTTCCCGATGTAGTTGCCGCCCTGCACGGTGAACCAGATGTCGCCCTGGGAGTCGAAGATCAGCGTGTGCGGATCGCGAGCCGCCTCCTGCGGCATCCAGAACTTCTCGATCTCGCCGGTGGCGGGGTCCAGCTTGCCGATGTGCATCGCCTCTTCGGCCGTGGGCGCCGCGTTGCCGGCGTACCAGACCATCCCTTCCGGATCGATGATCAGGTTGTGCGGGCGCACCCCGTCGGTGTCGTACTGCGTGAACTCGCCGGTCTCCGGGTCGAGCACCGCGATGTACGCGCCGGCCTGTCCGCAGAACCACACTCGCCCATCCGGCGCCACCATCGGGTCCCGTGGGCGCGAGTCCTCGTACGGCACGAGCCACTCTTCTAGGGAGGGATCGCTCAGGACGTCCTGTGCCTGGGCCGGAGCCGTGGGCAGGAGAAGCGCGACGGGGAGGATGAGGGCGAGGGCGCGGAGCAGACGCATGGGAGTCTCCTTGAAGGCAAGAGGTCGCCTGAATGACACGCTGGGTGGGGAATGTGCTGGGTGGGGTGGGAGTGTGTGAGTCGTTGGGGAGCCGCGATCCCCCATCTCCTGCTGATTCAGTCCCCCCAGGCCGGGATCGGGCGGGCGCTGAAAGGCCTTTTCCACTGACCAGTGCAAACGCCTGGTTGCCCGGTCTCTCAGACACAGCTGAGGGTAGGACTACGCCCCCGGTTGTCATCCACAGAGGCACGTGTCGAGCACCTAGCGAGGTTCGGCGTGGAGACTGTCGTGCTGCCTCATCCAGTTGGCGTTCGCGGTATCCCTGCGCATGAGGTACGTATACAGCGTATCCGTGCCTTCCGTGTATTCGAGGGCGTAGTTGTATTCCACGTACTCTCGGAGCCTTGATCCAGCGTGATCGTGGGCAACTAGATTGGCGACAACAAACAAGGTCACGTAGATCAAGATCAGTGATAGGGAGGCCGACACGGGCCACAACGCGATCGTCTGCAATAGCTTCGGCACCGCATCCGAGACTGCCCTAAAGAAGTCCTTCTCTGTAAACGCGTAGAGGCCGAGACCGAGGACTACTAGGAGGGTGACAACGCTCAACGCGGTCACGATGCCGCGGCCCAAGACGTCGAGCTGATGAATCGAGGATCTAACGTCCTCTGCCGAGCTTACCAGGAAGGCGCCGACCAAGCGTGCTCCCGTCACGGAAATCGTTGCCGGATTCTCGGCCGCGATGTCCCTGCAAGCTGTACGGAGGCTATCCACTGACTCAAGGCGGGCACCGTTGGCAGGGGGATCCTCGGCCGGCAGCAAGAGTTCGACCCGCCGGTGGATCGCATTCGCGCAGCGCAGATTTTCCGCCTTGTCATCCCTCACGTCCTGCCACGCAACACCCAGGGCCATCACCGTCATTGTGGCGATGAATCCAGCGACCCTGACGGCGCGCATAACGGGCCCTTCTGCGGGGGCACCAGAACCGGAGCCGCCCCCTGCGGGGGCACCTGAATCGGAGCTGCCCCCTGCGGGGGCACCTGAATCGGAGCTACCCCCTGCGGGGGCACCTGAATCGGAGCTACCCCCTGCGGGGGCACCAGTACCGGAGCCGCCCCCCGCGGCGGGATCAGCATCGGCTGCACCGCCGGTTGGATCAGTCATTCGCCACACTCCCCACCCTGGCTGCCGGAGCCGAGACGAACACCAATGCGGCAGTCAAGAGCATCGCAATCACCGGGCTAGTGAAGACTGCGTAGTACCAGCTATTTGGGTCCTGCACCACCGCTGGAGCTGCTACGGGGATTAGTCCGCGGAGAGATGCCTCTAGTCCTGCGAGGACAACCACGTTCGCCAGAACGACGTAAACCATACCAAGCCTAAGGGCTCGGACGACCCCGGGGCCCAGGAGCTCGCGGTCGCTTCGCCGAAAAAAGCCGGCCACAAGGACGCCCGCTATGACAAGCATGCCGGAGAACGCGAAATAGATGATAGCCGTTATGTCGGTCACCCAAGTGAGAAGGAACAGTGCGATGAGAGCGGCGCCGACGAACACTAGTCCCACGGCGGTACGAAGTTCGGGCAGAGACGCCCGGGCATCGTCGGATCGCGAAAGTTCTGAGAGGGTCATCCCCGAAACCCTCGCTACTCGCTGATCCACGACCCATGTCTGGGAGGCGACCACCAAATAGCTGTCCAAAGTGGAGATCATTGCCGCGACTAGGCCGATAGTGACGAGGACGAATACTGCGGGGTTGCTTCCAACCTGCGCGCTGAGGTTGGAAAGGAACTCAGCGAGTGGGTCACCAACGTGCCCGAAGACGTCCACCCCCACGAGCAGGAATGAAACCGTGAGGATTGCAAGGTATAGAATTGGGACGAGGCCGACTGTGCCCAAGATTGGGTCCTGACTGACAGATTCATCTGCGGTCGCCCCGCACCGGTGCCATTGATCCATCGCGGACGGCCACCACACTACCCAGAAGAGGACGTTGGCCACTACAAAGAAGAGGACGAAAGACACTGTATCTGTCCCTAACGGATTCACTATTTCACTGAGAGTCGGAAGCGAGCCCTGTGTCTCCAACGTCACAAACACCCACAACGCCACCCCTAGCAGGAAGCCAAGGAGGACCGTCCATTGGCGCGGGAGGTCAACGAAGATGGAACGTGTCGAAAGCTCTTGAGCGTGAGTGGGGCCGTCGGCCTGGGCCTTCGGCCTACGAGTACCCTTAGTCGGACCGCGTCGCACCCACCATGCGAGAACGCCTAGGGCGAACACGGACCAAATCGCCCCCTGTAGCCAAGCTGACTCGTGGTATCGTGCCAACGACACCATCATCAAGCCAATGAGGAGCAGCTGGAGTTCGTCTGTGCGGACGACGCCTCTAAACCCAGCCATTGTGGCGTAGATGGCTACGAGGCCAGTTGCGCCTATTGTAACAGCTGCGGGCTCGAGGGCCAGATTCCCAACGAGTTGGGTGTTCCCGGGTACGACTGCCGAGACGATCCCATAGCCAATGACGGCCTCAGAGGCGAGAAGTCCGACGTAAGAAAACATACTTACGCGAGCGGCCGCGATCCGGACTTCTGTGGAGCCGAACAGACGGCCGAGGAACTCATGCAGCGTTCCACGGTTCGATATGAAGTCGGGGAACAGCGACGTCACCCAGCTGACTGTGTAGTAGGACATGATCTGCGTCGTTACCCAGAAGAGGAATACCCAGACGAAGATCGACATGCCGTACTGCGATCCATAAAACGCGACCAGCAGGAGGGCTCCGGACAGGCTGGAGTTGCTGGCCAGCAGTGTTGAAACGAAGTCCGGGGACTTGTAGCCTTCCCCGAATTGCAGGAACGTCACTGGTCCTGTGACGTTTCGGGACTCGAGATAACTCCACACGCCGAAAATTACGATAGGCGTGAAGATGATGAGCGTGATTGCGGCGCTACTCATGTGGGAGACTCCCAGATTGCGTCAACGGTGACGCTTATCCTGGGCGTGGCTCCTCGCGCTGGCAAGCGGCATTGTGGAGTTGTCCCGGTTCGGTGGAGGGGTGAACGTTGGGGGTCGATGCTCTGCCCCAGGGCCCCGGGGAGTCACAGGCTTCCCCGCGCAGCAGGGGAGTAGGTTAGGTGAATCACGCCGCCTCCGCCGCGTCGTGAAGGCGCTCGAAAGCGACCGGCGAGATCTGGCCCAGAGAAGAGTGGCGACGCCGGGGGTTGGAGAAGCCCTCGATGAAGTCGAAGACGGCCATCTTGGCCTCGGCCGGGTCTTGAAACGCTCCTGGTCGAGCAGTTCACGCTCCAGCGTGGCGTTGTGAACCGCCCCGGGTTCACCGGAGACCGTTTGACTTGAGTCCGACCGGCTCGACTTGAGCAGTCAGAAGTGAATGATACTGCTCCTCGAACTCGGCCGGGGGGAAGGTCGCCGATGGGCTGGAGCAGACGGTGATTGTTGAACCACCAGACGTACTCGAGGGTGGCGAGTTCGACGTCCTCGAATCGACTCCAAGGCCCCCGGAGTTCGATCAACTCGGTCTTGTAGAGCCCGATGATCGTCTTGGCCAGCGCGTTGTCGTACGAATCGCTGCGGCTGCCGACCGAGGGCTCAATACCGGCCAGAGCCAGAGGCTCCGCGCAGCGACCGATATTGGCCGCCGCGATCCGAGTGGTACACCATCGACTCGGCTTCGCCATCGAGACGCTCGCTGATGGCTTGTTCGAGCGCGTCGAGCGCCAACTCACTGCGCAGCGACCGAGAGATCTGCCAGCCCACGATCCTGCGGGCGAAGGCATCGATGACGAAGGCCACGTAGCAGAAGCTCGAGCCCAGCCGCACGTACGTCAGATCCGACACCCACAGCTGGTTTGGCCGGCTCGCAGAGAAATCGCGCTCGACCAGGTCCAGGGGTCGCTCGGCTCCGTCGATCGCATGCGTTGTGACCTTGAACGTGCGGCCCCGTACTGCGCCCCTCAGGCCCAACCGACGCATCAGGCGCTCCACGGTGCAGCGCGCCACCGGGAGGCCCTCGCGGTACAGCTGGAGCCAGACCTTCCGCGCTCCATACACGAAGAAGTTCTGCTGCCACACGCGCCGGATATCGCCGCAGAGCCACGCGTCGCGCTGAGCCCGGAGCGACGCCCGGGTCGGATCATCCTCGACGGCCTTGGCCGCATAGTAGGTCGACGGAGCGATCGGCAGAACCCGACAGATCGGCTCGACTCCGTACTCGGTCCGGTGCTCATCGATGAACGCCACCATCACCTCGGTCAGCGGTCGAGCTCAGCCTGTGCGAAATATGCCGACGCCTTGCGAAGGATCTCGTTCGCTCGCTTCAGCTCGCGGTTTTCGCGCTCCAACTCTTTGATGCGTTCCTGCTCATCCGTGGTCGGCCCCGACCTTCGTCCTGCATCCCGCTCGGCCTGGCGAACCCACTTCCGAAGCGTCTCCGCCGTGCATCCGATCTTGGGTGCGATCGACACGATCGCCGCCCACTCCGAGCTATGATCGCGCGTCGTATCCCACACCAACCGGACTGCCCGCTCCCGTGTCTCTCGGGAGTACTTCCTCACTTTGCCCACGGCCCCAACCTCTCAACTGTGGGGGCCTCCGGGAAAGCCGGGGTGGTTCAGCTACGCGTGGTGGGGGTGTCTCCGAATCGTGACCGTGGTGCGGCGCGCGTTACTTGACCCAGCGTCAGTTTGCGTCCATGCTGCGTTATCATCCACTCAACTGGAGTCGGACATGTCAGAAACGTGGGTCGTGAACAAGTCAACAACAGGCAACGTGTGTCGAGTGCAACTGTCGACCGCCTCGCCAATCGGAGTCAAGCACTTGGGCCCCTTCCAAACCAAGGAAGACGCCCGCAAGGCAATGTGTGACGATGTCGACCCTGACATGCAGGATACGGGCAAGTGCTGGGCGGTTGCGCCTGGAGACGCCTGCGAAGACTGACCTCCCTGCGTTGGACGACGTTAGAGTCTCCGGCGTGGTTCGAGGGTTCCCCAACACCGAAGGAGGACAGGATGGTGATAAGAGAGGAGTTCCTTGTTGAACAACAGAGTGCCCTGAGGGTTGGGCTCCCAACCAGTTCAACCTTTGAAGAGTGGATTGTGGCACCGGGAGCGTGTACGTCCTGTATCGCCTCTACTTCGACCTCATGCTGCAGTGCGGCTATCGTGGTGGACGGTCAGCATACGGGTATGGCTGCCGAGGGCGACGGCACGGAGGTCGAGTGATGAAAGCGCGACTTATTGCTTGTACGGTTCCGGGCGCTGCTGGTTCGAAGGATTTCTACGAGGCTCTCCTGGGGGTCAAGTTGGGAACGGCGGTTGCCAGGGACCCGTGGCCCTATGCTTGGGCCTCCGCCGGAGTGAAACTGACGGTTGGAGGTGAGGGATGGGCCGGGTACGGTCCTATGCTAAGCTTTGCGGTCGACGCCCTCGACGAAGCTACGCAAACGCTCATGGCGGCCGGTGGTGAAGTGCTCCAAGAGGGTCTCCAGATGACAGTCCCGCCTGATCTATTCGAAGCATACGCAGCTCGATACGAAGAGGTCGGGCTTGGAGTCGCCGCGTCAGTGACTGACAGGTTGGGGACGCTTACGGTCATTCGAGACCCAGGCGGTTCATTGATTGGACTGGTGCAGTTGGAGCCCTACGCTGAGGTCTTCTTCGAAGCCGGGCAGCTTTCCTCCAGGGATCTTAACCTTCACTCAGCGGAGGTGTCCTTCTGGAACGCGAGGATCTAGGCCCCCAATGGGATTCGGGTAGGAGTCAGGCCCCTCGACGGGGCATAGTTAGGGCAGCGGCTTTGCGCAACGGGGCACGGCCCTATCTACCCGATTCGGTGTCGATGGGGTTCTGGACCGCGGAGCTCAAGCACTACTCGACCTGGGGGCACTCGACTGAACTGGCCTTGGATTTCCTGGCCGCATCCTCCATGGAGCGAGGTGATGCAGAGAGTGAGGCGTCCATCGCGGCGTACTTCTCGGACGTGGCAATTGAGATGCTGTCCGCGTCGCAGGGGCCAGCGTATGGGGAAGCCATCGCCCTACCCGAACCTCCGAGGGTCCGGACGCGGTTTGCAGATGTTATCTCCCGACGGCGCAGTGCTCGATCGTTCACGCAAGACACGTTGCCCCTGGAGTTCCTCTCCTTCCTCCTCTGGGCTTCAGCCGGGGAGACAGGCTTCACACAGGCTACCACTTCGGATGGCGATGTTCGCCGGCTTGCGCTTCGAGCGGTGGCTAGCGGTGGCGGGCTATACCCTGTCGTTGCATGGGTTATCGCTTCCGGTGTCGAGGGGCTAGCGCCAAGGGCCTTCCTCTACGAACCGCGGGGCCACACGTTGCGTGACTCTGCCATCCCGGCCAGACAGGTCTTGGACGCCATGGTCTTTCCGGATCGACAAACTGAGCCTGATCGAATTCCACTGGTAGTCGTATTTGCTGCGGCACCCTGGAGGTCGATGCGGAAGTACGGCGAGCGCGGGATGCGGTTCGCTATACACGAAGTGGGAGGAATGGCGCATTCGCTCGGACTGGCGGCGACGTCGCTGGGTCTCGCGTCGTGCGATTGGGCAAGCTTCTACGAGTCAGAGATGGATTCTGCGTTGGACATCAGGTGGGATGGATTCCACTCGCTTCATACCGTTCTGATCGGATACCCGGCATGAGTGGTAGGTCTAGAAGACACGGGGAGTTCCCGAGGCTTTCTAGTAGGGTTAGCGTAGTCCCACACGCTCCGGATTGCGTAGAGCTGCGCGAGGGCGCGTGGAATGTCAGTTCTGTGACCCTACATTGGGACTGCGAGGGAGACCTGCCAGCCCTGGTGAGGGGATTAGACGGGACCACTTCCCTCGCCTCGCTCGCCGGTTCTCTGCGGGTTCGCGAAGCGGACGCCTCGGAGGTCGTGCTTCGACTTGAGACACTTGGCCTCCTCGAAGACGACTCCGACCCCGCTCGTTGGTACCTGTCGCGTACGCCGTTCATCCGACGAGAGCCGAGCATCAACGGGTCGTCTGTAGAAGGGGCGACTACCCTGCTTGGAAGTCCGACTCTGACCGGGTTGACTCGCACCCACCTGGAAGAGTCAGGGTTCAGGGTCGTTGCATGCGGTCCGGAGTTGGCAGGTCACCTCAGTCTTGACTTTGAGTCTTGGTCGAGAGACGGGCTGGAACTGGCGCGGCGTGTTCAGGCGTTTCGCGACCATGTTCCCCGCACGAGCCTCCTGATTCTGTTGCAGGACGGACTGAATCCGATCAACGCCCTCGCCATTGGCCGGTTGGCGTATGAGGCTCGGGTGCCTTTGCTCTACGCCGCTGTTGACGGGGTCTTCCTTGTCGTTGGCCCTCTGTTGCGGGGATCTCCTTGTTTCCAGTGCTTCGAGACTCGCGTGATGATGAACCTCCGGGGCGCTGCTGAATACCAGCGCTTCAAGAACGCTCTTGCTGAATTGGCGAGTGGCGTTGGCCCCAGTCAGGTGCCCACTCCAATCCTGGGTCTCGTTTCCTCCCTTGTAGCTCTTGAGGCGATGCACTTCTTGTCGACGGGGCGGGCCTTCTTGGTCAACAAGGTCTTGGGGATCTACCTACCGTCCTTCGAGTTCAGTTTCCATCCAGTTCTACCGGTGAGCAGTTGCCGCGCCTGTGGTGCGGTCCTAGAACGAGACGAGGGGTCCTTGTATTTCGACTTCGGGGTCGGCGACCCCTCCGGATGACTGTCAGGCACTATTCGTCGAGCGCACTGGCGGCAGCAACCGGGCGCTTGTCGCTATCGGCGTTGAGTTCTCTCTCTGGAATCGCTCAGGGGGTGAACTTCTTGACTCATGCTCATGGTGAGCCTCGAATCGTTGTTTCGGGAGGGGAACTCACTGGCGTCCACCTTCTAACCGGGGGTCCCGCCCGCCGTCCTCAGTCGTACCACATAGGCGGGGCCGGTCTAAGTTTGGACGAGTCGCTCGTGCGTGCGCTTGGAGAGAGTCTTGAGCGCTATGTCCACTTCGCATATTCGGCTTGGGCCGGGAACGATCGGTTGCGCCTGTCGCGACTGGGCGACTTCCCCTGTGGCTCCGCGGTCCGGCCGCTATCCTTGTTTAGGAAGGAACAATTCGGCCGATCTGGTTTCCCCTTCCGGGAGTTCGATGAACAGGCGCTATATGGCTGGGTACCCGCGACGGAAGCTCAGAGCGGCGAGGAGTTCCTGGTGCCCGCGCAGATGGCCGTTGTCGGGTACCTAGCCAACTCTGGGGTGGGCGAGCCTCGTTTCGTAGCAGGTGTTACAACTGGGACTGCGGTGCATCCAAACGCGGACACTGCAGCCTTGAGTGCGGTCCTAGAGTTGATTCAGGTCGACTTGGTGATGGGCCATTGGTATGGGGCAATCGATGCCCTTGAGGTTAAGGTCGACCACAGGGTCCGAGCCCTGGCGTCCGTGCTCGAACGCTCTTGGGGCCGTGCCCTGCCTTATCCGCGGTTCTTCCTCATCCCAAGCCCGGACTCGTTTCCGACGTTTACGATTGTGTGTTTGGTTGAGAGTCCGGGGAGGGCCCCTGAGGTCACCTTCGGGCAGTCCTGTTCGACCTGTCTCGAGAGCGCCATGTATCGGAGCCTCCTCGAGGCGATCGGTGTGAGAGGTCTGGCCCGCATTAACCTCCTTGAAGCGGGGCTCGCGGGAGAGACTGGTGGCGGCGGGGAGGGGGTGGTTTACAATCTTGATGACAACGTCACCGAGTTCGCCGTTGGGAAGCACCGGCACCTCGTTGATGCCAAGTTCCGTCAAGGGGTCGCGATCCGGGCGGCTGATCTGCCGCCGGACGCGGGCGGTGCACCAGGAGACTGCGTGCGGAAGATCATCCGTCATGCGGGTGAAGTCTGCGGGATCAGGCTCTTCGAGTTTGATCTGGAGTGCGCAGAGACTCGCCGGTTGGGACTAGCAGTGGCTCGGTACGTGTCCCCTGACCTGCTCCCGCTGTCTCTGCCCGGCGCTCCGTACCTCGGTCACCCGCGCTACGAGGGGGTCTACGGTGGGGTCGTCCATGCCGAGGCACACCCCTACCCGTAACGCGCTTCGATGAGGGCTCTCGTCCTTATCGTCTTGTGGTCAGTGGGTGGGGCAGCAATCGCAGCAATGATGTCCGTCCACTCCATGCGCGTTGTTCTTCCGCGCTTCCTTGCAATTCATCTCGTGGTGACGAGTGGGGTTTGCGTACTCGGGGCAGTCGACCTCCGCGTCTTGGATGTGGTGTTTTTCGCACCGGATGCTTCCTCATTTCCGGCGCTCGTCTCTGGTGCCTTGGCTGGCTCTTGGCTCTTCGCGATTGAGCGTAGAGTCCGAAGCATCCCGTCGGCTGTCCTTGGACGGTCGGGGACGCAAAGAAACGAAGCGCGGTCGGTGCAGGTGCTGGTGCTACTAGTTGCGACTTCAGAGGAACTCCTCTACCGGGGGCTTTGGCCGGAGCTGCACCGGCTCTTCCCCACGTCTACGGGCTGGGTGGCTTTGGAGCCTAGCTGGCTGATCTTGGGCGTCTGTGGGTTCTCACTCATGCACGCCTACGCGGGTCTCGGCGAGGTGGTGTCCAAGTTCGGCCTTGGCTTGTTGTGCGCCGGGCTCCTTTGGGTCTCCGAGGGACTGGCGGCACCCGTCTCGGCGCACGTCGCGTATAACTTCGCGAGCGTGGTCAAGGGCAGATGACTCCACAGTGACCACCGTGGACTACATCGCGATAGGGCTGGCTCTCGCATTCTATCCGTTGCGCCGAGTATGGGTCGGCCCGCTGAGCCGAATCGCGCGGGTTCCGCTGGCCGAAGTAGGAGTACCGCTTGCGGACGCTGAGTCGATAGCGCGCTTGGCTCTAGCTGGGCTGAGCCAACTCGTCCTCTTCTTTCTCCTACGGCACCTCACGGGGGTTGGGGTGCCCGTAGCCGCGGATCTACCCTCGTTCGTGTTCGGGATTTGTCTGGGCGTAGCGCAGTTCGGGGCTGGAAGCCAGGTGGCCGCGTTCTTCTATTCGTTTGCTCCGGAGAGCAGAATCGCCTATGGCGTCGTTGACCGCAGACCGACCCAGCTGGCTAGGGGCGGGTGGATGCGTCACTACCGGGCAGCCATGAGAACGTCGACGGTCGCGCTGGGGCTGCCCCTCACCGTTCTCTATGTGACCGGCGAGGAGCTGATCTTCCGATTCATTCTGCTGAATACGTTTGGTGCCCTTGGCCACGTTTTTGCGGTCTTTCTTGCGACTGCTTGCTTCATGGCGGTGCAGGTACTTGCTATGCCGACTTGGACATCGGCGCTCTTCCCAGTTGCCGGAGCTCTTGTGGTTGGCTTGAGTAATGGCGCATTGGTGGTGGGTGGAACTGGTCTATTGCCGCTAGTAGTCGCCCATTCGACGTTCTTCCTTTTCCCGTTCGTGTTCGACCGAGCCGATCCGGACTCCAGGAGCCCGTTGGCGTATTGAATCACGGTCGCTGTAAGCGGCCGTCGAATATTTCCCGGTCGTGGCCATCGAAAATGTCCCACCTATCCTGAAGCGGGCGGGAGGGGTGGCGCGTAGTTGAGCGCCCTTTTGGCCCACGGTGCACGTTGAGCGCTTCCCCCAACGAGCGGTGGAGGCGCGATGATCGGGAGGGAGAAGCGCGTGTTGCTTCGTCACTATCTGGAGCAGGGGCTGAGCCAGTCGGAGATCGCGAGGTGGTAGCGGCGGCTGAAAATTGCACAGATGTGGCGGGCGAAAATTGCACACTCGACGACTTCGTGGCTGCGGGTTGTCGGGCGAGGGTTGGGTGAGCTCGGCGGGCTCGTAGCCGATCAGACACGTTGGCGTCTTCCAGAGCGGGGAGGCGCGATGATCGGATGGGAGGCACGAGTGTTACTGAGACACTACCTCGAGCAGGGGATGACGAAGACGGCCGCGGCGAAGCAGCTGGGGGTGAGTCGTCGGACGGTTCACCACTGGATCAAGACCGG
>JANQNV010000046.1 GCA_028279425.1 Longimicrobiales bacterium | reverse complement strand
AGGGCATCGATCACCTCACTCGCGGCCGTCGTCGTGCGTAGTCCCTCGACGCCGCCGGGGCCGACGACCTCGCGCAGCTCTTCTTCAGCGAGCTCCAGGTCCCCGAGGAGGCGTTCGATGTATCCGATCTGACGGTCGGTGGGTGCGGGGGCCACCCCGGCCTCGCGCAGCTCGCGCATGATCTCCTGGGCCCGCGCCCAGGTGAGCCCTTCGATCTCGTCCAACTCCACCGGACGGGGCTCCGGCACGTTGACCAGGAGGCGCCGCAGCATGTCCTGCTGCTGCAGGGTGCTCTCGCCCGACTGCTTTCGACCCCGGGCCTCTTCGTGGAGCTCGCGGATGAGGTCGCGCCACCGCTCCCACGTCTCGGGGGCGGCGAGCTCGCCCGAAGCCATCTCGTCGAGGCGCTCCTCCATGCGAGCCGTGAATTCCGGGCTGAAGAGCTCGAGCCCTCGTTCGCCGTCGTCGCCTCGTCGCGCATAGAGGGGGGCGGCGCGCACCCAGATGGCGCGGCCGGGGTCGGTGGGCACGAGGGCGCCTTCGTCTTGTACCACGTAGCCGCGTTCCTCGAGCTTCTCGACCGTGCGCGCGTAGGTGGAGGGCCGTCCGATTCCCGCGTCCTTCATCGCCTTGATCAAGGTGTGCGGGCGAAACCGACTTGGCGGCCGCGTCTCGTCTTCGATGAAGAGGGGATTCGGCGACTCTTCCGCGGGCTCGTCGAGCGTCCAGACGGCCCCCACGTCGAGCGGCACGTCGGGTGGTGCCGTGGCTCGATCACCCAGGAACTCGGCGTAGGCTGCCTCCCACCCGGCGAAGGTGCGCCACGAGATCGACCCGTTCAGCGGCCGATCGAGACCGTCGCACGCCACCGTGACCCGGCGCGAGGCCGTGGTCGACGGCGCCATCTGGCTGGCGAGCGTGTGCGCGCGAATCAGCCGGTAGAGGCGTCGGGCGTCGTCGTCGTCGAGGCCGACGTCCTCGACCTCGAGGCGCGACGGCCGGATGGCCTCGTGGGCGTCCTGGACCGGCCCGGTGGTCGGGGCGGCCTTCGCACCGGCGGCGGGGCCGAGGTGGTCCTCGCCGAACTGGCGACCCACCACGTCGCGCGCCTTGGCCACAGCCGAGTCGGCGAGTCGATTCGAGTCGGTGCGGATGTAGGTGATGTGGCCCGCCTCGTAGAGCATGGAGGCGAGCGCCGACGTCTTCCGCGGCGACCACCCGAAGCGGGAGCCAGCGGCTTGAAGCAGGGCGTCGGTCGAGAAGGGAGCGGACGGACGACGCGAGCCCGTCGACGCCTTCACCTCGGTGATCGACACCTCGCCCGCTTCCGTCAGCGCCGCCAGCGCCGTCTCGGCGAGCTCCCGATCGAAGGTACGGGTCGGGTGCACCTTGTCGGCGGCGTCCCGCCACGCCTCGGGGTCGTCGGGCTCGTGG
The DNA here is from genome assembly GCA_028279425.1 of Longimicrobiales bacterium. Classification (GTDB taxonomy): domain Bacteria; phylum Gemmatimonadota; class Gemmatimonadetes; order Longimicrobiales; family Gaopeijiaceae; genus Gaopeijia. The sequence goes on along the minus strand of JANQNV010000046.1, from coordinate 1,927 downwards.
AAACGCGTCGTGAGACCCACCCCTTCGGCGGTGGCGCGCACCTCGAAGTAGGGAATGGGCACATGGGCCTCACGCTCGAGCTCGCGCTCGACGACGAAGCCGAGCGTCGGCGTCTGCACGCGTCCCATCGAGTTGCCACGTCCCGGGACGACGCCGTTGGCCATCTTCGACGTCCGAAACCCGACGAGGCGATCGAGGAACTTGCGCACCAGGGCGCTCTCCACCATGCGCCCGTCGACGTCACGAGGGGTGTCGAGCGCCGCGCGAACCGCCTCTTCGGTGACCTCCTGGAAGGTGACCCGGTGGGTCGATCCGTGGCCTTCCAGGCGTCGCTGCAGACTCCAGGCGATGAACTCCCCCTCGCGGTCGGGGTCGGTTGCGATCCAGAACGTCGGGTCGTCGCCCGCCTTCTCGAGGATCGACGCGACGGCGTCTTCACCTCGCTCGGTCCAGACCCACGGAGGCGTCGGGAGCTGCCCCGGTCGATTCGACCAGAAGGCTTTGCTGGCGTCCTTGCCGTGTCGGGTCCGGTCGTTGGGCAGCGTCTCCACATGTCCGCCAGTGGCGAGCACGGCCCAGCCCTTTCCCAGGTATCGTTGGAGAGTGCGTGCCTTGGCTGCGGATTCGACGATCAACACATCCATGCGTAGTCCGTACCTCAATTCGATCGGCTGAAGAAGCGATGGGCCGCGACATCATACAAGAAATCCTGTGGCGCGTTCATCGGGCGTGGCGCAGAAACCTCCGTGCTGGCGTGCAAGGCGCCGATCCTACGGTATGAGTTGCGGCATGTCACGGGGCCGCGCACCAGCCCGCGGTGTCAACGGCAGGTCGGCGCCGGGGTCGACGGATATGGACGGTGCGTGCGGCGCCGCTCCTACCCCGCAAAGACGCCTGATTTCAGGAGACGCCTCATGCTCCCTTTCCGTAGCCTCGGCCTCCTCATCCTGGCCCTCATCACACCGGGTCCGCTCGACGCCCAACTCACGATCGCTCTGGCCCGCGCGTATCGAGGTGACCTGCGCCCCGTCTTCACCTTCGACGGCGCGACCTGGCGGGTCGCCCAGACACAGGAATCGTACGCCACCCCGACTCGACTCGCCCCGGCGGTTACGATCCCCGACGTGTGGTGGTTCGACGGAACGCGCCGCTTGGAGGTCGGGCCCCTGGAGCGCGTAGCGGAGTGGTTCCAGGGGCAGACGATCCGGGACGCTCCATGGGGGAGGGGCGCTAGGGGCTGGTACTTCGTGTCGAGCGACTCGACCATCCCGGCCACTCCGTTCCATCAAGACACCTGGGGCCACTACCGCGCCGCACTCGTGTCCGGGCTGGATGCCCGGTTCAGCGCGGAGATCGCGAACCGGTCGGGGTTGGAGCATCCGGCGTTTCCGCTCGAGGATGGCACGGCGCCAACGGTGATCGACGAGTTGCATTCTCTCCGCGGCGAACCCTCCTGGACCTACGTTCGGCTGGAACGGCACTACGGCCGTAATGCGAGCCACGCCGATCCGGGGTGTTGGTCATCGGTGGTGCTGCAGGGGTGGGTTCGACTCGGGACTCCGGTGGACGCTGGACCGCTGGAGTTCGGAAGCGGCGCGTGCGACGGAAAGGGCGACATTCGCCTCCACGCGCTGACGTCGGTCGAGACCGACGCCGGGTTGTTCGTCGTGGCCGTCGAGATCGGCTACGAAGATGTCGTTCCGGTCGTGATGGAGGTCACACCGGACGGCCCGGTCGAGGTGTTCCGCTCCCCGTACACGTGGTGGGGTTCGTGAGGACGCCTGCGGGAGTTCAGGTCGTCGTCGACGCGGCGCGCGTGCACCCTCACCTCTAGTGTAGTGTCGCCCAAGTCCTGATGCCGTTCGTGCGCGGGGGCATCCACGGGATGCGTCGTTGGAACTCCTTGCCGTAGCTATCGCTACGCCGC
>JANQNV010000027.1 GCA_028279425.1 Longimicrobiales bacterium | reverse complement strand
ACGCGGCGTAGCGATAGCTACGGCAAGGAGTTCCAACGACGCACCCCGTGGATGCCCCCGCGCACGAACGGCATCAGGACTTTGGCGACACTACACTAGGGTCCCGTTTGAGAAGTCCGGTGCGTACCGAGAGGGGGTGTGGGCTTGGGTGGCGAGGCGGGGCGACGCGGCGTAGCCAAAGCTACGGCAAGGAGTTCCAACGACCTCCACACAAGATGCACACCTCCTCGAATACCATCGGGACTCTTCAAACAGGACACCAGGGCCGGCGACGCGCCGGATAGGCGCCGCGGTAGGTCGGCGACGCCGGGGGTGGGTGCCGGCGTGCGCGAACGGGGTGGCGGTCGGTCGGGGGGGGGTGGCGGTTCGGCGCCGGCCCGGCGATGCGGTCGGGTGCGGCGGTGCGAGGTCGGGTGCGGCGTGCCTCGTCGGGTGCGGCGGTGCGAGGTCGGGTGCGGCGTGCGTCGTCGTGTGCGGCGGTGCGAGGTCGGGTGCGGCGGTGCCTCGTTGGGTGCGGCGTTCCCGGTGGTCAGGTCCGCGAGGCCGAAGGAGGGCGCACGCTGGCGACCAAAACCCTCCACCATCGGTCGCTCGGGGCGATGGTGGCGAGAAGTGGTCGCTATGTCGCACAAAGGCGCCACTCTTCGCGCGACGAGCCGGATAATGGAGGGTTGGTGTCGTATAGCGACAATAACCCTCCAGTATCGCAAATCCTGGCAGATCGTGGAGACTTCTGGTCGCGGTCACCGGCGACGCGAGGAACGCCGTCGAGCCGGGATACGTGGCGCGCTCCGGAATGAGCCATGTCGCCTGCGACCTCCGTAGCCGCTCAGCCCATTTCCGCCGACTCCCGCCGCATCGATTGGCACCGTCCTGACACAGCTCGTCTGCCTGGGTCCAACGGGCGCGGATATGGTGGCGGCATCATGCCTCCACTTCACCGATGCTGATCGACACCGCTTCCCCAGGCGCCTAGCCAACGTCCACGCGTAGCACGATCTCGTGGGGCTCACGGGGACCTGAGCCGCTGACGGCGCCCTTGACGCCGATGATCCTCACCACCCACTCGCCGGGGGAGTGAACATCCACACCCACTTCGTGCGTGAAGATGTTCAGGATGCTGCGGCACCCACTGCCCAGCGTCAGCCAGTCCCGCGGCCGCACTTCGATCGTCCGCGTCTCCTCGAAAACCTCCACCCTGGCATCGCCCCGCTCGCGACAGCCATCGCCGAAGCTGACTGCCTGGACGCTGATCGACCGACCAACCCCCATGACGCGGTTCTGCGAGTTCGGGTCTTCATACCCCACGTCAATGACGGCGGGCTCGAGGGTTCGCGTCACCTCCGTCCCTCCGGAACAGCCCCCGAGCACCAGCAAGAACGTTGCGAGAGCAAGGCTCCGACCTACCACTCGCATCCGTCCATCCCCGAGTGGACCCCGACGTAGGCCTGCGCTGGGTCCTTTGCAGCCGCGAAGTCGGTGACCTTTAACGTAGGCAGAGCCGGAATGGCTCACGGTCCCGGTCACCGACGAGCACTTCGCCTGGGTCAACGGTGGACCGTCACGGCGTGTGGGACAGTCTCCCGAACGGGCACGTCCAGGTCGTCGCCCAATAGTCCGACCATGACGTACTCTCCCGCGGGCACGCGAACTCCTTGGTCGTCAACGACTGGCCAAGTGACGCGCCACGTGTCTGTGGCGGAAGCAGGAACCGTGTACGGGCGAGCCGGCCAGCCGACGACCTCGGGCAAGTGGCGCCAAACAACCTCTCCTTCGGGCCCCCTCACCTCGACGTCGAGGCTGACTTCGGGCCCGCCCCGCCCGAACGTGACACTTTCCTCGCCCAGATTCACGAAGGTAACCTCGAAGACAACGGAGTCTGGTGCCGACCCGACCGGTTGAGCGACGGACGCAGTCACGTGGATCCCCACCTCTTCAACGCTGCTGGAGCAGCCAGCCACCGCAGCGAGCACCAACCCGAATAGCCCCGACCAAACCCTGACCATCCTCCACCCCCCTGAACTCGAAGCCGATGCGCCACCGCACGCGCGAGTCGTGCGCCTCCGAAGTGCCCCGCGGCGAGGGCCGCCGGACACGTTCGCTCACCATCCCGGAGCTAAGTCTCCTAGGCTGCGACGTCAACCAAGAGTTCCACTATCAATGACTTCATCTGCGCCAAGCCGTCGTGACGCCGCGCTCTACTGTGGCCCTCGGCTACGCCCTGGGAGAAACCACGACACGGGTAAGACGCTTCTTCCCCACGACCCTCGTCGGGCATCCCCCCACAGGCTACTCGCCCAAACAGCAGCTAACCTACGGCGGGAGAGCCGAACGACCTTCCCGACAGCGGAGGTGGACCGATGGAGAGGGGGCGGGACGGGCGGGGGCTCGTCGGGATGAGGGCGGCCATTCCCCCAACGAAGGAGTCCTGCACCGGACGAGCACCGGACTCGGAGCCACGGAGGCGAGGACCTACATGCGCCTTCGGGCGACAGGCACGGTGGCCGTTGAAACAAACCCCACGTTCATCGCAGCCGGTGGGGACCCGGCGGACCTCCCGCACTCTGGGGGCAGCCACGGGCCCGGTGGAATCAATGGTAGCCTCCGGATGTCGATCCGGACGCTAGATGGCGCCGGCCATCAGCAGGAGGCCTGGACGGTGCTGGCAGAGGACTTCTCGAACACCTGGATCAAGGTGCAGCAAATCAACCAAGGGGATTTTCGGGCTTCGCGAACCGGGATCAGCGGCTCTCACCACTGCGTCTCTTCCGACTACAGTTGCGCGGGGCCAAGCAACGATTGCTTCGCCTACGGTCACGACCTGGTCTCGTCCCGAACCCTCGAGTTGGAGATGGTTCGTTTGGCACTTCTGGATCGCAAACACAGGCCACGAGCCACACGACGACGACCCTCCGAGATTCCACCCGCACTGGCACTTGAGACTGCCGGAAACCTCGAGACGATGGCGAGACATTTGCGAACAGTTGCCTGGCTCGGACTGGCACTCGCCCTTCTTCCGGGCGCTGCCCGGGCACAGGTATGGGCTGGGAACGAGATCACCGCCGGTGTGCACGTGGACAGTGTGGGATTTGCGGCGGGGAGTACGGTCGTCCTCTTCCGGGTCGCCGTGGACAGCGCGTCGCAGACTGCGTTCACGACCCTCTATGTCGAAGCGGAACCCCGCTTGACCAGAGCCGATCCCCCTGCCGGAGAGGAGGTGGGCTACTGGTACACGACTACAACTCCACACGAACTCGACGGCGGCTACTGGGGATCACTCCACCACGTCGAACAAGGGGACAGCACTGGCAAGTTGTCGCTTGAAGGTGTCGGCTACCCGGGGATCGTCAACCGGTGGATCGTCGGGGAAGTGACGATGCTCAAGGCGCCTCAAGACGACACCCTGCCGTTGCCCGAGTACCCGGACCTCTTCACCGAGGCGAGCGTAGCCGGCAAGACAGTCGGAGTGGTGAACCTGCCAGCCGACACCACCGCTGCTGGCCTCCTCGATCGACTCGCCACTCTCGCGACGGAGGCCTGTGGTACCCTCGCCTGGGTACCGGACACCACCACGTGCACGTCGATCTCGACCGACATCGCGGATGCCGACGCCGCGGCAGCGGCCTCCGATCCCACGACAGCTGACGCAGAACTCGCGGCTGTCTTGACGACGCTTGGCACCGCCCTGGGGAACGGGGACGCCACTAGCCTCGGATATTGGCTGCTGCGATCCAACATCGAGATCATCTGCGGCAAGCTGTAGATGAGTTGAGAGGCGGGGTGGTTCGCCCCGCCTCTCATCGCTGCATCGACCCTCCCAGTCGCGGCGGCGGCCACGAGAGCGCTCCGGAGCCCGCTGAGTCGGGCTCCCCCGGGCATCCTCGGGCCGTCGCTCCAGGCGGCGCTACCTGTCGGCTTCATTCGCCGGCGGGGGCCAAGAATCGCCCCAGGCTCGGTAGGGAGGCCACGTATGTCGGAAGAAAACACTCGCGCTGGCAGCGGCTGGCTTACCGGCATGCTCGTCGCCGTCGTGTGTGCTGGAGCCCTGTTGCGGCTGGCCGGCCTGTTCTGCGATCTCTGGCTGGACGAGATCTGGTCCGCCGCCATGGTGAGGTCGATCGAGTCACCCATCGAAGTCCTCACCGCGCTTCGGCACGACAACAACCACCCGCTGAACTCGCTCTGGCTCTATCTGGTCGGGGGCGACGCCCCCGAGTGGGTGATGCGTTTCCCTGCGTGGCTCGCTGGAAGCGCAACTGTCGGCCTCGCTGCAGGAGTCGGGCGCTCCCAGTACCAGCTTCTTCATCCCGGGGACTCCGCCGGAGCGCGAAGGTGTGCACTCGCAGCCGCAACTGTCCTATCGGTCAGCTACATCTTCATCCACTACTCGTCGGAGGCTCGCGGCTATTCGCTGGCTGTCTTCTTCACCATGGTCGCCTGGTGGTGCGCCTTGGGGTATGCGCAGCGGTCGGGCACGAATCGACCGCCGTGGCTGCTAGGTGTGGGCTACTCCTCCGCCGCGACTCTCGCCTTCTTGGCGCACCCCAGTGCGGCCGTCGTGCTCCTGGGCGGGATCGTGCTACACGGAGTTGCGCTGCGTCCCAGGGGGGTGGCAGAGGCACCTGCCGCCCTCGTCGTGCACGGCCTACCGGCTCTTGCTCTCGCTCTGTTCGCTCTTGCCTTCCTGCGTTTGATGTCGATCGGAGGTGGCCCGGAGCGACCCGTACCGGCGGTGTTGGGCGAGACCGCCACCTACACGATCGGCATGCCGGCGACCTGGCCGGGCTGGATCGGGGCCTCGATCCTCGCTGTGGCGTGCGGGATCAGCCTCCTCATGGTATCCAGGCGCCAACCGGGCCTCGGCACCGCCTACGCGTCGGTGATCATCGTGGGCCCATGGATCGGTCTCGTGCTAGGTCCGTCGCCCGGACCCTACCCGAGGTACTTCCTCGTGCCGACGGCCTTTGCGTTGGTACTGACCAGCTACGGCCTCACCAGACTGTGGGCGCGAGGAAGGCCCTACCGCGCGGCTCTGGTCGTGGCTGCAGCCCTCATGGTCCAGGGCAACCTCGCGCACACCCGGACCTTGCTCGACAACGGCCGCGGCAACTACCGCGAGGCCCTGAGAGACATCGCCGCATCCAGTCCGTTTCGTGAGATCACGCTGACGAGCGACTACGACCTCCGGAATGGCACGGTGGCTGCTTGGCACGCCGACGCGGCCGGCGGCGATAGGACCGTGGTCTACCTCGAAGCCGCCCAGCTCCCGGCGCGCGGAGCCCAGTGGTATCTGGCGCAGCGCGCCCACGAAGATCCGCCGGCGTCCGATACCGTGACCGACGCGCGCGGTCACCACTACCGGCTGCATGGGATCTACCCCTATGCAGCGTTGTCCGGATGGGAATGGGCAGTGTACCGCAACGTCGAGCTCCCCGCGGCGCCACCAGGGGGGACCTAACGGCCAAGAGAGTGTGCCCGTCTGCGTGATCCTCGGGGCGGGAGCTCGAACTCGACTTCCACCGGCGAAGCCCTGCGCGGAGGCCGCAGCGTGTCATCCCTCCCGGCCACCGGGTGAAGGCCCTTGCCCCAGCGCTCGCGAGCAAGCAGGGTATGCGCCCGTCCGCGCCCTGTGTCGCCGTCTCCTGCTCAACCTGGCAGGCGGTTGCCGACGAACCCCCGCAGGCGCACGGAGCGAAACCTCCCGCTGGAGCGGAGACGCCTGGCACTGCGACGTGGCGAGCCCTCATGGACTCAGCAAGCCCGGACCCAAGCTTGAAGGCCGAAGAGCTAGCGGGCCGCATAGCCGAGCATTTCTGCCAAACAATGGCTTGGCCGAAGTACGACGCGTTGAATCTCGAGCTCCTCGAGGCCGGCGGTGTAGAACCGCTAGTGAGCGAGCTCGGGCCCAAAGTGGTTTCGGTTCGTCGGCCGGAGATTCGACTTGCGTCGCTGGAGGCGTTTCAGCGCTACGCCCCGTGTGCCAGCGAGGATCTCGCGAACTTCGCGCGAGCCGCTTCGGTCCTTGCATCGGTCGCGGAGGCGGACTTGCCGTCGATCACATCCACCGCTCTACAGGAGCGCCTTGAGATTGGTCGCACACAGCTGAGACGACTCTGCGAACTGCTCGTCGAGTTCGGCCGAGACGTCCAGGCCGGCATGAGCCGCGGCGACCGCCACGATTCATGGACATTCAGCGTCCCAGACAGTGCCGTGTACTTCCGAGGCGTCTCGACGGTCGAGGAGTTCCTCGAAAGAAGGCGGCAGAAGCTCGCGGCAGACCAATTGCGATTCAGTCGTGAAGCTGATGAAAGAGGGGGCACTCTCCTCTACCATGGTCCGAGCCGTGCGTCCCTGGCAGGGCCGGTCAAATACGTGGATCCGGACCGCATCCAGCAGCTTGAGGATTCGGAGTCAGACCGGTTCGATACTGCCCGCCTGGTGCAACTGTGTAGGGAGCTCAACGCCTGCTGGGAGTCGGAGGCCTTCCTCTCCACGGGGGTCCTTGTTCGCATGATTCTTGACCATGTGCCGCCCGTCTTTGAGCGGGGTAGCTTCGCCGAGGTTGCGGCCCACGCCGGGAGATCCCGCCGAAGGCTGTTTCAGCGGCTAGAACAGAGTGCCCGGCACATAGTCGACCATCACTTGCACAAGCCGATTGGGGCGAACGAGACTCTCCCGAAGTTACCCCAGGTCGACTTTCGGGCCGAGATCGACGCTCTCCTCGAGGAGGTCGCAGGTCGCCTGCGACAAGATACCTAGGGGCTCGCCGGGCTTTCGTTGCTCTCGAATGCGCCCCCTCATCGTCGGTCAGGCCAGATGCGACTCCTGAACTGGAATCTCGAATGGCGCACCCCGGGCTCCCGGAAGGGGTCGGCTATCGCGCGTCGAATCTCGGCCATCCGCCCCGACTTGGCGGTTCTCACTGAGGTTGCAGGCAACTTCTTCGAGACGGGCGCTTCCGCTTACAGCGATACCGACTGGGGCTACCGCACGGCACCCAGCCGACGAAAGGTCCACATCTGGAGTCGCTTCGGCTGGGACTACGTCGATTCGGTGGGTTCGGGAAGCCTGCCTGGCGGACGCTACGTCTCCGGGGTAACGCGGACTGAGCTCGGCCCACTCAGAGTCATCGGCGTGTGCATTCCCTGGTGGGGCGCTCACGTCGGGACGGGGCGGAAGAACCGATCGAACTGGCAAGACCACCTTGCCTTCCTTCGAGCACTCGAGCCGATCCTCGAAGGAGTCCGTGAGCCCTACGTCCTGGCGGGCGACTGGAACCAGCGCATCCCGAGGAAGCATCAACCGAAGGAAGCGTTCAGAACCCTGATGCGCGCCCTTCCGAAGACGCTCGAGGTCGTCACTTCGGGGCTGGTACCACCTCTGGAGAGACCCTTGATCGATCATGTCGCGCTCTCGAAGGGCTTGACCGCCGCAAGGGTACAGGGTCTTCCCCGCGAGGACCCTGCGTTGGGAGACCTCACAGACCATGACGGCGTCCTCGTCGACATCGCCGCAGTCGGATCGGGCGAGCGTTAGCACCGGGTTCGGCGTCCGAGGCGCACTCATGCGCTCCACGTCTGGCGCTCGCCGGGACTACCGGCACCGAAGTGAGGTAGCTGCCCCGACGAAGTATCAGCACTCCCACGAGACCGCTTTGGCGAAGAGGCCGTCTAGCTCCGCCGGGGCGAGCCCGTCGAGGCTCCACAGGTCTGCCGGGGCGTCCAGCCTGAGCCTGCAACCGTCGGCCGCAGCGAACACCACGCAGCGCTCGCCGGATGGCTCCATCCGGCCCCCGGCGGCCGGGGTCGCACTCACATAGGCGCCCCAGACGTCGCCTTCGTCGTCCATCACGAACCGAACACGAACCTGGGGCGGCATTCTCCCGAACAACTCGAAAGCAAAGCGCAACAGCCTACCACCACGCTCCCGGCCAACTCGACAAGGCGACGCGGCCAGTCTGCGGAAGGACGCCGATGGCCCGAGGATGCTGGACCAAAAGCCGATTTACCGTATCATGCAAGGAACTTCTGGCGCCTCTACACGTTGAAGCGGAACACGCCCTGACACCCCCGATCCGGCGATCCTCATATGGTTGAGCCACATCGCTTCCGACTGCCGCCGCCTTTCAGCCCGTTTTCCGCCGACTGCCGCCGTCTGTTCTGACACAGGGGTAGGCCGCTGCTCCAACAGCGAGATGCCGCAGTCACCACGCTTCCGGCGAGGGCGTGACGCCGGATCCTGTGGGGCTGGGCTCTGCACGACGATCCCCCTCGCATCGGTCACCAGTACGATTCTTCTCCCCGCGAGACGATCCGGGACACGCCGAGGGCTCCATCGCCCGTATCAACCACCTCAATCCGCATGTCACCAATCGAGGTATGCCCTGAGTCCCGGGTCAAGACGGCCACCAAGACGTATGAGCCACCCGAACCGAGATCCCTGACGTCCGAGAAGAGAACAACCGCCTGGACCGTTTCACCCTCTGCGGACGAACAGTTCCCCACCACAGGGAGTGACGGAAGACACCGGACCGCACGACGGTTGGCGAGCGCAATTCCCCGCGTGAGATCTTCGACGCCTATGTCGACAAAGTCCTCCTCGCTTTCGCCCCGAAACACGATCTCCGATGCCCCGTCGCCCACCGAGCCCGCAACCCGCGGAAAGACACCGATCGATGTGCGGCCGCTGCGCGCAATCAGGGTATCTATCGCGCTCGCGTAGACCTGCGCAGCCCTCGTCTCCCCCCCCGCTAGTCCACCCTCGGGTGAGCAGCTAAGTACGGTGCAAACCACCACAGCTCCACACAGGCCCGCCCCGAAGCGACTAGCCACTTCGGTCACCACTGGCCGTTTTGGTCTACCACGGGCCCCCTTGGTTGCGCCCAGCCTTCCGCGCACTGGGCGGCGATGGCCCTGATCTCATCGTGCTTCGGAGTGTTGACCTCAACGCCCGGCCATGCGTTGTGTAGACCTTCGTGCGTGAAAGTGCGGGCGAAGTTGATCACATCATTTTCGTAGTCGGCGGTCGTAACTCCGTCTCCCCGCCAGACCTCGATCTGGTTACCAAACTCGATGCTGGACCCGGTCTTCACGCCGTTGGACGTCTCAATACGGGGGCCCCAGCCCCGGAAGGCGTTACTACCAATCGACGCTATGACCTTGTCGGCCGCCTCCTTGCACTGTCCTCCCTTCTCGTCCAAGAAGCGCAGGGCATCCACCATAACGGTCTTGACGCTATCTCCGATTTCCGACCATTCTTGGAAATCACAAGGGCCTTGGCCAAGGTCCTCCCTACACGACTCGTTGTTCGAATCATCCGCCGTCGGCCCTGGCCCACCTACAGGCCCTCCCCCTGGGCCGCCGTCGTCATCATCACCGTTTCCGCCATCGCCCCAATCGATGTCCGTTTCGTCGTCACCCGAATCGTCACACTGGTCCGGGCCAGCCTCACAAACGCAATCGTCTAGATAGGGCCAGTAGACCCAACCCTCGCCCTCCTGACAAACCGTTGCGACGATCCCGTCGACGGATCGCGGGCCACGCCCTCGAATACTGACCGGGTCATTCCTCTGTACCCGCCCACGCAGCGCTTGCATAGCGCCGCCCCGCCCGGGGGCCCAGTCGAGCACCTTATCGACAACGTGGTCGGCGCGCTCCGAAGGGACGTATCGGCACGAAATCCGAACGAGCAGGCGGCCCTGGACGTCTCGGAACGCTTTGGTCCTGACTTCCGCAGACTCCGAGTCGCCGCCTCCGACCCCGAGACGGAAGCGGAGAACATAGAACTCGCCAGGTGCCCCCCCGAAGTTCGCAATGCAACTGCCGACCGGCAGGTTGGTCACCTGACTTCGGAGATCTCGCAACGAGCCCTTCGTTGGCGCCGCCTCCAAGGGCAAGAGCTGAGCCTCCGCGGTGGGAGCTTCGATCTCTGGGACGTCCTCGGAGGCGTCCTGTGAAACGGGTGTGTCCCCCGAACAAGCGGCGAACAGTAGCGCAGAAACCAGCCAAACCCCTCTCCTCATCATCGTCCCATCCTCGCGGCGTTGGTCGTTCACCCAAAACGGCGCGTAGACTGTCGCAGCATACACACGCGAACACAAGTCCTTGGGAAGAGAGATCTGCTTCGGGGGTGGCGAGAGCGATCCGAGACCGGCGAATGTGTCCCATCCGGCCATCGCCCTGCCAAGGCTCGCCCCGCATCTTCCCCCCATGCCATCTGGTGCAGCTACCCGAACGACGCCGAGAAGACGCACATCTCCTACGGGTTCGAGGCGCTCGAGGAGGCGGAGGCGGCGCGTGAGGCGGTGCTCGAACTCGTCCGGAAGGGCGGCGACTCCTACCTGGCCAGTGACCACCTCGGGCCGATGCCGTTCCACGGGGACACGGTCAGCGAGGTAGTGGTGCGGGAGTAGCGCAGCATACCTAGCTGGACGACCAGGTGAGCGCGATGACGGCGGCGGCTCCCTGAAAAGCGGGCCGCCGAGTTCCGGGCTCATCAGACTAGCCCGACTCCTTGTTGGGCGCCTGGCGCAAATCGACCACGGCGGGCGGCGGTGCCCCCGGCTCGGTTGGTGGCCCCTGGCCGGGGAGACCGTACTGGATCTGGACGCCGGGAATCTCCATTGGCGCATTGAGCACGTCCGTGCGCTCGCTCTCTTCAAGACGCCACAACTGGCCATAGGCGTCGCTGAACGCGATCTCGAACTTCGTGCCCTGGCTGTCGAGGTCTGAGGCGGTCAGTTTCGGTGAAAACGCAAGCAGGATACCTCTACGCGTCTCTCCCGTTCGAATGGGGTCGACCGTCTTATTGTCGATGTGCTCCCGGGCCCGGATCCAGACCGTCGGGCCCTTCCCGTCTCCCGATGACAACTGGACGTTCCCGGCCGCAAGCAGCATCGGTACGTTCCGGCCACCGACCGAAGCCTGGACCTTGAAGTCGAGGAGGGAAGTTGGAACTCCGCGATTGTGGACCTCCACTACCAACAGAGCCACGGGCTGGTCTTCGCTGCCAATCCGCTTATAGCCCTTGATCTTACCGATGATCTCGGGACGACCCGCCTTACCACCCCGCAGAATCCCGAGGAGGATGAACAAACAAAGCGCGCATATGCCCCAAACCTTCGGGTCGGAGCTCAGGTCAAGCTCGAGCACGTCGACCAATATCCACCCGCACGCCGTGATGATGGCGGTCCGTGCGATGTCGACGGCCCATTCGCTGAAGTCGGCCACGCGAATGGCCCAAGCCTTGATGTCCATCCTGCTCACGGTCTCCCCCGAATTGATTGGGGGAGCAGTATATCCGAGGGTGCATCTCGTCGCCATGATGCGAGTTGGGGGCTCGGTCGCGCCCGAAGCTCGGCGCGACGCGCCGGACACTCACAGCCCCCCGAGAGGATTCACGCCACCGCGCCGCCGATTCCGGCGCCAACGATCGACCACCGCGTCGAAAACGACATCGACAACCTCGGCCGGGCTCTGCCCAGGCGCCCCTACCAGGCCACCAATGACCCCCATCGTCCGACAGCGGCACCGGGGCCGTGCGATTTTCACCGAGTGCGGCGACGACACCGACGGTGGCGCCCGAGGTCACGCCCGTCGCGACAATCCGAAAGGACCGCACCCGGCGAGCCCCATGTGGCCCGGTCGAGGGTGTGTCATCCCCTCTCGTGGACGAGCAGGTCTTTCCGGAAGGCGGTCACGGGAGCGCCCACGCCAGGTCAGAAGCCGGGGCGACACGCACCGCGCAGGGGACGGCCGAACGGGCCGGGAGAAGCCCTCTCGGGCGCGCCCTGCGCTCACCCCCGGGAACCGCCAGTGCGTGCGTGCCGCCCATCATGCGGCTTCGATCCCGAGCAGTCGCGCCGCCTCAGCCCCGTCGACCCACCCGTACGCCTCGAGGGCATGAGCGAGCCGCCGGATGCCGCTGTAGTGAGGCGCGACCAGGTGCCGAGCCGCGGAGGTCGCTCGCGGGATGTCGACCACCCTGCCGGTCCTGTAGGCCTCCGCCTCGATCTCGCGGCGATAGAGGTTGGCGCCCCGGCCGGACTGATCGCCGAACCCGTGCTCGAGCTCGGCCGCGATCCCAGCGGCGAAACAGACATCGGTGCGACGCGGCGACCGCTTCGAGAAGGCCCGTCCTCCGCTCAACTTCCCGTCGTCGCCAATCTTCAGGCCGAGGCCGTGTCGGCCGCCGTCCAGCAGGAAGTCGACGGCGTGGCCCGACTCGTGAATCGCAACGCGGCGGATCAGTGCCCGCTCGGCCTCGTCAGCCGCGGCGAATTAGCGGTGCGGAGAGTGCTCGGCGTTGACGCCGAGATCTCAGCCCGACGTCGACGCGCCGGCACCCTGCCCTTCTGCGCCTCGGCGATCACGTCGTCGAGTGTGGCCACCCGGTCGGCCATGCCCCGCTCGACCGCCCGGTGAGCCGTGAAGGTCCGGCCCTGGCCGAGGACCGCGGCGGTGGAGGTTCCGCGCCCCTTCGCGACGTTCCGCACGAAGGTCCGGTAGTGATCGTCGACGAGGCTCTGGAAGTGGGCCTGGGCGTCGTCACCTAGGGGTGCGTAGGGGTGTCCCTCTGCCTTGTGGCGCCCAGCCTTGATGATGGTCGTCCGCACGCCATCGGCTTCCATGCGCTGGGACCAGTCGAAGTGCATCATGTAGACGCCGACCGAGCCGACCTCACCCGACGGGGTGACCACATTCTCACGGCGCTACTCACGTCGATCGGAAGCGGTTTAGCCGCCTATGTGAGTCTCCGCGTCGGGATCGCGAGATTCCTGGCTGAGCGAGCCTTCGATGCTCGGGTGAAGTGGTACCTGCGGATGACCGAGGCGATGGTCGAGATGTCTGGGGCCATGAACCTCTTGACCGTAGGGGTGCGCGCAAGGGATCTCGGCGCTCTGCGTAGTGCCGTGGGAGCTATCAGTGGCGGAACCGCCAAGGCAAATCTCTCCGCAGCACGCGAAGCACCCATTTTCGCCTCTCGCTCCACCCTCGGCACCTGAAGCACCTCACCAACCTCGTGAGTGACTGGGAGATCCCCCCGACGGGGAAGACCTCGAGGCGGTTGCCCCGCGTGAGCTGGATGTCTTGGGGCACAATATTGACACAGTCGTCGACAAGATCCTCGCCAGAACAGGCGCTCCGGGACCTTCTACACGTTGAAGCGGAACAGCATGATGTCCGCGTCCTGCACGACGTACTCCTTGCCCTCGCTGCGCAATAAACCGCGGTCGCGCGCGTCCTTCCACGACCCCACCTCCGTGTAGGTGTCGAACGCGATCGTCTCCGCGCGGATGAAGCCGCGCTGGAAGTCGGAGTGGATGACCCCGGCCGCTTCGGGCGCCGTCGAGCCGCGTCGAGCCGTCCACGCTCGCGACTCGTTCTCCCCGGTGGTGAAGAAGGTCAGCAGCCCCAGCAAGTGGTAGGCAGCGTGGATGAGGCGATCGAGCCCGGGCTCGGCGAGCCCCATATCGGCGAGGAACTCCGCCTTCTCGTCGGGCTCCAGCTCGGCCAGCTCGGACTCGATCGACGAGCAGATCACCACGACGTCTCCGGCCGCATCGACCTCGACGGACGTGCGCAGCGCACGCACCCATTCGTTGTCGCCCTCGGGCAGGTCGTCCTCGGCCACGTTGGCCACGTACAGGACCGGCTTGGCGGTCAGCAGCTGGAAGCTCTTCAAGACCTTCCGCTCCTCGGCGTCGAACTCCAGCTGCCGCACCGGCCGACCGTCGCTCAACGCCGCGTGGACCTTCTGGAGCACCGCCTGCTCCTTGATCGCCTCCTTCTCGCCGCTCTTGGCCTTCTTGCCCACGCGGTCGAGACGCCGCTCGACCATGTCGAGGTCGGAGAGTGCGAGTTCGGTCTCGACGATCTCGCGGTCGCGCACGGGGTCGACGTCGCCGAGTACGTGGGTGATGTCGGGGTCGTCGAAGCACCGGAGCACGTGGGCGATCGCGTCCACCTCGCGGATGTTGGCCAGGAACTGGTTGCCCAGCCCCTCCCCTTCCGAGGCCCCCTTCACGAGACCGGCGATGTCGACGAACTGCATGACCGTGGGCACGATGGTCTTGGAGCCCGTCAGCGCATGAATCTTCTCGAGCCGGGGATCCGGTACCTCGACGGTGCCGACGTTGGGGTCGACCGTGCAGAAGGGGTAGTTTTCGGAGGGGGCTCCCGCCGCCGTGAGGGCATTGAACAAGGACGACTTGCCCACGTTGGGCAGACCCACGATCCCCACCTTCAGCATGACCTCTTCTCCTGACCGTCTGTCGAACGACGCAGGGCGGCCGTGGCCATCGAAGGCCCTCCCGCCAACGCAAATCGCGAAGCCCAGAAGGCTACCCGGAGGGCCCGCCGGGGTCAATCGGGTCGCCGTCGAAGAGTGCGGCCGTCCCCGTCGAAGCCCACGGGCCACGCCGCAAGAGGCCACGGACCTCGCTATCGAAGCCCACGGGCCGCGCCGCAAGAGGCCACGGACCTCGCGATCGAAGGCCACGCACCGCGCTATCGAAGGCCCCGGGCCGCGCCACCCAAGGCCACGGACCTCGCTATCGAAGGCCGCGAGCCGCGCTCCCGGGGGCTGCGGGCCTCGCCGACCGTCGGTATCTTCGGTCTCCACCGCGCGAGCCACCCCGACGCGCGACCCACCCCGACCCCGCGACCATGGCGGCTCTGTATCTCTTCTCGCTGATCCTCGGGGGAGGCTTCCTCCTGCTGTCCGTGCTCGGGGGAGACAGCGAGGCCGACGTGGACTTCGACGCCGGGCTCGACCTCGGTGACGGTGGCCTGGACCTCGATGGCCTCGCGGGCGACGCGGGGGACGGGATCGAGTCGATCGGCGACGCCGCAGACTCGGGCCAGGACGCCGCCAGCCGGATCTTCTCGATCCGGACCGTCGTCTACGCCCTCTTCGGTTTCGGCGCGACGGGCACGATCCTCACCCGGCTGGGCATCTCGATGCCCACGACGCTGGCCTTCTCTCTCGTCGCGGGCGCCGCGGCGGGATTCCTGGTCAGCATGGTGTTCCACTTCCTGGTCCGGACGGACTCGGGCGCCCACCCCGGTGACGAAGCGCTACTCGGCTTGACGGGCGACGTGACGCTTCCGATCGGCCTCGGACGCCCGGGCACCGTAGCCGTCGAACGCGGCGGCCGCCGACTCTCTCTGCGAGCGCTCCCCCACGCGACCGCCCATGGGGATCCCGAGAGCTGGAAGAGGGTGATCGTAGTCGAGATCGACGGGAGCATCGCCCGGGTCGCGCCACTGGAAGCGGGTGAAATCGAAGCCCTCGGATCGGGCGAGTAGGGACCGCGGGTCGGTGGGGAGGACCCGGGGCCGGTGAACGCGGGACCCCGGGTGAAGGTGGTCCCGCCCTGACCCGTACCACACACAACCCTTTTGTCGTCGGACCTTCCGACTCTTGCCGGAGCAGAACGCATGGGAACCGAAACCCTGATCGCCGCCGCGGTCGTCGCGGTCGTTCTCCTTGTCGCGGCCCTCGTCGCGGTGGCCACCGTCAAGGCGCTCATCGTGATCGTGCCGCCCAACCGTGCCGCCGTCATCACGGGGAAGAACCGCCTTCTCGCCGACGGACAGCAGGTCGGATACCGGTCGGTGATCGGTGGCCGCACGCTGCGAATCCCCATCGTGGAGACGGTGCAGCACGTGAGCCTCGAGACCTTCCCCATCGAGATCTCGGTGAAGAACGCCTTCTCGAAGGGCAACATCCCGCTCAACGTCGAGGCGATCGCCAACGTGAAGATCGCCTCGGAGCCCCAGTCGACGTTCAACAACGCCGTCGAGCGGCTGCTCGGGAAGACCGAGGTCGAGATCCAGGCCATGGCCAAGGACACCCTGATGGGGAACCTTCGCGGCGTGCTGGCGACCCTCACCCCCGAGGCGGTCAACGAGGACCGGCTCGGGTTCGCGAAGGCGCTGGCGGAGGACGCCGGTGAAGACCTCGCTGCTCTGGGATTCCACCTCGACGTGTTGAAGATCCAGAATGTGAGCGACGAGCGGGGATACCTCGAGGCCATCGGCCGAAAGAAGGCCGCCGAGGCGGTCCGCGAAGCCGAGATCGCCGAAGCCAACGCCGAAGCCGACACCCGTGAAGCCCAGGCGGTCGCTCGGAAGCGCGCCGAGGTGCGCGAGGCCGAAACGGCGGTCACCGTGGCCGAAGCCCAGAACACGCTGCGCGTGCGCCAGGCCCAGCTCGACGAGGAAGGTGAGATCGCCGAGCGCACCGCCAGGGTGAAGGCCGAGCAAGCCGAGGTCGAGGCGCAACGCGAGCTGGAAACGCAGCGCGTGACCCGGGAGCAAGAGCGCCTGCGCGCCGACGTGATCGAGCCCGCGCTCGCCCAGCGCGAGGCTGCGAAAGCCGAGGCCGAGGCCGAGGCAGCGCCCATCCTGGAGCGAGGCAAGGCGCAGGTGGAGGTGCTCCGGCGCCTCTACACGGAGGTCCAGAGCGGCGGCGAGCAGGCCTTCGCCGTCTTCATGGCCGAGAAGCTGCCCGACCTCCTGACGACGGCGGTCGACGCGGTGAAGGGTACCGAAATCGACCGTCTGGTCGTGCTCGACGGCGGCGAGGGCGAGGGTGTGGCCAATGCGGCCAACCAGCGCGTCCGAGGGGCTCTGGGAACCATCGAGGCCATGGCGTCATCGGTCGGCCTCGACCTGGAAGCCGTCCTGCACGCAGCCAACCGAAAAGCGCTGACCACCGCGCGGGACACCTCGGCGGTCTACGCCCGTCCCGAATCCGAGGAAAGCTGAGGCGCATGG
>JANQNV010000025.1 GCA_028279425.1 Longimicrobiales bacterium | reverse complement strand
CGATCTCGCGCGCGAAGACGCGGGGGGGGGGGCGCCGCGGGGGGGGGCGCCGGCTGCGCCTCAGGCGGCTCCGTCGAGGCTGCACTGATCGCCGGGCTCCTTGCCACACGGGCACTTGGTCCCGGCGATCCCGCCACACGAACCCTTCAAGGCGGGCCGGCCTCCGATGACGCTGGCCGACAGGCCGATCATGATCCAGGCGATGGCGACGACGGTGACGGCGATCGTGGCAAACATGGCTCAATTCCTGTTGTCGAGCGGTCCGAAGCGTGCGATGAAGTCCGGCGTCGCATGCCCCTGAAATGTCTCATCGAGGCGCGTCACGAACAACGCCGCGAGCCCCTCGCGTTCCGCGATGGCGATCCCCTGGTCGACGCCGAGAACCGCCAACGCTGTCGCCCACCCATCGGCCATGAGCCCCGAGGGGTGGATGACCGTGACCGATGCCCCCGAGTGCTGGGCCGGACGCCCGCTGCGAGGGTCGATCAGGTGGGTATATAGGACCCCGTCCAGTTCGTACACGTTCCGGTAGTCGCCCGACGTGGCAACGGCCTCTCGGGTGACGCCCACCACCTGGTGGATGCTCCGGCCGGCCATGTCGGGCTGCTCGATCGCGATGCGCCACGGGGAGCCGTCCGATTTCGGTGCGCCCGCTCGCAGCTCGCCACCCACCTCGACGAGCACACGGTCGAATCCGAGGGCGGCCAAGGTGTCGGCGACCCGATCGGCCGCATACCCCTTCGCGACCGCCGAAAGGTCGACGGTGAGCTCACGCCGCGCCTTCGTCACGGTACCTGCAGCGGCATCGACGGAAAGGCCCTGGTAGCCGACCCGTTCGACCAGCTCGGAGAGCACATCGGCGGCCGGCGCGACAGGCGGCTCACCGGCCGCACCGAAACCCCACGCCTCGACGAGGGGCGCGACGGTCACGTCGAGGGCCCCTGCGGTCGCATCGCTGATCTGCCGCGCGCCCTCGATCACCTCGATCGTCAGAGGCGACAGCACAACCGGCTCCGTGCTGATCGACGTATTGAAGCGCGACAGCTCCGAGTCGGGATCGTACGTCGACATGAGGTCGTTCACCTCGTCGAGACGGGTCTCGATCGCAGCGGCGAGCTGCGCCCGGTCGACGGCCTCCATGGCCGTGGTGTCGAAGCGCACGGTGAACCATGTACCCATCGTCGGACCACTGATCTCGACCGGTGCGCCCGGAGGAGCCTCGGCAAAGAAGAACCGATGAACGGTGAGGGCGGTGAGCGCCAAAAGCCCCAGGGGAAGAAGAATCTTCGCCCTGGGGCTCAGGCCTGGCCGGAGTGGACCTCGATCAGCCGAAGTCATCCAGCATGATGTCCTTCTCTTCGACACCGAGGTCGATGAGCATGTTCTTCGTGGCCTGGATCATCAGCGGCGGACCACACAGGTAGTACTCGCAGTCCTCCGGCGCCGGGTGCTTCGAGATGTACTCGTCGTGGAGCACCTGGTGGATGAAGCCGGTGTAGCCGGTCCAGTTGTCTTCTTCCTGCGGCTCGGAGAGCGCAAGGTGCCAGGTGAAGTTGTCGTTCTCGGTTGCAATCTCGTCGAAGTCCTCCTGGTAGAAGGCCTCCCGCAGACTCCGCGCACCGTACCAGAACGTGATCTTCCGGTCGGTGTCGAGACGCCGGAACTGGTCGAGAATGTGCGAGCGCATCGGCGCCATCCCGGCGCCACCACCGACGAAGACCATCTCCTTTTCGGTCTCGCGGGCGAAAAACTCGCCGAATGGACCCGTGATGTCGACTTCGTCTCCCGGCTTGAGGCCGAAGATGAAGGAGGACATCTGGCCCGGCGGAACGTCCGGCTGTCGCGGCGGCGGCGAGGCGATCCGGACGTTGAGCATGATGATGCCCTCTTCTTCCGGGTAGTTCGCCATGGAGTAGGCCCGCGTCACCTCGTCTTCGACCACCGAGGTGTAGCGCCACATGTTGAACTTGTCCCAGTCGCCCCGGTACTCGTCGCCGATTTCGAACCCGGAGTAGTCGGCCACGTGGGGCGGCGCCTCGATCTGGATGTAGCCGCCTGCACGGAACGGGACTTCCTCACCCGGCGGCAGCTCCAGCACCAACTCCTTGATGAAGGTCGCCACGTTGTCGTTCGAGCGAACCTTGCAGCGCCAGCGCCGGACGTCGAAGAGTTCCTCCTCGACCTCGATCTGACAATCCTGCTTGACCTTCACCTGGCACGACAGGCGCCACCCCTCGCGGGCCTCTCCGCGCGTGATGTGGCTCTCTTCGGTCGGAAGTAGAGCGCCACCGCCGTCCAGCACCTTCACCTTGCAGACGCCGCACGTACCTCCGCCGCCGCACGCGGAGGGGATGAAGATCTTCTCGGCCGCGAGTGTATTGAGGAGGGTGCTGCCGGCCGCGGTCGTGACGTCGTGTTCGCCACCCTCGTTGATTTTGATGAGAACGTCTCCGCTCTCGACCAGTTTGCTCCGGGCTCCCAGCAGAAGCCCGACCAGAGTGAGAATGACGACCGTGAAGACGGCTACACCAAGGAGAATGGTTGTCACAGCTGAATACCCGAGAAGGCCATGAATCCAAGCGACATCAGGCCGACCACGATGAAGGTGATACCGAGACCACGCAGCGGGGCCGGGACGTTCGAGTAGCGAATGCGCTCCCGAACGGCGGCCAGCCCCACGATCGCCAGGAACCACCCGATTCCGGCGCCGATGCCGTACACCGTCGCCTCGGGCAGCGTGTAGTCGCGGTTGACCATGAACAGCGATCCACCGAGGATCGCGCAGTTCACGGCAATGAGCGGAAGGAAGACACCCAGAGCCCCGTACAGGCCCGGCGCGTACTTGTCGACCGCCATCTCGACCACCTGGACCGTCGCGGCGATCGTGCCGATGAGGAACAGGTAGGTGAGGAACGAAAGGTCGGGCACCGGCTCGATGCCCAGCCACGCGAGCGACCCCGGCTTCAGCAGGGTCGAGTTGATGATCTGGTTGAGCGGCGTCGTGATCCCCAACACGAAGATGACGGCGAACCCAAGCCCGATCGCAGTGTCGACCTTGCGCGAAACAGCAAGGAACGAGCACATGCCCAGGAAGAAGGCCAGCGCCAGGTTTTCGACGAAGATCGCCGTCGTCAGAAGACTCAGGTAGTGCTCGAGCATCGCCTTACCTCAGCAGACCGGTTTCGTGGGCCTCGAGCAGTCCATGGACGTGGAACTCGTCCTCGTTCTGCTCCGGGTAGCGCCAGCGGATCGCCCAGATGAACAGCCCGATCAGCAGGAATGCCGCGGGCGAGAGCACCATGAGTCCGTTGGGCGTGTACCACCCGCCCTCCGTGACCGGCTGGAGAATCGTGAAGCCGAGGAGCCGACCCGTGCCGAAGAGCTCTCTGAAGAAGGCCACCGCGAGCAGGATCAAGCTGTATCCCGCCGCATTCCCGACCGCATCGTAGAACGACAGCTTGATCGGGTTCTGGATGGCGAAGGCCTCGGCCCGGCCCATGATGATGCAGTTCGTGATGATGAGGCCCACGAACACCGTCAACTGCTTCCAGATGTCGTAGACGAACGCCTTGAGGATCTGGTCGGCGATGATCACCAGAGAGGCGATGATCGTGAGCTCGACGATGATCCGGATGCTCGGCGGCAGTCCCTTGCGGATCGCGCTCACGGCCACATTCGACCCCACGAGCACGAACAAGACCGCCGCGCTCATCACCAGCGACACACTCAGCTTCGTGGTGACCGCCAGAGCGGAGCAGATGCCGAGCACCTGGAGGGCGATCGGATTGTTGTTCAGAAGTGGGTCGAGGAGAACCTCGCGCTCGGCCTTGGTCACGTGATCCCCCTTTCGGCCCGGTACCGGTCCAAGAACGGACCGAAGCCCTCTTCACCCAACCAGAAGTGGAGCAGGTTGGTCACGCCCCGGGAGGTCAGCGTCGCCCCCGCGAGCCCGTCGACCCGGTAGGGGTCACTCTCGACCGGCCCCGCATTCCCCTTGATCACCTCGATCTGGGGCACCCACGAATCGTCGAACGCCTGGCGACCCGGCCAGAGGGCCTGCCAGCGCGGGTTGTCGACCTCTCCACCGAGCCCAGCCGTCTCGCCGTGCTCGTAGAAGGTGATCCCCTCGATGCGTTGCAAGTCACCGCTCAAGGCGATGAAGCCGTACATCGTCGACCACAATCCGTATCCGTGCACGGGGAGGATCAGACGCTGCACCTCGTCATTCTCGACGAGTTCGTAGATCAGGGCGTGATCGGGAATCCGGCTCACCTTGGCCGGGTTGGCCGGTGCGGCCTCGCTCCGGTCGGGATCCTGGGTCGCTGCACGCTGGTCGTAGGTGAGCGGGTCGAGATCGGAGCGTTCACCCGTCTCGAGCTCGATCACCGCCGACGAGAGGTTCTCCTCGAAGCGCTCGTTGACCACCTCGCGAGCGAGGGGCTGCCCGGGCTCGGCCAGGTCGGCGACCAGGAGCACCTTGGAGCGGAGATCGAGGACCCGGTTCTCCTCCTGGCGGTCCTTCAGCGCCACGGCGGCACTGGCCACGAAGATCGAGCACACGACGCACACCGCGGCCGCGAACCCGATCGTCTTCAAAGCATCAGTCTGCATAGCGCAGCATCCTCCGCTTCACATTGCGACGAATCACGAAGTGATCGATGAGGGGCGCAAACATGTTCATGAAGAGGATCGCGAGCATCATCCCCTCGGGATACGCGGGATTCACGACCCGAACCAGGACGACCAGGGCGCCGATCCCGATACCGTACCACCACTTGCCGACATCCGTGTAGGCGCTCGAAACCGGGTCGGTCGCCATGAAGACCATCCCGAACATCCAGCCGCCCACGACGATGTGCCAATGGAAGGGCATCGCGAACATCGGGTTCGTGTCGGACCCGATGGAGTTCAGGAGGAAGGCAAAGATCGCCGTCCCGATCGTGACTCCGGCCATCGTGCGCCACGACCCGATGCGCGTGAAGAGCAGGAGCCCCGCGCCCACGAGGCAGAGAAGCGCCGACGTTTCGCCGAGTGAGCCCGGCTCGAGCCCGACGAAGGAGCTCCACCAGACGCTCGTGTCGGAGAAGTCGACCGGACCCGCCGCCGCCTGCGCGAGGATCGTCGCTCCGCTGAAGCTGTCGACGCCCGTGAAGTTGGCCGCGATCCACGGCGCGTCGCCCGACATCGCAGCAGGGTACGCAAAGAACAGGAAGGCGCGCGCCGTGAGCGCGGGGTTCAGGAAGTTCATCCCCGTGCCCCCGAACACCTCCTTGGCGAACACCACCCCGAACATCGTACCCAGCGCCACCATCCAGAGCGGGATGGCGGGAGGCAGAATGAGCGGGATCAGCGCTCCGGTGACGAGGAAGCCTTCGTTCACTTCGTGTTTTCGAGTGACCGCGAAAATCACTTCGACGAGGCCACCCGACGCATTGACCACGATCGCGATCGGGACGAAGAACAGCGCCCCGTAGATGGTACACGTCAGGATGTTGCTCGGATCGAAGGTCATCCCGAGGAGTTCGGTGAACACCCAGGTTTGCCAGACATCCAGGGGCGTCGCGCCTTGCGCAATCGCATTGGCCGCCTGCAGACCCGCGTTGTACATCGCCCAGATGACCACGGGCTGCATGGCGATCACCACCGTGAACATCATGCGCTTGAGGTCGAGCCCGTCGCGCACGTGCGAACCACTCCGGGTCACGTGACCCGGCGTGTAGGTGATGGTGTCGATCATCTCGTAGAGCGGGTACAGCTTCTCCAGCCGTCCACCCGCCTCGAAATGGGGCTCGACTCGGTCGAGCTGACTACGTATGAGCTTCATCAACCATCCCTTTCGATGATCTCGAGATTCTTGCGCAGAAGCGGACCGAACTCGGTCTTCCCCGCGTCCACGAAGGTGCAGAGGGCGAGATCTTCTTCATCCAACTCCAGGCATCCCAGCTGTTCGGCCGTCTCGACGTCACCGACGGCGAGGGCGCGAAGGAGGTAGGTGATGACCAGGTCGAAGGGCATCACCGATTCGTACATACCGATGGGAATGATGGCCCGCTCCGACCCGTTGGTCGTCGTGGTCAGATCCATCGGCGCCCTGCTCAGCGTCGACAGGTAGATCGGAAGCGTCGAGAACTTCTTGGCTCCCGGTGACAGCCATCCGATGAACTCGCGCTTCCGATCCTCTTCGAGAACGCTGATCTGGTTGTCGAAGCGACCGAGGTACCCGTACTCCTCACCCATGGCGCGCTTCCCGCTCAGAACCGAGCCCGAGATGTAGCGCACGTCGCCCAAACCCGCCTCCTCGTCGGCGAGGAGGTCGTGGGTCGATGCACCCGCGCGCGTGCGAACCAGGGTGGGGTTCGAGAGCGGCGGCCCGCCGAGCGATACGACCCGATCGAGATCGAGCCGCCCCGTCTCGAACAGCCGTCCGATGGACGCCACATCCTGGTATCCGATCTGCCACACCACTCGCTTGCGACTCACGGGAGCCAAGGCGTGGATGTGGTAGCCTGCGGTCCCCGAAGGATGCGGCCCCTTGAACTCCTCGATCTGGACCGGCGTCCTGAAGCCGCCTGCGAGCGATGATCCGTGGGCGACGCAGACGAACACCTTGCCATCGGTCAGCTGGCCGAGCGCACGCAGACCGGCCTCGAAGGCGTCCCTCTGATCCTCGAGCACGACCTCGGGGTCGGGCGCGAGGGGGT
Organism: Longimicrobiales bacterium; assembly: GCA_028279425.1. Taxonomy (GTDB): domain Bacteria; phylum Gemmatimonadota; class Gemmatimonadetes; order Longimicrobiales; family Gaopeijiaceae; genus Gaopeijia. The sequence continues at coordinate 36,460 of JANQNV010000025.1, read as the reverse complement.
TCGAGTCGGTGACCGTCACGAAGATGCTGTGCGGCGCGGCCTCGTCGGGGGTAGGTACCTTTGAAAACGGACGCCGCCGAAGCGCCGTCCACAGTCCCGACTCCTGCAGCAGGGCGCGCACCTCGTCGCCCCGCAATTCTCCGGGGTCTCTGCCGGTGAACGACTCGAAGGGCTGAAAGTCCTCGTCGGCGGGACGGCCCTCGCGCTCGCGCTCGTTCAACTCGATGACGACCGAGAGCAGTGCGCGACGAGCGCCGCGGTGGATCGCCACGACCGTTCCCGCTGCGGGCGCGGTGTGGCGCACCTCATTTCGACGCCGATCCCGAAAGATCAGCTGGCCCCTGCGAACCGTGTCGCCGACATCGACCTCGAAACCGGGTTTCATACCCGGGAAGTCGTCGGCCATGACGGCGACGCGTCGTACCGGAGGGCTGCCGGAGATCACCTGCCGGGGGGCTCCCGAAAGCGGGAGGTCGAGCCCCTTCCTGACCTTGTGGACACCCATTCGTTCGTCGTTCCAGATAGTCCGCCCCACTCGGTCGACCGTGCCACGGTCGACGCGCTCGCGACTCCGATCCAGAGCCGTGGAGCGTCTCTTCGCGATACTTCCGATCGTGCGAACGAAAAAAAGGAAACAGACTCTGCGCCGAAGGCAATCTTTTGCCGGTACATCGGTTACGAGGGCCCGGCACGTGCGAGCGCGCGCGCGACCTAGCCGCGCGCCGTTCTGCCTTGCAGGAAGCGGCTTCCCGTGACTCCGCGGGCCGACGCGAGGTCCTTCGGCGGGCCGGGCTCGCGCGGCCCGTTTTCGCCGCTCCACGACGGCGGCCCGGGTGGTGCCGGCGCTGGGTCGCCCCAAGGGCCCCGCGGCGCGCATCGACAGCCTGCCCGTATATAGGTACGACCTAATGTGGATAGTGTCCGGATCGAAGATGGTTTTGGGTGTCGGTTGGCCGGCCCGGCCAACCGTCCGGGGATGCCGGGGAACGCCATGAATCCTGTCTGCCCCCCGGGAAACTCGCTGCGCAGACACGGTTCCCTGCTCTCAGAGCCACGAACCGTGTCCACGCACCCCTCCAGAGCCGCCGCGGACAGGGTTGGTAGCGTTTTCTCGGGCGCGGGGCGGTCCCGGCCGGCCGCCCCGCCCCCGGCGATCGACGAGCTCTTCGTCGGACCACCCGAGTCAGGCAGTTCCCCAGCGCCAGACGCCCGATCGAAATCAGCCCGCGACCGACAGCGTCACGCGGAAGTTGTTGCGGGTCGGCCCGATGAAGATCGGGAGGTAGTCGATGGACAGTCGGAAGCCGGTCCCACCACCGCCGAAATCGAAGGCACCCCCGAACACCGCCGCAGGCGAGACTTCTTCGTAGCGCGGGATGCTCGCAATCACATTCGTACCCGTACCGGCAGATCGCTCGGCCAGGGCGTTCAGGTGCGCGGCCCAGACGTTGGACAATCCACCGGAGCCGATGTAGCGGATCACCACGAGACCCGGTACCTCGACGATCTGCGATTCGCCCACCGTGGTGCGGTTCACACCGCCGAGGGCGTAGAACTGTACGGGGCCGACCGCGAGCGCCGGCCCCAGAAACGCCTGGAGCCCGAAGATCGTGTTCGGCATCGACGAGTCGAGGAGCGTGCGGTCGGCGACGCCGAGGTACAGCTCCGTGTCGAGCATCAGTCCCCAGCGCCGCTCGCCGAACCAGGCCTTGCTGAGGCGGAACCCGACGTTGCCGGGGAGGTGTTCGTCGGCGTCGGTGTAGACCTGGTCGATCGCCTCGAACAGGTAGGTGACGCCCGAAAATCCGAAGGCCAGATCCCGCGGGGCATGGCCGCCTGCCCGTGACTCACCGAACTCGGCCGCGCCGGCCCGCGCCTCCTCGCCCCCTCCGGCCTGGGCCGCGCCGCCCGAAGGGGCACCCAGCAACGCAAGCGCAAGGGCCAAGGGCACGATCGTGCACCGCGCTCTGTTCATCGGAGCCTCCAGGGTCGAAGGACGGATCACGACCGAACGACCAAAGTAGGCTCTCCCGTCGGCTCCCGCTCGGGCCGAGCTCGCCCTCCCCTACCCCGCGGTCAGCGCCTCGGGCTCGAACCGCTCCGGGCGACGCGCACACCTCCGTTGGTGGTGACCGCCCGGACCATCGCCCCGCCGTCGCCCAGCGGCACGTCGAGCCGGCGGCCGAGGCGCCCGCGAACCGTGACCGGGAAATCGAGGTCGATCCCGCCGTTGACCGTCGACGTCACGAACCGGGCCGAGTAGTCCTCGGGCACCAGCACGGTGACCCCGCCGTTGACGGTCTCCACGTCGAGGCCGTCGCCGGCCCACCGGTCACCGCCGAGCTCGATGCGCACCCCACCGTTGGTCGTGCGCCCCTCGACGTCGCCCGAGACGCCCTCCAGGTGGACGCCACCGTTGACCGCATAGAACCGCATGCGACCCTCGACATCGGCGATCGAGATCCCCCCGTTGTGCGTGTCGATTTCGAGGTCGGTGTCGTACGGCACCGAGACGGTCCAACTGACCCCCCAGCTCTCGCGGCCGTCGGTATCGGGGCCGTCGGCCCACAGCTCACCATCTTCGGCGCGGATCCGGATATCGTCGGCGAGCTCTTCCGCCCTCGATTCCGTCCGAGCCTGCGCCCAGACGCGCGCCTGGACCCGCACCCGATCACCGCTCCAACCCTCGACGTCCACGCCCCCGTTCATCCCGCCGTCGATCTCGAGCCGGCCAACGTGCGCGACCTCGGCGGTCATCACCATGCAGTGGCGTTCCCGGTCACCACCCCGCCACTCCCGGTCACACCACCCCTCGTCGCTCCGCTCCCAACTCTGCGCCTGGAGCGTGGTGGCCCCGCTCAGAAGCACTACCGTCCCCGCAAGTATCCATCTCCGGCCCATCCCGTCGTCTCTCCGCTGGAGGTCGCTGGCATCCCGCACCCGGGGAGTGAGACGGCCAGGCGGGTCGATTGGTTGGGATGACCGTCAGGGCACGAGCCCCTCGGCAATCAGCGCACACGGCAGCGACAGCCACGCGACCGCCGACTGGGGGACGCCGAGGTTGGCGAGGAAGAGGTGTTCGCCGCGCCCACGTGCGTGGAGCACGACACCGAGCGGTACGAGCGCGAGTACGCCCAGCTCGACCGGGAGGGGGAGATCGAGAGGCACAGGCGCGAGCAGGTGGGCCGACGCCAGCCCGATCCGGAGGATCGCCCACACCTGGAGGCCTCGGATCACATAGGCGTTTCGAAAGGCCGTCAGACCGAGGAGGGTGCGCACGGGGTCAGCCGAGGAGGTTACGCGTGGGGCCGTTCATGGTCTCAGCGCGTGCGCCAGAGTGCCAGCACGGTCCAGTCCAATGCTCGCTGGCACGGCGGCCCGCCGTCCCTCAGCTCCAGTGGTGCGTCCATTTGCGTCACGTAGAACTCGATGCCGGCCACGCCCTGCATGACGAAACGCTGCACGTCGAGGTTCGGCTGCGCGATGCCGTCGACGTACACCACGGTGCACCCAGCGCGCTCTGTGGGGAGCCACTTCAGCACGTCGCCGACGTTGCCCGCCGTCGCCATCTCGGGGTCGTCGATCGAAAGCACGCGCGCACTCCCGACGTCGAGCGCGGTCTCGTGGCGATCGAGGAATCCGGCGAAGGTGGCGCGATGCCGTAGATCCAGCCCCCGAGCGACGATCGTGAACCCCTCGATCTCGAGCGGGCCCGGGGCGAGGCGCAACTCCACCTCGACCATCTCGGTCACGCTCTCGAGCGACACCCACGACGAATCGCCGGGCGTGTAGCCGAGCGCCGACGCGCGGACCCAGACCCCCTCGGCCTCGTCGAGGCGAACGACGAACGCCCCCGTCGAGTCGGTTCGCACCCGCGCGACGAGCCGCCCGCCCGGCCTGGACACCACGACGTCGGCGGCAGGGATCCCCCCTCCCTGCCCCGCATCGAGCACCTTGCCTCGGATCGACTGCGCCGAGGCCGGCTCGGCGGTGGTGAGGAGGGCCGCTACCGCGAGCACACCGAATCGGCTCGACCAGCGCATGACGCCGGTCAGACGGCGGGAGAGCGAGGGCTACCCATCGTCCCCCATCTCCTCCACCGGGCGGCGCAGCCGACGAACGAGCAGCCATCGCCCGAGGAAGCCGGCGGGAACGAGTATCGCCGCGCCCAAGCCGGTGAGGCGCAGGAACTCGAAGACCATCTCGCCGGCCGAGGGCAGCTCTTCGAAGAGCGCGGTGAGCACGAAGGCGAAGGTCGTGAATCCGACCGACATGGCGGTGCAGAGCCCCACCAGGCGCAGCGGCCACCCGGGAGCCGTCACGAGCCGCCAGTTCGCAGCAAGCTGCTCACGGGTCTCGGCGCTGGTCTTTCTGAGCTGCTGGCGGACGAAGAAGAGGTCCATGACGGCGGTCAGCACGCCGAGGCATGCGCCTGCGATCAGGACGCCCGGTCGAAAGAAGGCTGAGATGTCGCCGGCGGCCCAACCCTGCACGCCGCCCAGGATCACTGCAAAGTAGATCGCCTTGAACGCCGCATGCTTGAGCAACTTCTTCGGCTGCAACAGCTGAACCGCCTGCTCGTCAACCGGCGTCAGCCCCGTGGGGTCGTCCGGGCTCCACGTGGACTCCACTCCAGCACCCTTCGCCCCGTCCTTCATACAGCCTCTCCGGGATCGCGGTCGACGCTGGAGGCGGGCACGGCCTTCGCATCGCGCACGCTTTCCAGGAGCCATCGCTCGTGCGCCTCACGCACGACCTCTCCGACTTCCCCCGCAGGGGTGTCGAGCAGGCTCGTAGGGACGATACAGCTACCGCGGGGTCGACCGCCGAGGAGGCGGAGCAGGCGTTGGTGGAGGCGCAGACGCACCGAGTGCCCCTCGATGAATCGCAGCTCCACCCCGGCCCGCACCGGCACCACCGACGCCACCTCGCTCCACCGAATCGATGTGGGAGCCCCCATGGAGGTGGCGTCGATCAGTCCATCGTCCATCACCGTGACCGACGGGCGCGAGCGAGCGGCGCGGCGGATCCACCGCAGAGCCCCCCAAGCCGTTGCGGCGGCCACGGCACCGAAGGCGTACCCGAGCAGCTCGCCTCGACCCAGAAGCGTTACCGCGGCGAAGGCCGAGAACGCGCTGACCCCCACGTTCATGACGACGCTCCCCCACGCGTTCGAGCGGGCGGGCCAGAACTCGCGCACGACCGAACCCGGCACGTCTGCGGCCACCTCGGGTCCGGGAGGCCCGCGCATCGCCTCAGCATCTCGACGCACCGTGCAGCTACGCCAGTCCGAGCACGATCGCAACGACCATGACGGCGAGCGCGAATGCCACCGCGAGAATCTGCGGCGCCCGCCAGGCGGCCATGTCACGGCGATACTCCTCCACCGCCGCAGACTCGCGCCAGAGCACCTCGACGTTGCCGGCCACATCGACCGGCCCCCGGTGGACGCCTCGAGCTCCCGAACGCTCGAGCTCGGCCATGAATGTGCGGGCCTCGCGCTGCGGGACTCGCGTGCGACGCTCCACCCCCTCACGCCTCAACGTTCACCCCCATCTCACGGAGCTGCTCGAAGAAGTGGCCCGGGTCGACGAACGACGCCTGCGTCCACACGCCGGGACGGGGATTCGACCACATCTGCCGAATCGTCGCCACGGCCGGAATCGCGGTCAGGGCGTAGGCGTCGGCATGCCACACCCGCATGCGGACGGCCTCGCCACTCTCCGCCCGTCGACCGTCGAGCACCAGTACCCCGATGTCGTCGGACGACCCGAAGTGTCGAAGCCCCCACCACAAGAGCCCCGCGCCCCACGAGCGTTTGACCTTGGCCACCCCCATCGAGAGCGGGAGCACGGCGTAGTCGAGCGCGGGTCCGAAGCCCGCCATGAAGAAACCCGTGGAGTCGAGCGTGCCCGACCCGGCCAGCTCGCGCATCTCCTCGAGGCACATCGGGATACACGAGACGGGCTCCTCGCCCACTCCGAAGTCGAAGTGACGCGCGTGTCGAAAACCGCGCACCCACCCGCCCTCGACCCACACCGAGGGATCGGTGGCCTCCAACTCGGTGAGGAAGTCGTCGATGGTCTCGCTCGCGACACCGATCTCGTCCCATCTCAAGCCGAAGCTGGCCCCGACCCATGCCTCCGACAGCGCTCCGTGCTCGGCTGCGGCCCGCACCATCGCGGCCGGCACCCCGGGGTGCCAGCCCCCGTCGTCGACCACCATCACGCCCCGCTCGACGCACCGGGTGTGGAGTGTCCGAAGCCGGTCCCACTTCGCCGGCTCGGAGAGGTAGAGGCCGAGATACGACACGCCGGTCTCGACCGCGAGCTCGGCCAACGTCATGCCGTGTTGAGATCGACTCGTGGCCCCCACGACCAGATCGGCCGACCCGAACACCCGAAGCATGTCGTCGCTCCGAGCCACATCGGCGACCGTCGTCCGGAGCATCCCCGGGCTTGGACCGATCGTAGACTCCAGGTCAGCGAGGGCCGCCTCTGAGCGCGCACAGGCGTTGACCTCGACCGAGGGGTCGTCGAGGAGCAGCCGCGCGATGGGCCGACCCGCATTCCCCGTCGCTCCGATGACCGCGACGTTCACGATCGCCTCCGACTGAGGGCACCAGGAGAGCGGCTAGGCCGCACACCCTCACAATAGGCCGCGCGCAGTTTGGCCGCTAGCGGCCCTCAGCCCGATTCCATCTCCGACTCCAGCTGCTTCGCCAAAGCCTCCAGGAGAAACATCAGACCCGAACTGAACCGCTGGGCGGTCGCCGTGCGATCGAGGCGCATGCGGGTGAGGTTTCGCATCTCGGAGTCCTGGAAGAGCGCGCGCACAGCGGCGCGCTGGGTCGCGGGATCCCCCACGCCCGTTTCCATCGCCTCGAGCGGCAAGTGCCGGGCAAGCACGGGCTCGATGCGATCGGCCACGAAGGTGCGCTCTCGCGCTTCAACCACTGCGATCCGGTCTTCTTCCAGCCGGAAAGCCAACATCAGGCGCCGGAGCTCTTCCGACTGAAGGACGCTGAACCTACCGGACGACAGCAGGTCCTCGGTCACGACCTGCACCGGCGTGTAGTAGCGGAAGTCGCGCAGGTCCCCGAGCCATCGGACCAGGCTATCGATCGGGACAGGTCGGGGCAGCCCCCCGAGCACCTCGCCCGCAGACCAGTCCAGGAGCCAGCGTGTGCGCGCCATGATCGCGGCACGTGCCTCCCGATCCGACGTCACCTCCGCGTGGCTCTCCGCGAACTCACCCTTCAGCAGTCCGAGGTACTCGCGCTCCACGCGACGCTCACCCCGCTCCTCGGCCGCCGCGTCCAGGGCGAGGGCCGACAACACGGAGAGGACGATCATCGCCCCCTCGAGCAGCAGCCGCACGGGCGTCGACACCCGCCCGAACCGACCCGACTCCTCAGCCATCCGCTCCTCCACGATTGCGACACCCCATCCCTCCACGATACGGAGGGCGGGCGCTGGGCGATTGAACGGAACGGACGCCGTGAACGGGCGACACGCAACGCCCGTCGCACCCGCCCACGAAGTGCCCGCGTCCGCGGAACCAAAGGGCAAACCGACGGTAGCCGGAGCGTCGCATCCAGCGACGTATTCCTACTTCTCAACCTTTTGTCGGGGCTGCCGGTCATTGAGCTGTAACGAACCTGCATCTCCACAAGGTTTTTCCAATACATGCGTGTGCCTTCCACCTTCGGCGCCGTCGCTGCGGCCGCCGCGCTCGTGCTCGCCTGCAGTCCCGCTCCGGCTGCTTCACAAGCCAACGGCAACGAAGCCCCACTGCGGGTGTTCTTCGACTGCCAGGGACCGAGCTGCGATCGGCAGTTCTACTTCACCGAGATCGACTGGGTCACGTGGGTCACCCAACAGGAAGACGCCGACGTACACGTCATCATCGCGAGCATCTCGAACGCGAGCGGAGGACGTGAATACGACATTCGCTTCATCGGTCAGGCCGACCTGGACGGTATCGAAGACGCGCTCGTGTTCCGTTCTCTCGGGACCGATGTCGAGCAGGAGCGCCTCGACGGCATCACCGAGGTGCTCGAGATCGGACTCGCGCGGCTCGCGATCTTCAACGGCCAGCAGAATGTGGTCGAGGTCCAGGGCGTCGCGCGGCAAGGTGTAGACCCGACGGAACGCGTCGTCAGCGAAGAGGAGGTCGAAGATCCCTGGAACCTCTGGTTCTTCCGGTTGGGTGGTAACGTGCAGTTGGAGGGCGAAGACCTTCAGAACTCGCGCGAGGTCAACGGGTTCTTTTCGGCCGACCGCGTCACCCCCGAGTGGATCTTCGGCTTCAACTTCCGGTTCGGCTCCGACTACGTGCGCTTCGAGCGGGATGACGGGACCGTGTTCGAGAACACCCAGAACGACTACTCGACGAGCCTCGAAATCGTGAAGGCGATCGCCGATCACTGGTCGCTCGGTCTCACCGGCTCGACCGGGCAACAGCCGAGGTTCAACCAGGACTTCCGGTGGGAGGTATTTCCGGGAATCGAGTACTCGTACTTTCCCTACGTCGAGGCGACGCGGCGCGCGCTCACCGCCTTCTATTCGATCGGACCCAGCTTTCGCGACTACGAGGAAGAAACGATCTACGGAGAGACGTCGGAGACACGGCTGGAGCACCTTCTCCGCTTCGAATTCTCGCAGCGCCAGCCGTGGGGCAACGCCTCCGTCAACCTGCAGGGAGAGCAGTTCCTGCACGACACCGACCTCTACAATGTCTCCCTCGGGGGACGCATCGACGTGCGTCTCTTCCGCGGGCTGAACATGGATGTGAGCGGCAACTACTCGTTCGGCGACAACCAGATCTTCATCGCGGCGGGCGGCCAGACCGATGAGGAGATCTTCCTGCGCCTGCAGCAGCGCCAGACCAACGAGCAGTACCGGATCCGCGTCGGCTTCAACTTCCAGTTCGGTTCGATCTTCAACAACATCGTCAACAACCGCTTCGACGGGCGCACCGGGTTCGGTGGCTTCGGAGGCTTCGGCCGCTAGTCTCCAGCCCCTCGATGCAGCCGGAGGCGCGCCACACGCTCCACGTCGAGTTCGTCTCGGACGAGCACGAGGAGATGGTCGGCCCCCACCGTCAACAGCGTTTGGCGGGGGGCCAGGCCGAGGTCGCCGAGATAGCCCTGGTCGGGGTCGAGCAACGACCACGCCTCGGGCGCCTCGGTGTCGATCGAGAAGCGCCGAAGCCAGATCACGCCGAGCTCGTCTACCCGCACATCCGTGAAGGCCGGGACGGCATTGGGCCACTCCATGTCGGCGACGGCCGTGCGGATCGAGGCGCGGCGGCTCGCGTCGTCGACCGTCGAGAGCCTCCGCTCCAGGTAATCCTCTCGCAGCGACTCGCGCATCGCGTCGTCCATATCGAGGGGGACCCGGGGACCGCGGATCAGCTCACGCAACGTTCCGTCGAGATCCCATACCTCCACCTCGAAGCGCTCGCCGGACCCGATGTAGGCCCGCCCGTCGTGGAGGGCGAAGCGGGTGGCTCGACCCGCAGGATGCGGTGAACTCCCGCCCCGCGTTCCGATCCGTTCGCTGACCAGACGCTCACCGAAATCGGCACGTACCTCCCCCTGGGCGCCGACGGACACCAGGCGGTCGCGCGTCTCGTGCAAGCCGATCTCGGGAGGGCCCTCCAGCCTCCCCCACCCGAGCAACAGCACGTTTCCGGCACCGTCGCAGGCGAGGGCGTACGGGCTGATTCCGGACGGCGCCAGGAACATGGTCTTGTCGACGAAGGTGCCGTCTTCGAGGTAGCTGTTCTGCTGCCAGTTGATGTCGAAGGCGGTGAAGCCGTCGGATCGGCAGCGACCGAGCGCTCGCAGGTAGTCGAACTCGCCGGGTCCCCCTCCCTCACCGCCCAGGGTCTTCACCCACTCCCCCTGGTCGTCGAAGAAGCGCAGGTCGTTCGTTGCACCATTGGCCACGACCGTCAGCCCGCCGTCGAGCGCCAGGGCTCCCTCGACACGGCTGAGCAGATAGTTGGGGTCGCCCTCCATCTCGCCGACCAGCCAGTCGGGCTCGGATGCGATCGTCCAGGACGCGGCGGTCCACGACGTCTGTTGCGCCTCCACGATGCGAATCCCGGCCGAGTCCCGGACGAGGACTGCCGGCTCGGCCACCTGGTCGGACGCACAGGCGGCGAGCGCCGCCACCACGAAGGCGGTGCACGCGGCCGAAGCCACGCGAGAGGGTCGGATGGCGGATCGGCACGAGCGTGGGGCGCGGGCCGGGGTCGGGGCGGCGACGGTGAAGGCGGCGTCCGGACGGGTCATGGCGGTCTCCCTGGGGCGAAGGCGGTCCAGGCGAAAATACCCGGTTCCGGGGAGGGCGGGCGAGCGGGGCGAGATCCAGCTTGAGTTACCCGACGGTCCAACCCGGCCATCGGCTCACGCTTCGACCCGCCAATCCGGAGGCACTTCATGGCCATCCCGCGCGCCGCAGTCACGCTTCTTCTGATGCTCGTAGCTGCGACGACGTATCTCGTCGCACCATCGCCGGTCATGGCACAGGTCTCTGAGGAGCAGAACGCGCGAGACGCATGCGACGAGTTCCTGACCATGCTCGATCGCGACATCGAAGACGCGTGGGACGATATCGACAAGCTCAGGGCAATGCTGAACACGTGGGACACGATGGTGCAGGAGAGCATGACCTTATATTCGGTCACTCGCCTCCGAGGGCTCACCGGCGAAGACGTCGCCGAGATGGAGTACGAGCTTTACCTGCTGAAGTTCTGCCTTCCCCCCATGAGTCTCCGATTCGAACGACTGCGAGATCGGATCCGGGAGCTCGACATCCAGATCGAGGGCCGCCCGGATCGGGCGCACGAGCGCCGGATCCAGGAACTCGAGCAGCTTCACGAGGAGGTGAAGCAGCTTCTCGCGGCATTGAGCGGGAGGACTCGATGAGCGCCGGTGGGGCGCTGACCCGCCCCGCCCTCCTCGCCACTCTGGCCGCGCTGGCCATCGCGGCCCTCCCCACCCCCGCCGACGCGCAGCTGCCCAACCTTCGCAACCGGGTGCGCAACGCAGCCGAAAACGCCGTTCGCGACCTGGAAGAGCGCATCGGAGGGGCGATCGCCTGCGCGATCGACGATACGTCGTGCGTCGAAGAGGCCCGAGCGAGGGGCGAACCCGTCGTCCTCACCGATGCCGAAGGCAACGTCGTCACCGACGAAGACGGGCAACCGATCACGGACCCCGAACTCGCCCGGGCGACCCGCGAAGAGCCCGGTACGGGCCGTTGGATCGACTACGACTACCTGAGGGGCGAACGGCCGGTCTTCAATACCTGGTGGAACATCGAGGACCCCGACAACCGACCGGCGACCATGCCGAATCCCGCCGTGCGGATCGGTCGCATTCCGCCCGAGATCCTGTGGAAGCAGGGCAACATGCAGATGGTCGAACTCGATGGGCACGCCGTGCTCGAGATGACCACGACCGGCCACTTCCACGTGCAGCTACCCGAAGCCCTTCCCGACGACTTCTCGCTCGAATTCTCGATGATGAGCGTCGGGGGTTGGGATGTGGCGGTCTACTTCGAACCGGTGGTCGGGCAACGCAGATTCGGCGACGACCTCGATCGCCACTACCTGGAGGCGGCGCGGCGCGTCTCGATCTCACACGCCTACAACGCCGGGGCCGAGCTCTCCGCGATCGCCGGCGTGCCCGCCCACGAGGAGTTCGTGACGGTGAAGTTCCAACGCGACGGCACCGGATACGCCATCCTGTATGCCAACGGGGAACGAGCCCAGATCCCGCAGTTCCGGATGACCGAGGGTTCCAACATCATCGAGTTCTACTCCCAGGCGAACGAGCGTCAGCCGGTCTACATCAAGGACATTCGGGTGGACTACGGTGTCGTCGACCCCGTCGAGGTGGCCGAGGTGTTCGCGCTCGACCGCGAATACACCACGCGCTCCATCTTCTTCGACTTCAACAGCGCACGTCTGAGGCCCGAGTCCACGCCCGAGCTCGAGCGGGTGAAGACGATGATCGAGGGCTTCGGCGAACCCGTCGTGATCTCCGGCCACACCGACTCGATCGGCGACGACGCCTACAACCTGACGTTGTCGGCCGAACGCGCCGCGGCCGTGAAGGCCTATCTCGTCACGCACGGGGTCGACGCAGCGCTGATCGAGACCGTCGGGAGGGGCGAGGCGGAGCCGGTAGGCGACAACACGACCGATGAAGGGCGGCAGGCCAACCGGCGGGTGGTCATCGAGCCGGCGGGATAGCATCTTCGCCGAGCGGCGACCCGCCGCCTACATCGTGCGTTCACAGTGGGGAGTCACGTGCGGTCGCTTCGACGGACCGGTTGGCCAGTCATCGCGGCGGCGGCCGTCGCGATGCCGGCCTCCGCGCCGACCCCGGCGGTTGCCCAGACCGCGCCCCCGTGGTTCGCTGATGTCGCGCCCCGTCCCGAGGTCGTCGATCGCTCGCACGGACTCTCGCACAACTCGGTCTTCGAGGTCGTGCACGACCACCAGGGATTCCTCTGGATCGGCACGATCGATGGACTCAATCGCTATGACGGGGCCTCGTTCGAGGTGTTTCGTCACGACCCCGGTGATTCGACCTCCCTGTCGAACAGCACGGTGCGCCGCATCTGGGAAGACCGGCAGCGGCGCCTGTGGGTCCGAACGGGCACGGGTCTCGATCGGTACGACCGGTCGACGGGGTCGTTCATCCGCTACTCGATCACCGCGCAACTCCTCCTCGAAGACGGGTCGGGAACGCTGTGGGCCGCGGCCCGCGACGGTCTCTACCGCTACGACCCCGCGGCCGACGACTACGTGGCGCAGGGGCGCTGGCCCGACTCGACGGACTCGCCCGACTCGACCGATGTCGACGACGCCTCCGCCCGACAGATCTGGGGGCTGGCGGCGGGATCGGACGGGTCGATCTGGACCGTGCGCGCCGACGGAGGGCTGATTCGCCATGCACCCGACGTCGGGCTCGAGGCCGCAGGGCGTCTGCCCTGGTCGGACACCGTGGTCCTCGGGCAGGAGGGTGACCGCGTGCTGATCGGGCACGCCGAGGGCGCGGGGTGGTTCGACCTCATCGGCCGCGACGTCACGGCCCAGCCCCCTGCTCAGGCGCCTGCAGAGGGTGGAGCGTACCTCGCGGGCCTTCGGGACCGCGCCGGTCGATCGTGGCTGGGCGGCTCGGGGCTGTGGCGGTCCGACCGCGCAGGTGCGCCGGCGGAGCGCGTATGGCCGGAGGAGGCCGGCGCCCCGCTCGCCACCGTGTGGGCGTTGGCGGAAGACCGCGCCGGGAATGTCTGGGCGGCCACGGTGCGCGGCCTCCTGCGGTTCGATGCGTTCCAGCGATCGTTCTCCCACACGCTCGATCTCGAAGCCTGGCAGACGCCCGATCCCCCCGGCCCGATCATGGCCATCGACGAAGTCGACGCGGGCACCCTCTGGCTCGGAACGCTCGGCTCGGGACTCTATCGTGTCTCGCCGGCGTCGGGCGTTCCCGAGCGGATCGTCGGCCCCGACGAGGGGGTGCCGAACGTATGGGCGGTGCTCGCCGACGCTGACGGATCGATGTGGGCCGGCACGCAGCAGGGGCTGGTTCGAGTGGAGCCATCGGGAGCGGTGCGGCGCTGGCCCTCGCTGCCGGGGACCTCGGGCGGACCCGTCTTCGCGCTGGCCAAAGACACGATCGGACGCCTCTGGATCGGGTCGGCCGACGGCCTGTCGTGGCTCGACCCATCGACCGGTGAACGGGGCGTGATGGAGCGCCTGTCGGTGGACCGCGCCGGGCCCACCCGCGTGGAGTCTCTGCACGAGCTTCCCGACGGCCGCATCGTCGCGGGCACCTCGTGGAGCGACCTCTACGTGATCGAGCCGGGTTCGAGCGCGGCGGTGTACGTGCCGACGGGAGATGTCCCCGCACTGCAGGGGAGCGAGGGGCTCTGGGCCGGCGCCGTCGATGCCGACGGACGTCTCTGGCTCGGAAGTGATCGCGGCCTCTGGATGTGGGACGAGCCGGCCGAGGCGCTGCGACCCGCCACCAACGCCGACGGCCCGCTCGCGCGCACCGTCTACGAGATCGTTTCGACGGCCGACGGGGACTTCTGGATGAGCACCGGCGTCGGCCTGGTGCGCGTACGCGCGCCCGCATCCTTCCCGGAACGGACGCTGGAGGCACGGAGCTACCGAATCGGGGTCGACCTGGCCGAAACCGAATACAACCGCCGGGCCGCAGCGCTGACGCCGCGGGGTGTCGCCGTGTTCGGGGGGATGGCCGGCGTGACCTACTTCGACCCCGACGCGATTCAGTCGAGTCCGTTCGCGCCGCCGGTTGTGGTCGACCGGATCGAGCGGCTACGGGGGGACAGCGTAATCGTCACGGAGGCGTATGGCCGGACCACCGTGCGTGTGGCGCACGACGATGCCGGGATCGACCTGCACTTCGCCGCACCGAGCTTCGGGAGCGCCGACGGGGTGCGTTACTCGGTGATGCTCGAGGGACTGGACCCGGATTGGTACACCCCGCGAGAACCCCGCGTGCGGTATCTGCGCTTGCCGTCCGGCCGGTACACATTCCGCGTACGCGCCGCGAGCCCGGACGGTGTGGGTGATCCCGAGGGAGCCTCGCTCGAGATCGTGGTGCCGCCGCCCTTCTGGGCCACTCCGTGGTTCCGAGGAGCCGGCGCGGCCCTGGCGCTGGGCCTCCTGCTCGCCGTCACGCGTCACCTGTCGACTCGACGTCTACGCGCGCAGGTCGCGGCCCTCGAACTCGAACGCAGCGTGCAGCGGGAAAGGGACCGGATTTCGCGCGACCTCCACGATCACGTCGGCAGTCACGTGTCGAGCCTCGTGTCCGGGATCGAACTCGCCATGCTGAGTACCGAGGCCGGGCAACCTTCGCGCGCCAGGAACTACCTCGCGGCGGTGGATCGCGACGCGCGGCGGACCCTCACCGAACTGAGGGAAACGGTCTGGTCGCTGCACCACGACCGGGTCACCGTGCGGCGCTTCGCCGAGCGGGTGGAAGAGTACCTGGAGCGGCGCGGGCGTCTCACCTCCGTACGACTCGGCTTCGAGTCGCACGGCCCCGGCGAGGCGGAGCTGACCCCGAGCCAGGCCCTCAACCTCTTCCGGATTCTCCAGGAGGCCGTCACGAATGCCGTGCGTCATGCAGCCCCCACCTCGGTGCGGGTGCGACTCGAGGTCGGCGCCACTTCCCTCGCACTGGCCATCGACGACGACGGTACCTACCCGGAGAACGGGTTCAACGGAGGGACCGGCCTGGGCATACGCGGCATGAGCGATCGAGCTGAAGAACTGGGCGGGTCGTTGACGATCGCGGCCAACGAGCGCGGCGGCACGTGCGTGCAGGTGCGCTTCGCCTATGCCTGAGCGTGAATCCGGAAAGGTCCGGGTGGTCCTGCTCGACGACGACGACCGCTTTCGCACGCGCCTGATCGAGCGACTGGGCTTTTTCGACGAGATCGACATCGTGGCGGAGGCGCGCAGCGCGCACGACCTGCTGCGAGACGTCTCCGCCCTCGACCCCGCGCCCGACGTGGCGCTGCTCGACATCGAATTGCCCGTCCGTTCGGGAATCGAGGTGGCCGGCGAACTCACCCGTCGGTACCCGGAGCTCGACGTGCTCATGCTCACGGTGTTCGAAGACGCAGATCACGTCTTCGACGCGGTGCGCGCCGGCGCCTCGGGCTACCTGCTCAAGGACGCGGAGGCCAAAGACATCGTCGAAGGCATCCTGGATCTCCGGGCCGGAGGTGCGCCCCTGTCCCGCACGGTCGCCCGACGAATCCTCCGCTCGGTACGCGAGTCCCCGCGTGAGGACGTGCCGACGCCGGTGGAGGCGACGAGACGCGATCCGAAGCCCGGCTCGCCCGACGCCGGCTCGACGCCGTCTTTGTCTCGGAGGGAGACCGAGCTGCTCGAGCGCATCGTCGCCGGCGAAACGGAGGCCGACATCGCCCGCCACCTCTTCATCAGCCCGCACACCGTGCGCACGCACGTGAAGAACATCTACAAGAAGCTGCAGGTGCACTCCCGAGCCGCCGCGGTGCGCGTCACCATCGAGCGTGGGCTCCTGGAGGGCGGATCGTAGGCTACCCCTCCGGCGACGTCGCAGGTGTGCTCAAGAAGTCGACCACCAGGCTCGCCATGGCGCGCACGCCGATGGGGAGCGCTCGTTCGTCGGCGAAGAACCGCGGAGAGTGGTTGGGGTGCACCAGCCGGAGGTCCTCGGCTCCCACGCCGAGGCTGAAGTAGAAGCCCGGCACCTCCTCGGCGAAATACGAGAAGTCCTCGGCGGTCGTGATCGGAGGCGCGATCGCCAGTCCCGGGCCCACGATGCGCTCGAGAGACGGGGCCATGCGCTGCGTCAGCGCCGCATCGTTGACGGTGACCGGGTACCCGAGGTCGATCTCGACCTCCGCCGTCGCACCGTTGGCTTCCGCGATCCGCACCGCCATGCGCTCGACCCGCTGGTGCACCTGCGCACGGGTGTCGGGATTCAGACTGCGAATGGTCCCCACCATCACGACGCTGTCGGGGATGATGTTGCCGCGGTTGCCGCCCTCGATCTGCCCGATCGTGACGATGGCGGGCGCCTCGGTCAGATCGACCTGACGACTCACGATCGTCTGCAGCCCCGTGATGATCTGCGCCGCCGTCGTGATGGGGTCGACCCCCCTCCAGGGCAGTGCGCCGTGCGTCTGCGCGCCCCGCACGACGATCCGAAGCGCGTCGGAGCTGGCGAGCATGCCACCGCTACGGTACGTGATGGTGCCCACCGGGCCCGGGAAGACGTGGAGCGCGAAGATCGCGTCCGGGCGCGGGTTCTCGAGCGCTCCGTCGGCGATCATCGGAAGCGCCCCCCCCGGCCCTTCCTCGGCCGGCTGGAAGAGGAACTTCACAGTACCCGGAAGCTCGTCGCGAAGCCCGGCCAGGATCGTAGCCGCGCCCATCAGGATGGCGACGTGGTTGTCGTGTCCGCAGGCGTGCATGACCCCGACTTCCCGCCCCTGCCACATCGCGCGCGCCTTCGAGGCGAAGGGCACATCGACCAGCTCGGTCACGGGCAGGGCGTCCATGTCGGCGCGCAACGCCACAACGGGGCCCGGTCGCCCGCCCTCCAGGACCCCGACGACGCCGGTGCCCCCTACCCCGGTCTGAACGTCGATCCCGAGCGACTCCAGATGCTCCGCGACCAGGGCCGCGGTCCGGAACTCCTGCATGCCGAGTTCGGGATGCTCGTGGATGTCGCGGCGCCAGGCGACGACCTGATCGTTGACGGCCGCGGCGGCTTCATCGATCGCGCGGTGGAGCGAGGCGGGGGCCTGGGCAGCCGAGACCGCCGGGAGGAGGTGGACGACCCCGACGAGCACGCCCGTGAACGAAAGAAGGCGGCGAATGCGAGGCGTGCTTGGGCGGGGCATGAAGCCGGAGGCGCTGGGGATCGACGTGTACGGTCGGAGGCTAAACAAGGGCAGGCCGAGAGGGAAGTTGGGGTCAGTGCGCCTGTAGAGTGAATCGATTCGAGACCCTGGCCGCCAGGGATGCCATTGGCCCGAAACCCGGAGCGTCGCCGTCGTACTCCGAGAGCGCGCTGACCCACACGATGCGATAGATGCCCGACGGGTCATCGACGTCGAGCCGCGGGCGCAGGCTGCTGCCGCGCATACCCACGACCATGTGGAGGGTGTGGTCAAAGGTGGCGTGATCAGGGAGCACGATCGGTGCGGACGCACAGGCGGGAAGCACCTGGTGCCAGCGAGCGACCCACTCACCCGCCTCCCACCGCTCCAGCACGTGGCCAAAGTGCCCGTTGCAGTTGGCGAGGTAGAGGGTGTAGCCGAACTGGTTGGTATAGCGGTAGGGAATCTCGACCTCCCAACTGCTTGCCCGACGCGTCGCCACGAACACGCTACCGAGAGTCTGGATAGGGACCGGGGGAGGCACCGGAGGGCCCACCCCCCGGGCATCCCCACACCCGGCCGCCCCCAGCAGGGCAAGCCCCACCACCGAACGGCGCAGCCCACCGGGCACGAGCCAGCGCGGAAACGGTAAGGGGATCAGAGCACGCATCATGGATGACGTACCGAGCAAGGATCCGCAGCGTTCCCGCCACCGGTCCGTGCCAAGCGCGTCGGCATGGCCTAGACAACGCTTGCGGCGACTGCCTAGGCGAGCGCGCAGTCGAGGGAGCGAACGTCATGGGCCCTTCGGACGCCGGATCGCACATCTCCAGTCGGAGCCCTGACGATCCGCATACCGGAGTGACGCATGACACAGCCCAAGCCACGCGGCCGATCCACCCGCTCGACCCGACAGGCGCGCCCCCGCGCCGTGACCTCACTCCTCCCCACCCGGAGCGCCGCTGTAGTGCTCGGGTCCGTCGCCCTGCTCGGCATCGGAGGCCTGGGCTCGAGCTGGGGGCCGGTCTACGAGATCGAAACGACCGACCTCACGACCGGCGAGACCGAGAGCACCGAAATGGTGGTCGAACTCCCCAACCTGAAGATGACGGTGGCGTCGAGAGCGGGGGGAGCCCCCCAAGAGGAGATGATCTTCAGGGGAGACCGCCGTGAACTGGTCGTGGTCGACCACGAGGAACGCAGCTACATGGTGATCGACGAGGAGGCCGTTCGAGCGATGGCGGGCCAGGTGGCGGCGGCCCTGGAAAGTGTGGAGGGGATGGGGATCCCCGACCAGGTGTTGGAGCAGATGCCCGAGAACCAGCGGCGTCAGCTCGAAGCCATGCTGCGGGACCGAAACGCCGGCGCCTCGGTCGCCGGCGAGGCCGTGTGGGGAGCCGCGGTGGGAGGTGCGGCCGTGGGACGAGCCGGAGTTGCCCCCGCGATCTCGCCGGAGTACCGGCACACGGGCGAACGGGCCACGCACCAAGGGTACCGCACCACGAAGGTGGAAGAGCTCCGTGCGGGGGTCGTGATGCAGGAGTTGTGGATCACCCCGTGGGACGAGCTCGAAGGCGGAGCCGACGCGCGGATCGTCTTCGAGGATCTGGCGGCGTTCATGCAAGAGATCACCGATGCACTGGGTGGACAGTTGGGCGGCGAGGGAGACGACCTGTTCGGCGAGGACAACGTGATGCGCCGCTTCATGGATCTGGACGGCTTCCCGGTCGTGACCCGTTCGTTCGAGGGTGGGGCGCTCGAAGAAGAGTCCACCCTGGAGTCCGTCACCGAGCGCGACCTCGACCCCGATGCCTTCGAGCCGCCGAAGGGGTACCGACTGCGCTCCATGGGTCCGGGCTGATCGCGACACTCACGTTCCGAACAGGTCGTTCATCCAGGCGGCCAGCGGCGTGATGTAGTCGGCCCGGGGGCCCTCGCTCTGACAGATCGTCCCGCCGGCGATGCCCTCGTGATTCGCGTCCGGAACGATCACGACCGTCCACGGCTTGGCGGCCACCCCGTCGACTTCGGCGAGGAGTTCAGCCGAGAACTCGGCGGGGTGGCTGAAGTCGAGTCCCCCGTAGAGCCACAACGCAGGCTGTTGCATGGCCAGGAGCGACGGGCGAGGGTCGAATCCCGAGGGCCCGGCCTCGCGCATCCGCTGATTGATTTCTTCCATCGACAGCTCGGAACGCTCACAGACCGAGTAGCCGCTCAAATCGTCGAAGAGGCCTTCCTGCCCGGTGCTGACCGCACCTCCGACGAACGACAGCGCAAAGCCGATGGTCGTACGGTCCCGGTTGGCGGCCAGGGGCACGACCCAGCCTCCCTGGCTGGAGCCGAGCACGCCGATGCGATCGTTGCGCACCAGCCCGACATCGCGCAGCGCGCGCGCCGCCGCCACCAGATCGTCGGCGAGGGCGTCGAACGCGGCATTGGGTTCGACGCTCACGGGGCTCCCCCCCGATGCGCCGAACCCACGCTTGTCGTAGCTGAAGACACCGACCTCGAGGGTCTCGACGAAGGGCCCCACATCGGCCCATGTGCTGCGCTCTTCCCAGCTACTGCCGGGATTCTCGGCCACGGTGGCGAACCCGGAGCCCGTGAGCGGTAGGTACAGCGTTCCCGTCAGGACGGCCCCGTTGCTCGCGAAATCGATCGAGATCTCCCGGTGGTCGGCGAAGGTGACCACCGGGCCGATCCGCACCTCCGACGGGGTGGTCGGAGTCTCGTCGCCGCATCCGCCCAGCCAGACAGTTCCACACACCAAAGCTGCGATCCACACCCATCGACGCATCGTCTCCCTCCCTGTCGTCGCTTCGAACGTCGCGTTCAGTCCACCCCGGCAACGCGCGAAGGGGGCGGATTCTGTCACGCGACAGAATCGCGGACGCTCGATCGTTGGAGAGGTCGAGGTAACGCTCGTCCCTCGTCGGCAGTACGGTGTGGAGGGGCGACTCGGCCAGGAGACGCGACAGACGTGATGATCCCGACACTCGTGATGGCGACCGCGGTGGGACTCTCTCCCGCCGTTCCACAAGACGAGCCGGGTCGAATCCAGGGCCGAATCCTCGATGCCGTGAGCCGCACGCCCCTCGCGGGCGCGGTGATCGTGATCGAGCCCGCCGAATGGGGTGTGCTGAGCCGACCTCGCGGTGATGTCGCTCAGCTCGCGGCCCGCACCACCGAAAGCGCCGGCGATGGCACCTACACCTTCGGCGGGCTGGCGCCCGGCCCCTACCGGCTCCGTGTGGAGCGCATCGGCTACCGTCCACAGCAGGTCGACGTGCGGCTTTCCCGAGGCGGTCTTCCCCGTCTCAGTGTCGGGCTGGAGGTCGAGCCGATTCGCCTGGAGCCCCTCGCGGTCTCGACCGATGCCCCCGCGCTCGGCCGCCAGAACGTCCGCCGCGAGTCGCCCTCCGCCGCCGTGCGATCGGCTCTGGACGTCGCCCGCGCGCGGTTCGTCGAGACCGATACACGCCTCCTCACCGCGGGCGAGATCGGCGCCGCCGCGAGCTTCCCCGAGCCCGACCTGCTGCGCGCGCTTCAGGCCGCACCCGGCATGTCCACGCGCGACGACTACTCCGCGGAACTCTGGACGCGGGGCAGCCCCTGGGGTCACACGCGCGTGTACCTCGACGACCTCCCCGTCTTCGAGCCGTTCTTCGCCGGGGGGACGCTGACGGCACTCGCCCCCGCGGCTGCCGGAGCCGTCTTCCTTCACCCCGGAGCACGTCCCGTGTCGGTCGGTGAAGGGGCCGCAGGTGTGGTCCGGCTCCGAAGCCGACCCGCCGAGAGCGCCGAGGGCCTGCCGTTGCTCGCAGAGCTCGGGCTGGGCACCGCGCACGCCCTTACCGAGCATCGGTTCTTGTCCAACCGCGCGGGCATCCTCGTGTCCGGACGCCGCAGTTGGTTCGATCGGATCTGGAACACCTTCGTCGACGACGGCTTCGATCCCGAGGGTCCGTTCGACTACCGCGCCGGCAGCAGCCTGTGGCGCCTCGATGCCGCCCTCGGAGACGACCTGCTGCTCGAGGGCAGCGTCTACCGGGGGGGCGACGCCCTGGGCGGGAATGCCGCGGCTCTGATCGCCGAAAGCCAGGGCGAGTGGGGGAGTGCACTGGAACAGCTCGCCCTCTCCTGGTCACGCCCCGGCCGCGGATACCGAGTTCTGCTCGGCCACAGCCGGTACGAGGCGGAGGTAGCACGGACCGACGCCGGGGGCATCGAGCCGGTCGACCCCGATGTCGTCGTGCTTCAGGAAGGACGCACGGACATCGGCTATGCCAGGATCGGCTTCGAGAGCGCACCGACGCGCGGGCTCGGCGTGAGTTTCGGGGCCGAGGTGGTGCGGCAGACGCTCGCCGCGGCAGGCGTCGCTCGAGCCGCGGCTTCGGGCTCTCGTCTCGCGGCAGTCGGCGCCGGATCGCTGGGAGCGGAGGATGCGAGCGCGCTGAACGCCTCGGTCTGGGCGAGTCACCGCGCCCGTCCCCTGCCCTGGCTCGAGATCGAAGGGGGACTCCGGGCCGACGGCGGCCCCTCGGTACCCAACTGGGAGTCGTTGCGGGTCGCCCCTCATCTCGCGGTTCGCGCCACCCTCGACTCCGGGGTCACGCTCTCGCTCGCGGGCCGTCGGAGCATGCAGCTGCTGCAGCAGATCGACGCGGCCGGTACACCGTTCGGCGCCGGCCAGACCTTCGGCCACGCCTGGACGCTCGCCGGGACCGATACGCCGCTCCTCACCACCGACGTCTTCACCGCCGGGGTCGAACGCCCCGTCGGCTGGAGCACCTGGATCTCCGGCCACCTCTGGTTCCGCCATACCTCCGGAATGACCGTGCGAAATCCCGACGTCGGCGCCGTACTCGTTGCGCCCGTCGCCTGGACGGCTGGCGAGAATCGAGCCTTCGGCGTCGAACTCCTCGCACGGCGGCCGATCGGCCCGGTCACGGGCCATCTGAGCTACAGCTGGCTGCGATCGCGCGATGAGGCATCCGGCCGACGATACCCCTCCCCGGCCGAGCGGACGCACGCCGTCTCGGCCGTACTCCACTGGGCGGTAGGGGCGGGGCTGAACGCGTCGGCCGCCTTCCGCGCCCACTCCGGCGCGCCCTTCACCCGCGTGCTCGACGACCCCTGCCTCGACGATCTGGGGCGGACCGACGCGTGCGCGGCCCCGGGGCCCTACCAGCTGCGGGGGGCCGCCGGGGCCGCGAGGGGCCCGAGCTACCATAGCCTCGACGTCGGCCTGGACTGGGTCCGTCGCCGATCGACGTGGGGGTGGGGCGTCTCGGCGCGACTCCGCAATGCCCTCGGAATCGACAACTTCGGCGGCTATCGGGGCACCGACTGCCAGAGTGAGGTCGATCGAGGTCGCTGCATCGGCGGCATGGGCGGCATCGATCGATTCCAGCGGCTCATCGGCTTCCCTTTGCCCACGGTGGGACTCCGTGTCTGGTTCTGAGGCGCCCCGCATCGTGGGCGACGACGCGTCGCCGCGAGACCCGGCCGGCCTCTACCGGGCCCACGCCGAGCGACTCGCGCGCTACGTGCACCGGCTCACCGGCGATACGGCCGCGGCGGAAGACGTGACCCAGGAGGTGTTCACGCGTCTCCTCGAGCGCCCTCCCCGCCACACCGCTCATCTGAAGGCCTGGCTCTTCACGACCGCGACCAATCTCGTGCGGGACCGCGCTCGACGACGCGCTCGGGCCGACGAGGTCGCCGCGCGGGAGGGTGCTGGACTCCTCTCCCCTCGCGCGGCCCCCGATCCGTTGAGGCAGGCGGAACAGGCATCCGTCCGCCACCGACTGCAGGAAGCGCTGGCCGCGCTGAACGAGCGCGAACGAGTGGCCGTGCTGATGCGAGAAGAAGGCTTCGCGCACCGCGAGATCGCCGAGGCGCTGGGCACGACGACGGGCACGATCGGAACCCTCCTGGCCCGGGCCCTCGCCAACCTCGCGCAGCGGCTCCCCCTCGACCGGGAGGATCGATGAGCCTCCGCGACCACCTCGACGACGCCACGCTGATCGCCCACGTCGACGCAGAGCCGGGCACGATCGTCCAGACCGAGGTGCACGCACACCTGGCGAGCTGCGTCACCTGCCGCCGCCGCCTCGAGCAATTGCGCCGCCGCAGCGACGCGCTGGCCACCCTCTTCGCCCTCGACGACGAGCAGCCCTACCCGCTTCGGTCCCCGGACGGCGAGACGGCACCCACGCCGGCCATGGCGGATCGTGGCGCCCGACCGACCGCCACGGCGCCGGACCGAAGCCCCGCCCCGAGCCGGAGATCCCGCCCGGAGCGGAGCCCCGGCTCCGCCCCATCGCAGACGACCCGCGTGCCGTGGGCTCGGATCGCGGCGGCCGGGGTCGTGCTCGCCACCGTCGCCTGGTCGCCGGCACGGGCGGCGATCGCCGGCCTCTGGGCGCGCATGGCGCCCGATGCGTCGCCGCCGGCCGCCCCGGTCTCCGAACCTGCGGCCCCCTCCGTGGCGCGCTACGGCTTCGAGGTGCCGGGCGACGCCCTGGACCTGTCGATCCATGGCGCGGGTCCTGCGACGATCACCATTCGGGTCGACACCGTCGCCCAGGGCGCGGTGGTCGTACGCGGCGGCGACGGATCCGAAGAGGTGGTGCTGAGTCCCGGTGCGGTGGCACTTCACATCGGCGATCCCAAGCCTCTACCTGCCAGAGCGTTCGAGGTGGTGGTGCCGGAGGCGATTCGGCCTCGCGTCACCCACAACGGCGAGCGGCAGGTGCCGCGCTGGGACGCTACCTCAGCGACGGTGCCCCGGCAGTGGACGATCGAGATCGAGCGCTGACCGGGGCGGGGGGTCGCCGACCTTCACGGTCTCGCGCACCTCCCGGGAGCGACCTTATCATCGGGGGCCCTTCTCGCTTTCAGGTACTGCCATGACCCGCCTCCGATCCATCCCGCTCCTACTCCTGCTGTCGTCCTTCCCCTCCGCAACCGGGGCCCAGGAGCAGGAAGAGAACTACGACTACTGGGCCTTCCAACGCGGGATGATCCAGCGCGGCGTACAGGCCATCCTGCAGTGCAACGGCCTCTTCACCTCGAATCGCACCCTGGAGCAGGTCTTCGACCAGGAGCTCGCCTACCTGCGCAACCCCGTGGGCACCGCCGAGGGGGGAGACTACGCGGTGGACTGGGATCGGAAGGCCGTGGCGATCGGCGCGGGACGCCCGGGCGAGCCCCCCGTCATGCGGGCGGCGTTTCGCGACGGCATCGGGTGCGTGATCCTCCCGCCCGACCACGACTTCGACGACATCGACGCGTTGCCGATCCAGACGCTGGCTCCTCTCGCGGGAGACCCCACCCAGATCGCGTGGCCGATGGGCGATCGGGACGCGGCAGCCGACATCCCCGCCGGTGTCGACGCGGCGGCGCTGAAGGCCGCCTCGGACTGGGCCTTCGATCGTCCCGAGCAGCAGGAGACGCTCAGCCTCCTGGTCGTGCACGATGGCAAGGTCATCCACGAGCGCTACGCCGACGGCGTGGACATGAACACCAAGACGCGCACCTGGTCGACCGCCAAGAGCATCGCCGTGACGCTGATCGGGATGCTCGTCGACGAGGGACGCATGTCGCTCGACGAGCCGCTGGGGCTCGAGTGGCTCCCGCGGGTGCGCTCGCCCGAAACCGACCCTCGCAACGCCATCACCCTGCGCCACGTGCTCAACATGGCCAGCGGGCTCGAGGTGGTCGACAACTCCGGAATGGAGTACGCGACGGGTTCGGGGATGTCGTACTGGGCGGGAGCAAGTTCGGTGCGCGGGGCCCTCAGTCAGGCGCTGATCCGCGAGCCGGGCACCTTCTGGGACTACGAAAACTACGACACGCTGCTCGGGGTGCTGGCGATGAAGCTCGCCCTCGGCGACGACCAGACCTACCTCGAGTATCCGCGCAAGGCGCTGCTCGACAAGCTCGGTATGCGCAGCACCTTCCTGTCGACGGACCGATTCGGCGACTTCATCCTGAGCAGCCAGGTCTACACGAATGCGCGTGACCTCGCCCGCTTCGGCATGCTGTACCTGGACGACGGCATGTGGGGCGGCGAGCGGCTGATCTCGAGCGAGTGGATCGACTTCGTGCGCACCCCCGCCCCGGCCACGGCCGAGCGCGGCAACCAGTACGGAGGGCAGTGGTGGCTCGTGCCCGACAACCGGACCGACGTGCCCCGCGACGCCTACTCCACGGCCGGCAACCGCGGGCAGTTCGTGCTGGTCGTGCCGTCGCACGATCTGGTGATCGTACGGCGGGGCCTCGACTGGGGCCGCCAGGGCTTCAACCGCTGGGACCTGCTCGCGGAGGTGCTGAAGGCGTTCGAGTAGGGGGAGGGCAGCCCCCCGAGGCGAAGCCTAGAGGAGAATGAGGGCACCGCCGACGATAGCGGAGATCACCGCGATCCCGACGACCGCGGCCATGGCCGTTGCCGCGCGCTTCCAGCCTCGCGTCTCGATCAGATAGAACGTGACCAGCAGGGGCCACAACACGAAGAACCCGGCGCCCCCGTATTTGCTCAGGACCCCGGGGTGGTTCCTGTGATCGCGCGAGATCCAGTTCCAGACGGCCAGATAGACGACCAGGGCCCCGAACGCCCCCGGGCCTCCGAGAGCCTGACGAAGCAGGCCAAGGGCGATGCTGGCGAAGACCAGCACCTTCGCCACCGGCCAATGACGCCAGAATCCCGGATGCGCCCGCTGCGTCTCACCGCCTATCGTCTCCGCCTGCCCACCCACGTCCCACCTCCAGAAGCTCTGACCGGAGGCGCAACCTACCGGCCGTCGCAGGGTTCCCGCTAGACGGGGCAGGTCCAGCGGCCCATCAGGGCCGTATCTCGAAGGTGTTCGAGACGAGCAGAGTCGAGTCGACCGGGGTGCCGAACCCGGGTGCGCCCGGATCGTAGTCGAACACCGCGTCGAGGATTCGGAGGCGATAGGTGCCCGGGGGTTCGAAGCCCTCGGCGAAGTCGGACTCCAGGAATGCTCCGGGGGGGCGGACGCTGGCGGAGAATGACCCGCGGACGCTCCCGCCGGCATCGGCCACCACCGGGGGGCCGAGACAGTCATTTGAGCCGGGATCGGCGACAACGACCCACCGCCCTTGAGACTCGGCCTCGAGGACGACGTCGATCCTCCCGTCGCAGTTCGGGAAGTAGATCGCCTCGTCGGAGGCGTTGCGGAAGGTGAAGCCCACCCGGACCACCCGCTCCTGCGCTGGACCGGCCAGCGCGAACACCGCAGCGTCGGTCACGAGGCCGGACTCGAGGGCGGGCTGGACCGGATCGTCCGAACACCCCCAGGCCGCAGCCTGGACCGCGACGAACAGCACGGAGACCGAACCGGCACGTCGCTGCCTCATCGCACCCGCTCCCCGCGAAGCACCACGGCCATCTGAAGCATGGGCACGGCAGTGGCGGAGCCGTCCTCACGGCGAGGCAGCCACGTCCATCCGGCCTCGACGCTCACCCCGGTCGAGGCCGTGCGGACACCTCCCGGGGTCGAGCGGGCAGGACGGCGACCGAAAGGGCGCGACTGGATGCCCACGAGCACGCTGGGCGCCACCTCGCGCGTCTCGACACGCTCGCCTTCGGTCTCCAGCCAGGCGGAAAACCGCCGGATCGCACCGCCCCCCCAAACCTCGACGAGACGCTCGCCGGGCAACTCCAGCGTGTAGGCGGCCAACCCGGAAACCCCCAAGCTGGTGACCGCACCGCGGCGAGGTGCAATGCCGTCCGCGCCCCCGCCATCCGTGGAGTGTCGATACAGCGAGGGACTCAGCGACACCGCCCACCGCTCGTTCCCGACCACCTCGAGCAAGGCGTTCAGCCCCCGCGAGAAGTCGAGACCCACATCCAGCCAGGGGGTCGCGCCGTAGCTGAATCCGAGGGGCGAAAACAGGAGGGTTCCGCCCGGGTCCGCCTCTGAACGGGGATTGACCTCGAGGCCCGCGCTGTCGGCCAGCAAGGGCAGAACGTCGGCGGCGTCGGTCAGCAGTCCAAGCGAGCTACCGACCTCGAGGGTGCCGTCCCCGAGGGGCAGCCCGCGTCCCGCTGCGACCCCGCCCAGCGGAAGCGACAGGGCGCCGGCGCAGCCGGTCAGGCCGATGCAGAGCGGTAGAAACAACCAGTGTAGACAGTGAGCGCGTTTCATTGGCTCGGGCAGTCCAGTAGGGATCGACTCACCGCGCAAGCCTTCGAGCCGAAAGGCGGCGGCGGCGCGAGCTTCCACACTAGCATGTCGGCCGGCGCAGCAAAAGCGAAATCGCCAGAGCGGACACTGTCGCGGGCGGCTCGGCCCGCCTCGACCCTCCCCAACGTTCGCCCGCCCGGCTCGACCCCAACCCGTATTGTTGACTTTCGACACTACCCGTCCCCACTCTTGTCGAAACTCGACAACGGATACCCGAATGCCCCCATCGTCCGACAGCGAAGTCCTCCGCGGAACGCTGGACCTCATGATCCTCAAGGCGCTCTCCCTGGAGTCGCTGCACGGGTGGGGGATCTCGCACCGCATCCGGCACCTCTCCGCAGATCGCTTCGAGGTGAACCAGGGCTCGCTCTACCCAGCGCTTCAGCGCCTCGAGCACCGCGGCTGGGTGACCAGCTCGTGGCAGCGCACCGAGGAGAACCGGCGGGCGAAGTTCTACGAACTCACCCCGAAGGGCGTTCGCCAGCTGGAGCGCGAGACCCTCCAGTGGCGCAGCTACGTGCGGGCCGTCGATCTCGTCCTGGCCGCGGGCGGATGAGGGGCTGGCTCGCTCGACTGAGGCACGTTGTGTTCCGCCGGCGTGCCGACGCCGAGTCGGCCGAGGAGTTCGAATACCACATCGAGCTGGAGACGCGTTGGCTCATCGAGCAGGGGGTCGAACCCGCGGAGGCCGGCCGCCGTGCTCGAGCGACGTTCGGGGGCGCGGATCGGCACCGCGAGGCGCTCCGCGACGGTCGAAGGCTCCCCCTCGTCGAACCGGTCGTTCGTGATCTTCGCATGGGACTGCGCTGGCTCGCGCGTCGACCCGGCTTCACCTTCGTATCGGTCGTAACGATCGCCCTCGGGGTCGGGGCCTCGGCCACCGTCTTCAGCGTCGCCAACACACTCCTCTTTCGCCCCCTTCCCCTCCCCAACGCAGATCGACTCGTCACCGTCGACGAGTTGAGGAGCGGGTGGGCGTCGAGCGGGTGGGAGGGGTGGAAGATCCCCTATTCGAGATACCGGGGGTACGCCGAGGAATCCGGCTCGGTCTTCCGGGGGCTCGCGGCGCGAAGCTTCGGCCACTTCTCGCTGCGCCTGCATGATCGGACCCTCTCGGTGCGCGGGGCCCGGACCTCGGGGAACTACTTCCACGTCGTCGATCTCGCTCCCACAGCCGGCGCCTTCTACTCCGAGGAGGGAGAGGCGTCGGTCGTGTTGAGCGACCGCCTATGGACCCGTCTGTTCGATCAGGACCCCGGGGCGATCGGCCGTCGCATCGAACTCGACGGACGTCCGCTGACCATCGTCGGCATCGCCCCGCCCGGCTTCCACGGCGCCACGCGGATGGTGGAGCACGACATCTGGGTGCCCCACGTGTCCACCGACGCAGGGATGAGGGATTGGGTGGCGATGCTCGGCCGACTCCACGAGGGCGTCCCCCTCGATCGGGCGGAGGCGGTCGCGGAGTCGATCGCCCGGGAGATCCCGATGGAAACGCGCAGCCGCGTACGCTCGGTCGTGGTCGCCCCACTCGTGGGGGTGGGGGTCAACGGCCGGGCCGCCTTCGTCGGGTTTCTCTCGATCCTTCAGCTGCTCGCCTTCGTGGTGCTCCTGACGGCCGCGGCGAACATCGCTGGGATGCTGATCGCCCGAGCCACCTCTCGACAGCGCGAACTCGCGATCCGGGTCTCACTGGGCGCCGGCCGTGCGGGCCTG
The DNA here is from genome assembly GCA_028279425.1 of Longimicrobiales bacterium. Taxonomy (GTDB): domain Bacteria; phylum Gemmatimonadota; class Gemmatimonadetes; order Longimicrobiales; family Gaopeijiaceae; genus Gaopeijia. The sequence goes on along the minus strand of JANQNV010000025.1, from coordinate 7,092 downwards.
ATCCGGCATCTGGCCTGCGAAGGGTTCTGGCTCTTCGTCTTCGGAGGTCTCGGCGGTTGGGCCGTCGCGTGGGTCGGCGCGGCGCTCGTATCCCGGCTCCCCCTTCCCGCGCGCCTCGGCGTCCAGGTCGATGTCGTGATCGACCACCGGGTTCTCCTGTTTGCGATCGCCTCAGCCACCGTGATCGGGGCGTGCTTCAGCGTGGCCGCGGCGTTTCATGCCTCACGACCCGGAGTCGTGGGAGCGATCAGGGGTGGCCGCCCGATCGGCCTTCCGTCGAAGGCCCCTCTGCGAGACGTCTTCGCGGTGGGCCAGGTCTCCGCGGCTGCCTTCCTGTTGATCGTCGCCACCGTTTTGGTGGCGTCGGTGCGGACCACACCCGAGGTCGACCTGGGCTTCGACTGGCGTGGAGTCGTGACGGCGCGCACCGACCTCTCCCCACTCGACTACGATCCTCCCGGCACGCTCGCCTTCCAGGACCAGCTGGTGCGGGAGGTCTCCGGACTTCCGGGCGTCCAGGACGTCACACTTGGCCAGTTCGCGCCACTCGAGGGGGGCAACGCGAAGAGCGACGTGTCGAACGGCCTCGATGACGCCGACCGGAGGCGCACCAACACGTCCATCTCGGTCGTGGACGAGGCGTGGTTCCATACGATGCGAATGCCTCTCGTTGCGGGGCGCGCCTTCGAGGCCTCGGACGCATGGGGAGCCACACCCGTCGCCATCGTGAACGAAGCCCTCGCCCGACGGCTCTGGCCCGGTGTCGACGCAGTCGGACAGACCCTTGCGATGGGTGACCGGAGAGTGGAGGTGATCGGTGTCGCGCGCGACGCCAAGTACACGCATCTCCTGGAGGCCGAGACGCCCTTCACCTATCTACCTGTTCGCCAGAACGCCCGCGCCGCGATGACCCTCCACATTCGCGCGCCAGGCCGCGAAGCAGAAGTGCTCCAGGCGATCCCGGACATCGTGCGCAGGATCGAGCCGCGGGTCGCGGTCGAGGGAGGAACTCCGCTGGAATCCACGGTCCAGGGCGCCCTCTATCCCCAGCGGCTGGCCGCCTGGTTCGTCGGGAGCTTCGGGGTGCTCGGAGGCGTTCTCGCCGTACTCGGGGTGTACGGGGTCCTCGCGTGGGGGATCGCGCAGCGCACGCACGAGTTCGGGGTGCGCCGAGCGCTGGGGGCGACGGCCCCGACCGTCATCGTGAGCGTGATCCGCAGCGCCCTCCGCCTCGCCGGAATCGGATGCGTGGTCGGGGCCCTTCTCGCCGCGGGAGGCGTCGTGGTGATCCGCTCCAGGGTGCTGGGAATCGACGTCGCTCCGCTGGCAGGTCTGCTCGTCCCCACGATCCTCCTCACCGCAGCCGTCGCCGCGAGTCTCATTCCGGCCTTGCGCGCGGTCGCGATCGCACCGACACAGGCGCTCCGCAGCGACTAGAGTTCGAGCCTACCTCCAGAGCCGGTACTCCCGTACGGTCTCGATGTCGAGGTCGTCCCGGTGCACTCCGAGGATGGCATCGTCATAGATCGCGGTCGGCCAGAACCGCTCAGGAAGCTCCACCGTGCCCGCGAATCGCTGCCCATCGAGAAGGACGATCTGCCAGGTGGTGGCGGGGTGAAGCGGGTCAGCGGACCAGCCTCGGAGCCATAGATCACTCCGCGGGCCCGCCAACATCCGACCCCCATGCGTAGGGAGGTAGGGCAGCTTTGGTGCATTCGCGAAGGCGCGGCGGATCGCGGCGAGTTCCGATGGGACGTTCAGCTCGAAGCGGTTGCCGTCCGACTCGACGCGTCGCGTGAATTCGCCAAGGCGACGCTCGAGGTCCTGATCCCACATCTGATCCGTGACTGTAACGCGCGCGCCCTCACCCGGGATCCGCATGAGGTGTCGCCCCGAACCCGACCAGACGTCGAACTCGAATGCGCGGGGATTGGCTACGACCAGGGCCGAGTCCACGGCGACCGCTGCCGCCAATGGGCTGAAGGGTACACCCGTCCAATACCCCCACGGCTCACCCGGGATGCGGTCCCATACCACGTCGGTGTCGTCGACTTCGGTGATCAGGTCAACGACGTCCCCAAGCCCGATTCGATGCCGATGGAAGCGCGCGAAGACCCTCGCCGTATCTCCGGGCAATGCCCCCAGCGTCTCGGGGAATACCACTTGCCTCGACAGGTAGCTCCCGTCGGAGAAGCGGTCGACGATGGTGCGAGGCCTCGCATCGCCGACCCGTGTCGACCCGGCGGGGTCGTGTCGGGTGGTGCCGAGCAGCGTCCCATCAGGGCGAAAACGGGTCAGCCGATGCTGGAAGCGGTCGTACACGATGATCGTATCGCCTTGCGTCACCCACATCCGTGAGATCGCGCGGAACTCGCCCGGGCCCTGCCCCTCACGCCCGATCCATCGAACGAGCCGGCCGTCGTGATCGAACACGCGCAGTCCCAGGGGAAGCTGGGTGGCAACGACGTAGCCCCCCTCGAACCGAAGAGCCCCCGCTACCCGGGCGAGTGCGTCGTCTTCGCCACCGCCGTCCCCGATGACCAACGAGGGGAGAGGGTCGACCCTCCAGGAGACGGGCCCGCTCGACGGCTGCTGGACCGAGGATTGGGAGTCCGATGTGTCTGCATCGTCCTCAGTCGCCGGGGCTTCATCGGAGCACGCGAGGAGCACGAGGGCTCCAGCGACCCAGGTGGCCGGGCGCACCTACCCCTCCAGCGACGTGTCGTACAGCGTGACCATTTCGACCTCCAAGTCGCCCTCCTCGGTGGCGAGCAGGTAGTCGGCTCCGAACTCGTACACCTCGATCCGCTCCGGCACCTGCAGTCGACACACGAAGGCGCCGTCGCGGTCGAAGCGCACCCACTCGTCGTGCCCGGCCCCGGGGCGCCGATACAGGCGGATCCACATCGACTCGTCGCGGCCGGGAAGCACGCTGACGAAGGCGGGCAAGGCCTCGGCCACGGGGCGATCTTCGTGGAGGAGCGGTTCCGTGAACCGACGTCGCAACGACGGCTCAACGTCGGCGTATTGCGCCACGATCTCCTCCCGAGCCGTCTCCATATCGGCCGGGGTGATGGCCAGGTCCAGACCTGTCCAACGCACGATTCGCTCGAGCTCCAAACCCTCTCCGACGCGATGCCACCGCACCTCGGCAGCGCTTCCGTGCCCAAGCAGGAAGTACTCTCCGTGTGCCACCATCTCTGCCGAGGAATCGAACCACGGGAAGATCCACGGAAAGCCCGGCTCCTGGATCGTCTGACCGAACCGAATGTTCGGCACCACAGCCACGGTATCGACAAGCATGCCGGAGGCGTCGTGGAAGAGCAGATGGAAGTAGGTCATCTGGAAGCCAGGAGACCGCTGGCGGATGTCGTCCGAGGCGAGGATCGCTCGGCCGTCGGACAGCACGCCGAAGCCACGCGGCGGATTCCCGTAACCGGGCTGCGAACGAACGCTCCTCACCCATTCGCCGTCGGGAGAGAACACCTCGAACTCCCACGGCCGAGCGTCGCCTACCCAGAGCGTATCGCCCGGCAGTCTCCACAGGAGGAAGGCGTTCAAGAACTCCCCCGGCCCCTCCCCTTCCCGACCCGATGTCCGAAGCAGATCGCCCGTCTGGGAATAGAAGCGCAGCTGCTGCGACCCCTGATCGACCAGCGCCACGCGACCGTCGTCGAGCACCGAGCCCCCGAACACGCGATAGAGCTCGTGAGTGGGGTCACCGATGCGGTCCCCGATGGTGAGCCGGGGCTCTGCAGCGAGGGTGCACCGGCGATCGAGCCGAGCGAGGTCGTTCGTCACGATCCGCACGCCTGCGCTATCGACGGCGGTGACCGCCTCGTCCTGGCCGGAAGGGACGCCCGAGCAGCCAGCGCTGAGCAGTACCACAGAGAGGAGTCCCAATGCTTTACGCGCGTCGGGACGAACTTGAGATGCGGAAGCCATCTTGGTCGGCATGGGGGGCCATCTTGCGGGAGGTGCCGAGGGGATTCGTCCCTTGCACGCGGGCGCTCGCTGCGCCTAGTGTGCGACCGAGTATCCCGACGAGCAACCTGCCCGCTCACCGCACCCGCTCGATATCCATCATGACGAGACGAAATCCCAGTGCCGCGCTCGGGCTCGCAGTGGTTCTGGCCGGGTGCTCCGACCAGATCCTGGTGGAAGCCACCGCGACACTCCTTCTCGATGGTGAGGTGACCGTGAGTGAAGCACCCGACGGGCTCCTCGATGTGGCGTTCTCGTTCGAGTTTTCCAACGGGAGGCGGGGCAGCGTGTTCGTCGCAAGGTGCGACGAGACACCACCCCCGTCGCTCCTGAGGGAAACCCCTGACGGGAGGTGGGCTTTCGCCTGGTCGCCCGTCCGGACGCTGTGCACCGGGGCGCCCCTGCGCATCGAACCGGGTGAGGTCTATCGCGGCTCGGCCAACGCCCAGATCGACCCGTCCCTCCTACCGGGTCGCTTCCGTCTGACTTGGGAGGTCCTCCAGAGCTACGACGCCGGACAGAGGCCGCCGGGGCCCAGGCTGGAGGAGTCGCAGAGTACGTCCCAGTCGTTCGAGGTCGTGAGCCCGGCTGGGGCGAACCCGCTGGGACCGAGCGCCCCTATCCGATCCCGGCGCTCGAAGAGATGATCCCGCCCACGGATGATGCCGACGGGAACGAGGAAGATCGCACTACCCGCACCGATATGGCGTTCAGTTCAGATATCCGGGCCCATGACGCACCAACAGGCGACACCTCGCGCTGCAGTCGAGCGCGTAGTCGTACTGGGTCCCCCAGAACGACTCGCCCGGCTCGAAGATCAGCCACTCGGCGATCACGCGCATCGAGTCGCCTCCCAGGCGAACGGGACGGAAGAGGTTGAGGACGAGCCGCGCGGAGTCCTCGGAACGCCATGCCTCGGACGAGAGAGCGGGAAGCCCGGACGTCTCGACCACGACTGGGTACACCGGTCCGATCGGTGGCGGCCCTTGCCACGTCGAGCCGATGTAGCGGTCGGTGATGGAGGCTCCCTCGGGCTGAACGCGGCCCAACATGTCTTCGACGACGAAGACGGCGGCCGCCTCCTCGGGGGTGGGGGTAGGTTGGCAGGCCCCCGCCAGGGCCAGCACGACAAGAATCGCGGAGAGCTTCACGATACCTGGCGAATCCGCAGCCCCGCCATGATCGCACCCTGCCGGAAGCTGTCGCCTCGATACGAGGGGTACGAGCGACCCACGAATCCCTCTCACCGAATCCGGAGCCCAGCCATCAGCGACCCCTGGCGGAAGCTCGCTCCCTGGAACGAGGGCACGAGTGTCCCACGGATCGAGCCGACCATGGAGATCCGCCCCGTCATGGGTAGCGCACCGTCGACGCGCAGGACCCACACGAGCTTCGACTTTCGCCAGTCCACCTCCGTGGTGAGCCCCGGACCCACCATCACTCGCTGCGCTCCCCCGGCGGTTTCCCATCCGCCCAGGAGCGAAACGACCGGGAGCCCGGGGAAGTCCGGAACACACCCCCCGTCCGACGCCGGGATGCACCGATCGTCCGAAGAAACGAGGATGGGTTGTGCCGCCAGGGAAACCGCTCCGACCCAGGCGCCACGCAACGTCGAGCGGAGGCGAGCGGCCACGAGCACGTCCACCGCAGGGCCCCCACCGCTTCTCCGATACTCACCGCTGCTGCCCCCCACGCCGTAGCCCATGGTGATCTCCAACGATACCGGCCAGCGATCGTCAGGAGCGGGCACCGGCTGCGACAGCTGCGTTGCGAACCCGACGATGATCGCGATCAGGAAACCGGTCCCCACGCTCAGCCGCCTTTCTCGATGCGGAGCCGCACCACATACGACACACCGAGGTCATCGTTGACGTAGACGTACATCTCGCTCTGCCTCACCTCCGTGATCCGCATATCGCCGGATCGAGTGCCCCCGACCGCGGTGCATCGGTCGGGCTGCAGGCGACCAGAACGGGGCTAGCCCCACACATCGATGTGGCGTGATCGTGACCCTGCGCATCGCTCCCCCCTTCCCGACGGACTCTCCGCAGACTGCGTCACGATACCACGTACCGCAGCCTTACCGCCAGCGGTACGCCCCGCCCGCCTGGTCCGGACCCGGCGGACCCACCACGTTGGCCCCACCGACACCTCTCCGACCACCCGACCCTGGAGCCAACCCACTCGATGACTGCGCGATCGATGCCTGGCCCGCCGTGACGCGCGTCGTCATTGCGCCCGACTCCTTCAAAGGGTCGTTGAGCGCGCGTGAAGTGGGCGACGTCGTGGCACGCGCGATCCGGGAGGTCGCTCCTCACGTCGACGTGCGGTCCGTGCCCCTCGCGGACGGTGGGGACGGCACGGCCGATGTGCTCGCGTCGTCGCTCGGCGGCACCGCGCAGCGGCAGGTGGTGACACATCCGCTGGGAGACCGCTCCGTCGAGGCTGCGTGGCTTCGCCTCGAGGACGCTCCCGAGCACGGGCCCGACGCGGTCGTGGAGATGGCCTCGGCCTGCGGCCTGGCGCTGGTGCCCCCCGAGCGGCGCGACCCGCTCCGCACGACGACGGCCGGTGCGGGCGAGCTGATCGCCGCCGCGATCGAGGCGGGCGCGCGACGCATCTGGTTGACGCTGGGGGGCAGCGCAACCGTTGACGGGGGCACCGGCGCCGCAACCGCCCTTGGATGGCGCTTCCTCGACACCGGGGGCCGGCCGGTCGCTCAGGGCGGTGGTGGCCTGGAGCACATCGCGCACGTCGAGCCTCCCCCCGAGCCGCTGGAAGCCGAGGTCACGGCACTGTACGACGTCGACAATCCGCTGCTCGGCCCGGGCGGAGCGGCCCGAATCTTCGGCCCTCAGAAAGGGGCGGGTCCCGACGAGGTGGAGCGGCTCGAGGCCGGCCTCGCCCACCTCGCCGAGCGGATCCGGGCCGACCTCGGCATCGAGGTCGCGGGGCTCGTGGGTGGGGGCGCCGCCGGGGGACTCGGCGCCGGCGCGGTGGCCTTCCTGGGGGCCACACTCGCTCGGGGCATCGACAGGATCTGCGATGCGGTGGGCTTCGCCGAGGCCCTCGACGGTACCGACTGGATCTTGACCGGTGAAGGCCGGC